>JAJZRV010000114.1 GCA_021850135.1 Pseudomonadota bacterium
CCTGATCGAGCAGGACCTGAGGGAAAGCGAACACCGCCTGCAGCTGTTCATCGAGCATGCGCCTGCCGCACTGGCCATGTTCGACCGGCAGATGCGGTATCTGGCGGTCAGCAACCGATGGCTGCAGGATTACGACCTGGGTGACCAGAGCGTCATCGGGCGATCCCATTACGAGGTTTTTCCGGAAATCCCCGTGCGCTGGAAAATCCTGCACCAGCGCGGGCTGGAAGGCGAAGTTCTTTATTCCGACGACGACCGCCTGGAGCGCTCGGACGGCAGCCGGCAGCGGCTACGCTGGGAAGTCCGGCCCTGGTACACCAATGACGGGCGGGTGGGCGGCATCGTCATTTTCACGGAAGACATCACGGCACGCAAAATGACCGAAGCCGCCCTGCTGTCCAGCGAAAGGAAATACCGCACCCTGTTCGAGCATTCGCGCGATGCCCTGATGATTCTGGTGGCGCCCGCCTGGCACTGCACTGCAAGCAACCAGGCCGCCCTGACCCTGTTCCAGCTGCCCGACAGCGCCGCCCTGGCAGCCGCCACCCCCTGGGCCCTTTCTCCCCCGATGCAGCCGGATGGCCAGGAGTCCGAAGAAAAGGCGCATAAAATGCTGGCCATCGCGTTGCAGGAAGGAGCCCACCATTTCGAATGGCTGCACAGCCGCCCCGATGGCAGCACCTTTTCCGTCGAAGTTCAGCTCACCCGCATGGAACTGTCGGGCGAGGACGCCGTCCTGGCTTCCGTGCGCGACATCAGCGCGCGCAAAGCCCTGGAAAAACAGCTGGGCGAACACCGGCGCGAAATGGAATCCCTGCAAAAGCGGCAGGTCGCAGCCCAGACCGCCGCCGCATTCGCGCATGAACTCAACCAGCCCCTGCTGGCCATCGCCACCTACAATCAGGCCTCACTGATGCTGCTGGGTTCACCCAATCCGGACTACCCCCGTGTGCGGGAAGCCATCGAAGCCAGCGAGCGCCAGGCGCTGCGCGCCGGACATGCCATACGGGAGATGCTCGACTCGCTCACCATCAGCGAATTTGCCACCGACGCGTTCGACCTCAACCAGGAAATCCTGGACGTCCTGGACATTGCGCGCCGGGAACACGAACTCCAGTTTCAAACCCGCCTGATGCTGGCCCCCGACTTGCCTCCGGTGCAGGCCAATCGCACCCATGTGCAGAAAGTGCTGCTCAACCTGCTGCACAACGGCATCGAAGCCATGCTGGAAGCCGGAATGCCCCTGCCCGACCTGACCGTGAGCGTGGCCACGAAGCGCGATGAAGGGCTGATCCAGATCACCATACAGGACAGCGGACCGGGTCTCAGCGCTGAAATCCAGCGTCGCCTGTTCGAACCGTTTTACACCACCAAATCCAAGGGCATCGGCATGGGCCTGTCCATCAGCCGCTCCCTGATCCAGGCCAATGGCGGGCAGCTCTGGGTCGACCCCCACGAAGGACCCGGCGCCGTATTCCACCTGACGCTGCCTCTGGCGGTTTGAGCAACGCCTGTGCCCTGCCCGGCCCTTGGCCCCCTTTCTATATTCATAATTGGAATACGAATATGATCCAATAATATTTTTAATTATAAAAAAACAGGCCTACCATGGGCTCATCACACTTTGTAACAGGATCACGCCCATGTCCCAGACCGCCTCTCTCCGCGCCGCTCCCGCCGGCTGGCGCACCCTGTTCCAAAAGGAAGACTGGTGGGCCATCTGGATTGGCCTGGGCCTGCTGGCCGCAGCCGTATTGCTGTTCGACGCCGGCGCCAGCATGAAATGGATCGCCGTCACGCCCAAAAAATGGCACACCCTTGACCAGTTGCTGCTGCAGTTTGGAGACAATGCCGGGCGCTACGCGCTGCTGTTCGGGCTGTGGGCCGGCGTTCTGGGCATCGGGGTGTACGCCCTGGGCATTTCCCTGCGGCAGTTTCTGCCGGCATTCCTGTTCATTTATGTGGTTTCGGTGCTGATCTTTTTCCTGGGCGAATGGGACCGGGCCCACGAATACAACCTGGAGCCGCCGCTGGTGGCGCTGGCGCTGGGCCTGGTCATCGCCAACCTGGGCAAGCTGCCCGCCTGGCTCGAGTCGGGGTTGCGGGTGGAGTTCTACATCAAGACCGGCATCGTGCTGCTGGGCGCCACCCTGCCTTTCACGCTCATCCTGTGGGCGGGACCGGTGGCCATCACCCAGGCCACGATCGTCTCGCTCGCCACCTTCGGCACCATCTTCTGGACCGGCAAGAAACTCGGCCTTGACCGCCGGCTTGCGGCCACGCTGGGCGCGGGTGGCGCCGTGTGCGGCGTCTCGGCCTCCATCGCCATTGCCGGGGCCGTGGGCGCCAAAAAGGAACATGCGCCGATCTCCATATCGCTGGTGGTGTTCTGGGCCATCGTGATGATCTTTGCCCTCCCCATCGTGGCCCGCAGCCTGGGGCTGCCCACCGGCGTTGCCGGCGCGTGGATCGGCACTTCGGAATTCGCCGATGCCGCCGGCCTGGCGGCGGCCCAGGCTTACGGCGGCTACTCCGGCAACGTACCCGGGGTGACCGGCAATCCGGAAGCGGCCGTGCGTGCCTTCACCCTGATGAAAGTCATTGGGCGCGACGTGTGGATCGGGATCTGGGCCCTGGTTCTTTCCGTGGTGGCCACCACGCGCTGGGAACAAACCGGGGTGCAGGGACGTGCCGGCATCGGTGAAATCTGGCGCCGCTTTCCCAAGTTCGTGATCGGGTTCCTGCTGGCCTCGCTGGCGGTGACG
>JAJZRV010000040.1 GCA_021850135.1 Pseudomonadota bacterium
ATCTGCACGCCTTTCCAATCATGAGTTTTTCTGGCGCATGGGGCGCCGCCTCAATGCGCTGCTGTCCGAATCCACCGAAGACGGTTTTGTCTTTCGCGTCGACCTTCGCCTGCGCCCCAACGGCACTGCCGGCCCCCTGGCCGTGAGCCTGGCCATGCTGGAGGAGTATTTCGTCGTGCAGGGGCGCGACTGGGAACGCTACGCCTGGATCAAGGCCCGGGTCGTCTCAGATCCCAGCCGCCCCGGAGTGGTCCGCGGCACAAAGGCCCTGGCCGAACGCGTCACCCCCTTTGTCTACCGCCGCCACCTGGACTATTCAGCCATCGGTGCGCTGCGCACCTTGCACCAGCAGATCCGGGAAGAAACCCGGCGCGAGGCATTGCGCCATTCACAATGGCGCGGCACCGACATCAAACTGGGACGGGGAGGCATTCGCGAAATCGAATTCGTGGCCCAGGTGTTCCAGTTGATCCGCGGCGGCCAGGATGCCGCGTTGCGCGTCATTCCCACACTGGAGGTGCTGGGCGTACTGGGGCAGCGGGGCCTGCTGGACCTGGACGGCGTCGAATGCCTGTCCGGGCATTATGTTTTCCTGCGTCGCCTGGAGCACCGCCTGCAATATCTGGACGATGCGCAGACCCACAGCATCCCCGTGGACGCCGACGACCTGGCGCGCGTTGCCGGGTCGATGGGCTTTTCCGACACGGCAACGTTCCAGCGCGAACTCGAGGAACGCACCCAGGCCGTGGCGCGCGTCTTCGACCAGATCTTTCCCGCCACCCCGTTGCAGGCCCCAGACAGCGTCGGGATACGCTTGTGGCACGGCGCCAATCTGGAAATGACCGATCCGCTGCCGGATGTCCCGGAAGCCTTCCTGCTGCAGCACCTCTCGGCACTCAAGCGCACCCCGGGGTACCGCGCCCAGAGCGCGCGCACGCGCGAACAATTCGACTTGGCCATGGGCCACGGCCTGAATCTGATGCTGGCCCCGGGCAGCGGCCCGCCCCCGGAGGTTCTGGTCACGCGCTTTCTGCATTTCATGGAAGCCATCAGCCGACGCGCCTCCTATCTCATGCTGCTGGTGGATTACCCGATCGTACTGAAGCGCCTGCTACCGCTCCTGGCCGCCTCAGAATGGGCCGCAGGATATATCTCGCAACGCCCCCAGTTACTCGATGAACTGCTCACCGAAAGCGACGAACAGGAAACCGACTTTTCCGGATACTGGACGCGCTTTCGCGAAACCCTGCGCCGCCGCCTGCGCGAAGCCGGCGACGAGGTCGAAGCACAGATGAACCTGTTGCGCCACGCCCGCCACGCCGAAACCTTTCATGTGCTGGTGCGCGATTTGCGCGGCGAGCTTCCTGTGGAGGTGGTGGCCGACCGCCTGAGTGCGCTGGCCGACGCCATCATGGATCTGGTCCTGGAACGATGTTGGCAACAGGTGCCACAGCGTCACCGGGATCAGCCCCGCTTCGCCGTCATTGGATACGGCAAATGGGGCAGCAAGGAAATGGGTTATGCCTCGGATCTCGATCTCGTGTTTTTATACGACGACGAGGACGAGCGCGCCCAGGGCAACTACACCTTGCTGGTACGCAAGATTTCAAACTGGATGACCACCCCCACCGGTGCCGGGGTGCTCTATGAAGTGGATACGCAGCTTCGCCCCAATGGCAACGCGGGCATGCTGGTCAGTCCGATCGACGCCTTTCGCCATTACCAGTTGCAGGACCGGGACAATTCCGCCTGGGTATGGGAACACCAGGCACTGACACGGGCGCGCTTCTGCTGCGGCGACCCCGCCATCGGCGATGCCTTTGAAACCATTCGGCGGGACGTGCTGAGCCGGGTCAGGGAACTCGCGCCGCTGCGCCAGGAAATCCTCAAGATGCGCGAACGCATCCACCAGGGGCATCCCAATCACGGCGCACGTTTTGACGTCAAACACGACCGCGGCGGCATGCTGGACGTCGAGTTCATGGTGCAATACCTCATTCTGGCATACGCCCACCAGCACCCCGAGCTCATCGACAATGTCGGTAACGCCGCCCTGCTGCGCCGTGCCGGTGCGGCAGGTCTGATTGACGTCGCACTGGCTGGCAGCGTGGCCGAGGGCTACGCGCAACTACGCCGCCTGCAGCATCGCGAACGCCTGCAAGGTGCCCTCGAGGCGCGCATCGAGCAGGCGGAAGGCGCTGCGGTACGGCAGACCATACAAACCCTGTGGCATGCCCTCTTCGAGGTCTAGCCTACGAACGCCCGGGCGTTCCTGAACATGCGTAGCCAGGGCCCGTCCTCTCCCCAGGATTTGGGATGCCAGGAATGCTGCACCGTACGGAAGGCACGTTCGGGATGCGGCATGCAGATGGTAAAACGCCCGTCAGGCGTGGTGAGTCCGGCGATGCCTTGCGGCGAACCATTGGGATTGAGCGGATAGGTGGTCGCCACCGCGCCGTGCCCGTCCACATAACGCAGTGCCACCAACGGATGCGCCGCGGCCAGCGCCGCATCATCGGCAAAACGCGCCTGCCCCTCGCCGTGGGCCACCGGTACCGGCAGACGGCTGCCCGCCATGCCGTCGAGGAAGATGGACGTGCTGGGCGCCACCTCCAGCAAAACCACACGCGCCTCGAACTGCTCTGAACGATTGCGCGTGAAGCGCGGCCAGAGCTCGGCACCTGGAATCAGCTCGGTGAGCGCGCTCATCATCTGGCACCCGTTGCACACGCCCAGGGCAAACACATCGCCGCGTTCAAAAAACTGGCTGAACTGGTCGCGTGCCCGGCTGTTGTAAAGGATGGACTTGGCCCACCCTTCCCCAGCCCCCAGCACGTCCCCGTAGGAAAACCCGCCGCACGCCACGAAACCCGAGAAGTCCTGCAGCGACACCCGTCCTGCAAGGATGTCGCTCATGTGTACGTCCACTGCGTCAAAACCCGCCCGATCAAATGCCGCGGCCATCTCCACCTGGCCGTTGACACCCTGCTCACGCAGGATGGCCACCGGGGGGCGTGCACCGGTGCTGATCAACGGTGCGACGATATCCTCGGACGGGTCGAAGGTGAGCGTCCAGGTCAGCCCGGGGTCGGTGCGATCTGCAATACGCGCAAATTCCTGCTCGGCGCATTCGGGGTGATCGCGCAAGGACTGCATGCGATGCGTGGTTTCCGACCAGATCTGATGCAGGGTACTGACGGGCTCGTCGAGCAGCGTCACGCCCTGGCGCACGACACGAAGACGGTCGGCATCGGTCACCTCGCCCAGGACATGCGAGCATTCGCCCAGGCCTGCGGTAGCCAGCGCCTTCAGCACGGCATCGCATTCGCTGCGCGCCACCTGGATGACGGCACCCAGTTCCTCGTTGAACAATTGGCCCAGATCGTCCGCGATAGGAGACAGGCCAGACAGATCGATCGCGGCTCCCCTGCGCGAGCAAAACAGCATTTCAGCCAGTGTCACCAGCAACCCGCCATCCGAACGATCATGGTAGGCCAGCAGCCGGCCTCCCCGGTTGAGCGACTGGATGGCGCCAAAAAACGCCTGCAGGTCCTGCGGTGAATCAAGATCAGGCGGCACAGCGCCCACCTGGCCATAGACCTGGGCCAGGGCACTCGCCCCCAGGCGGTTCCTGCCGCGGCCAAGATCGATCAGGATCAGCACGGATCCGCCAGCCACGCATTGCAGCTCGGGGGTGAGGGTGCGGCGCACATCGGAACAATTGGCAAAAGCGGAAACAACCAAGGACAGCGGGGCCGTCACGGCGTGCTCGCCCTCTGCGTCCTGCCAGACGGTCCGCATGGACAGCGAATCCTTGCCCACGGGAATGCTGATCCCCAACCCGGTGCACAGTTCCAGCGTCACCGCGCGCACCGTATCGAACAACGCGGCATCTTCGCCCGGCGCACCCGCCGCCGCCATCCAGTTGGCAGAAAGGCGGATATCCCCTAGGCGGTCAATCGCTGCAGCCGCGAGGTTGGTGACGGCTTCACCTACCGCCATCCGCCCCGAAGCAGGGCCCGAGAGCAATGCCACGGGGGCGCGTTCGCCGATGGCGAACGCCTCGCCACGAGTGCCGGAGAAACCGGCCAGCGTCACGGCCACGTCGGCCACCGGGACCTGCCACGGTCCCACGCAGGGGTCGCGGGCGCACAGGCCGCCCACGGTGCGATCGCCGATCGTGATGAGAAACGTCTTGTCGGCAACGCCGGGCAGGCGCAACACCCGTGCGAGTGCGCCCGGGAGGTCGGCCTCGGCTTCGGCAAGATCCAGCCGTGGCAACGCGAGCGCAGGTCTTTTGACATCGCGCATCATGCGCGGCGGTTTGCCCAGCAATGCGTCGAGGTCCATGTCCACCGGAGCCACGCCCAGCAGCGGATCCTCCACGCGCAGGCGGTGTGCCGCCGTGGCTTCTCCGACAAAGGCATAGGGACAACGTTCGCGCGCGCAGAGCGCTTCGAACAGGATGCGGCTTTCAGGGCGGATGGCCAGCACGTAGCGTTCCTGGGACTCGTTGCTCCAGATTTCGCGCGGCGACATGCCGGGTTCTTCGGAGGGAATCCTGCGCAGGTCGAAGATGGCCCCGACCCCGCCATCGTGGGCGAGCTCGGGAAAGGCGTTGGACAGCCCGCCGGCCCCCACGTCATGAATGGCCAGGATGGGGTTGTCATCGCCCAGTTGCCAGCAGCGGTCAATCACTTCCTGGGCGCGCCGTTGCATTTCCGGATTGGCGCGCTGCACCGAATCGAAATCGAGGTCTTCGGTATTGTGACCGCTTTGCATGGAAGAGGCCGCGCCCCCGCCCAGGCCGATGCGCATGCCCGGCCCGCCCAGCTGGACGAACAGACAGCCTGCCGCGAGGGGTTTTTTGAACGCATGGCGTGCGTCGATTGCCCCCAACCCGCCGGCCAGCATGATGGGCTTGTGATACCCCCGCATGCGACCGTCGAAGGGCAATTCGAAAGTACGGAAATAACCTGCCAGATTGGGGCGGCCGAATTCGTTGTTGAAAGCGGCGCCACCCAGGGGGCCCTCCGTCATGATGGCCAGCGCCGAGGCAATGCGCGCGGGACGCGCGCCGGTACCCTGTTCCCAGGGCTGCTCAAAGCCGGGGATATGCAGGTTGGATACAGAAAAACCCGTCAATCCCGCCTTGGGCTTGGCACCGATCCCGGTGGCCCCCTCATCGCGAATTTCCCCGCCGCTGCCGGTGGCGGCCCCGGGAAATGGCGCAATGGCGGTGGGATGGTTGTGGGTCTCGACCTTGGCCAGAAAATGGGTCGTGGTCTGCCGGTACCCATAGCGCCCCGTTTTTGGATCGGGAAAAAAGCGCGCCACCGGGCCCCCTTCGAGGATGGCCGCATTGTCCGAATACGCCACCACGGTACCTTGCGGATGCGCCTCGTGGGTTGCGCGCACCATCTGGAACAGGGAACGCGACTGCGCTTCGCCATCAATGGTCCAGGAGGCGTTGAAAATCTTGTGGCGGCAATGTTCCGAATTGGCCTGGGCAAACATCAGCAGCTCGGCATCCGTGGGGTTGCGTCCGCTGTCCACGAATAAAGCCAGCAGATAGTCGATTTCATCCGGCGCGAGGGCGAGCCCCAGTTGCCGGTCGGCCTGCACGAGGGCGGCGCGCCCGCCCTGCAGGACATCCACCGTCGTCAGGGGTTGGGGAGACGCGGGATCGAACAGCCGATGCGCCTCATCGTATCCCGCCAGGATGCTTTCGGTCATGCGGTCGTGCAGGTGGGGGGTCAGTCGTTCCCGAAGCCCCGCTTCGGCGCCTTCCTGCAGACGAATCTGGAAGGTGGTTCCACGCTCGATGCGTTCCACCCTGGTCAGGCCGCAGTGGTGCAGGATATCGGTCGCCTTGGTGGACCAGGGTGAAAGCGTGCCCAGACGCGGCACCACAATGATGTACTCCGTCTTGCCGGACAGGGGCCGTGCGGCTTCGCCATAGGTCAAAATGGCTTGAAGGCGTTCTTCCTCTTCGGCGGTGAGCGGCGCCGCAAGGGACAGGTAATGGTCGTGCCAGGCACTGAGGCCGGCGATGGCAAGACCCTGCCGGGTCAACAGGGCGCACAGGCGTTGCACCCGAAAGTCGGACAAGGCCAACGGGCCGCGAAGGTGAAGAACCGAATGCATGGCGTAACCAGCAGGCTGTAAGGGAGCCTGCCATTATAACGGATGACGCAGTAAAACCCGCAGTATCCGGTGCGCGGAAGGTTCGGCAGCGTCCCTGGCCACGATGCAGCAGCGGACGGGGCCGCCCCGCTCCAGGCGCCAGCGCACAATGGCCAGGTAAGGCGCGACAAAGCTGCCGGGCTGCACGCTGCCCCGCTGTCTGCGCCCATTTTTCCTGAAAATGCACAGATGCCCACCCCCTTCCAGGTCCAGCCGAACCACGCTCACGGCACTGCAAAGCCAGGCCTCGCGGCGCAGGTTCCGCACCAGGGAGACGCCGATCAGCACCAGCGCAGCCCAACACAAAGGGCGCGGCCAGGACAACAACAGCAGGCTCGATGCACCCGCAAGGTGGCTGGCCACCAGTATCCCGCCCAGGGTCCGGGACGGCCGCAGCCGTACCCGAACCATCCCGCCAAAGCGCCCAGATTCCATGCGATTTCCCCTGCGAATATGTCATCATGGCGGTCGTCGCCACCCATGACCTTGCCGAACAACCGTACGAGATGATCGAACTGCACGCCACGCACCTCATCGACCTTTCCTCCCGCGCCCTGATCCGCGTCGGCGGGGAGGATGCCACCGCATTCCTGCAGGGTCAGCTGACCCAGGATGTGGCGGCCCTCGATGACGCACGCGTCCTGTGGGCAGCGCACTGCTCCCCCAAGGGGCGCATGCTGGCAAGCTTCCTGATGTGGAAAGCGGCTGGGCAGATCTGGCTCGACGCGCCGGAAGATCTGGCCGAACCCGCGTTACGGCGGCTGCGCATGTACGTGCTGCGTTCCCGGGTCACGTTGGAGGACGCGCGTGCCACCCAGGCCCGACTCGGGCTATGCGGCCCCGGGGCGATGGCCCTGCTGGAAACCGCAGGGCTTCCTGCAGCACCGGCCCCGGGCACCCACGACACCTGGGAGGGTGTGACGCGGATTGCCGTGTCCCCCGAGCGCCTGATGCTGGTGGCGCCTCCCGAAGTACTGGCCTCCCTGCAGGCATGCCTGTCACCCCACTGCGCTCCTGGCTCAGGACGGGACTGGACCGATGCGGCCGTGCGCGAGGGAGTCGCCGAAATCACCCTCGCCACCCAGGACGAATGGATTCCGCAAATGCTCAACTGGGATCTCGTGGGCGGCATCAGCTTCAAGAAAGGCTGCTATACCGGGCAGGAAATCGTGGCCCGTACGCATTACCTGGGCAAAGTCAAACGCCGCCTGCTGCGCTTTCGTGCCGCGGGACCGGTGCAGGTGGGCCAGGAACTCATCCAGGACGGCACTGCAGCAGGGAAAGTGGCCCTGGTGGGCGGGGACTCGGCACAAGGCAGCGAGTTTCTGGCCGTGGTTCAGCTGGAGGCCCTGGTACGCGGCACCCTGCACCTGGGCAGTGCCGAGGGACCGCCTCTGGAACGCCTCCCGCTGCCTTACCCGGTTGCCCTGGACTGAGGAGGCGAAACGACATGGGAACGCGCCTGGGCCTGGCCGCATTGTGGCTGCTCCATTTTCTGCCGCTCCGGGCACTGGGCGCGCTGGGCAGGATCCTTGGTGCGGTAGCCGTTCAGACCCGGTTTGCCCGTACCACCCTCATCAACCTCCACGCCTGCTTTCCCGAACTGTCGGCTCCGGAACGAAAGCGCCTGGCGCGCCGCTACCTTTCGGCCCTCCTCCGTAGCGTCCTGGAACTGGGGATCCTGTGGTGGTCTTCGCGCGCGCGCATCGAACGGTTGGTGCGCTTCAAGAACCTGGAGCACACTGAAACCAGCGGCCGCCCCATCATTTTCCTGACCCCGCACCTAGTGGGCCTGGAAATGCAGGGCGCCCGCATGGGCATGGCCTTCCGGGGCGTCGGATTTTTCACCCCGTATAAAAATCCCCTGGTGGATCAGCACGTGCGCGCGGCGCGCAACCGCCTGGGCGACGTGGTCATGCTGGAGCGGAAAAAGGGGCTGCGCCCCCTGATTCGCGCCATCCGTGACGGACGCAACCTGTACTTCCTGCCAGACATGGATTTCGGCGATCGGGATTCGATTTTTGCGCCGTTTTTCGGCATCCCGGCGGCAACGGTCACGACCCTGCCCTGGCTTGCTGCCAGGACCGGCGCGGTGGTCGTTCCTTGCGTGTGCCGTCAACTGCCGAAGGACCAAGGTTATGAGGTGGAGTTTTTTCCAGCCTGGAAAGATTTTCCCAGCGGCGACGTCAACGCGGATGTACAACGCATGAACGCCTTCATCGAGGCGCAGGCGCGCAGCACGCCGGAGCAGTACTTCTGGAGCCACAAACGCTTTCGCACCCGCCCTGATGCGTCTGAACCCAACTTCTATCGCTGGCCGCAGCCGCTGGATTAGGGACGGAATCGGTTGGGAATCGCCGCCTCGCCTTCCCACACCGCCCGCATGGAGGCAATGCCGTGCGCGCCACAACGCCACGCCGCCGCCAGATCGGGCAGCCCCAGGCCGCCAATGCCCAGGACGGGCAGTCCGCAATCCTCGATCATGCGAGCCAACGCTTCAAACCCCAGCGGTTTGCGATCCGGATGCGTTGCCGTCGGCGCAATCGGTCCCAGCACCACAAAATCGAGACCCCACTGTTCGGCACGCCGCAAATCGTCCATGTCGTGGCAGGAAGCAGCCACGAGCGGCAGATCCGGGCGCGTCGTCAACGCGGCAAGCTGCCTTGCCGTCAGGTGAACCCCTGCGGCACCCACGGCCTGCGCCACGGCAATATCCCCATTGATCAGCACGCGGGCCTGCCATGGGCGGGCTGCATGCACCACTTTCTCAGCCAGTTTGTGCAACAGTTCTGCGGGCAGTTCTTTTTCTCGCAGCTGCACCAGCCTCAAACCCCGGAAAAAGGCGCGTTCCAGCGCTTCCAGAAAAGCGGGTTCCCCCATGTCGGAGGCATGGGTGATGCCATACACCGTAGGCAGTTCGAGGGCTTGCAGGATCGGGGCATTGGCCGGCAGCATCGGCGCCACCGCCTCGCATCCCAAGCCCTGCCAGGCCAGTTGCTGGTCCTCCAGGGGCTGGGGTTCTCCCGTCCACTGCGTGACCCGAAACAGGTGCAGGCGCACCCGGGCGTGAGGATAATCGAAATGGCGGGTCACCCAGGGCAGGGCATCGCGAATTTCCACGCCCAGTTCCTCGCGGATCTCGCGCGTCAACGCATCCCGCAGCGTCTCGCCGGGCTCGACCTTTCCTCCAGGAAACTCCCAGTAACCGGCATAGGCCTTGCCCTGCGGTCGTTGCGCCAGGAGATAGCACCCCTGGCGGTCGATCAGCACCGCCACCACCACTTCGACGCGCGTCATGAAGGCTTCAGCTCCCCTGGCGTCCGACCCAGTCGCGGGCAAAGTGCCAGGCCGAACGGCCGCTGCGGGAGCCGCGCATCAGGGCCCATTGCAGCGCCTCGCGCCGGAATGCCTCGGCATCGGCCAGGCCCCCGCCCAGCGTCCGGACCCAATGGGCTGCGATTTCGAGATAGGCTTCCTGATCAAACGGATAAAACGACACCCACAACCCAAACCGGTCCGACAGGGAAATCTTTTCTTCCACCGTTTCGCCGGGGTGGATTTCGCCGTCGGCGTGGCGGGTCTCGCTGTTTTCGGAAAAATATTCAGGCATCAGATGGCGCCGGTTACTGGTGGCGTACACCAGCACGTTTTCAGAGGGTGTGGCGAGCGAGCCGTCCAGAACCGATTTGAGCGCCTTGTAATGGGCTTCTCCGGACTCGAAGGACAGATCGTCGCAAAACAGGATGAAACGCTCGGGACGCCCGGCAATCTGCTCCACCACTTCGGGCAGGTCCACCAGATGCTCCTTGTCGATTTCAATGACGCGCAGCCCCTGCCCCGAAAACTCGGCCAGCATGGCCTTGATCAGCGACGATTTGCCGGTGCCGCGCGCGCCGGTCAAAAGGACGTTGTTGGCCGGGTGGCCCGCCACGAACTGGCGCGTGTTTTCGGCAACGCGCATCTTCTGCCCGTCAATGTCCTTGAGATCGGCAAGCCGGATGAGATGCGGTTGGGCCACCGCCTGCAACCAGCCCGTGGTGCCACGACGGCGCCAGCGCCAGGCCACGGCCGCATTCCAGTCGGGTGCGGCGGCGGGAACGCCGGGCACCCAGGCCTCGAGCCGCGTCAATAACGCTTCGGCCCGGGCGATCAACTGCAGGATGGCGGCGTCCACGAGACTCTGTCCCTAGCTGCGGTAGTCGGCGTTGATGCGCACGTAGTCGTAGGAAAAGTCGCAGGTCCACACGGTGGCACTGGCCTCTCCCCGTCCCAGCAGCACCCGGATGGTGATTTCGGGTTGCTTCATGACACGTTGGCCCGCTGCCTCCTCATAGGACGCGGCGCGTCCGCCGTGTTCTGAAACCAGCACGTCGTCGAGATACAGGCGCAGGCCCGTCACGTCGAGGTCGTCGATTCCGGCATAGCCTACGGCAGCGAGGATGCGTCCCAGATTGGGGTCGGAAGCAAAAAAGGCCGTCTTGACCAGCGGCGAGTGGCTGATGGCATAAGCCACCTTGAGGCACTCCGCTTCGTTTTTTCCCTCCTCCACGCGCACCGTGATGAACTTGGTGGCGCCTTCGCCGTCGCGCACGATGGCTTGTGCAAGCTCCGTGGATACGCCCACGATCGCCTCGCGCAGCACACGATAATCCTCGCTCTCGGCGGAGGTGATTTCGGGATGATGCGCTGCTCCGGTGGCCATCACCACAAAGGAATCGTTGGTGGACGTATCGCCATCCACCGTGATGCGATTGAAGGAATGATCCGCGGCGTCCTCTGTGAGCGCCTGCAGCAGGTCGGCCCGGATGACCGCATCGGTCGCCACGAAGCCCAGCATGGTAGCCATGTTGGGACGAATCATTCCGGCGCCCTTGGAAATGCCGGTAACCGTGACCTGCCGGCCCTGCAGGGTGACCTGTCGTGAGGCCGCCTTGGGCACGGTATCCGTGGTCATGATGGCCTCGGCGGCGGCAGCCCACTGATCGGCCTGCAATGCGGCCTGTGCCGGCGCAATGCCTTCCAGAAGGCGCGCCATCGGCAGGCGCTCCAGGATCACGCCGGTGGAAAACGGCAGCACGCTTTGAGGCGCGATCCCCAGCGCCTGACCCACAGCGGCACACGTGGCGCGCGCATCTTCCAGGCCAGGCTGCCCGGTCCCCGCGTTGGCGCACCCAGTGTTGATGATGAGCGCGCGCGGTGCGGTGTTTTGGAGATGCTCACGGCACACCTGAACCGGCGCCGCGCAAAAGCGGTTTTGCGTGAAAACAGCGCCGACCCGGCTGCCGGGCGGCAACGTGATGAGCAGGAGGTCGCGTCGTTGCGCCTTGCGAATCCCAGCCGCCACGGGGCCTAACAGGACCCCGGACACGGGATGGAGTTGTGACGGGTGCGGGGGTTCCAGACGAACCGGCATGGCAGGGATCCTCAGGTTAGACGGCCGTGGCAATGCTTGTATTTCTTGCCGGAACCGCAGGGGCACGGATCGTTGCGCCCCACCTTCGGCAGGTCGCGACGCACCGGCTGCACCGCCTCTGCGTCTACCGCCGCGTCTCCAGCCAAAGCTTCGTCGTAGTCGGCGTGATGGTACTGCACGTTGGCTGGAGCGGGCACCGCTTCCTCGACCACGTGCTCCACGGCTTCCGGACTCTGGACTTCCACGGCGCAAAGCAGGCGGGTCACTTCGCGCCGAATGGTGTCGAGCATGGTCCCAAACAATTCAAACGCCTCGCGCTTGTATTCCTGCTTGGGATTTTTCTGGGCATAGCCCCGCAGATGAATGCCCTGGCGCAGATGGTCAAGGTCGGCCAGGTGCTCGCGCCAACGGTTGTCAATGGACTGCAGCATCATGGCACGCTCGTAGGCATGCAGCACCTCGGGCTCGACGGGCGCAAACTTGGCCTGGTAGCGCGTCGTTGCCGTCTCGAGAATGCGGGCCAGGAGGCGGTCCTCGTCCAGGTCCGGCTGCGCTGTCAGCCACTGTCGGACCGGGCAATCCAGGCGGTATTCCTGGGCCAGGATGCGCGTCAACCCATCCAGGTCCCATTGTTCTTCCGCGGTTTCGGGTGGAATGGCCGCTCGAAATTCTGCAGTCAGCACATCGTCGCGCATGGCCCGGATGGTATCGGAGATATCCTGGGCCTCGAGCAGTTCGTTACGCTGCTGGTAGATGACCTTGCGCTGGTCGTTGGCCACGTCATCGTATTCCAGCAGTTGCTTGCGGATGTCGAAATTGCGGGCTTCCACCTTGCGCTGCGCATTCTCGATGGCGCGGGTCACCCAGGAGTGTTCAATGGCTTCCCCTTCCGGCATCTTGAGCCGGTCCATGATGGCCGCAACCCGGTCGGAGGCAAAGATTTTGAGGAGCGGGTCTTCGAGCGACAAATAGAAGCGGCTGGACCCCGGGTCGCCCTGGCGGCCGGAACGACCACGCAGCTGGTTGTCGATGCGCCGGGACTCGTGCCGCTCCGAACCGATGATATGCAGGCCGCCAGCGGCCAGCACCTCGTCGTGGCGCGCCTTCCACGCGGCTTGCAGGGCCTCGATCCGGGCCGCCTTCTCTGGCTCGCTCAAGGATTCATCCTCACGAACCGCCCGGATCTCAGGCTCGGGATTGCCCCCCAGTACGATGTCCGTGCCACGCCCGGCCATGTTGGTCGCAATGGTGATGACCCCGGGGCGCCCTGCCTGGACCACGATTTCGGCCTCACGCGCATGCTGTTTGGCGTTGAGGACCTGATGCGGCAATTTCTCCCGCTGCAGCAGGGCGGAAACGAGTTCCGAGCTTTCAATGGATGTCGTCCCCACCAGAACGGGCTGACCCCGCTGGTGGCAATCCTTGATGTCGGCAATCACCGCGTTGAATTTTTCACGTGCGCTGCGAAACACCTGGTCCATCCGGTCCTGCCGCACCATGGGGCGATGGGTGGGAATGATGACGGTTTCGAGTCCGTAGATGTGCTGGAATTCGAAGGCCTCGGTATCGGCCGTTCCAGTCATGCCAGAGAGCTTGGCGTAGAGGCGGAAGTAATTCTGGAAAGTAATGGATGCCAGGGTCTGCGACTCGTTCTGGATGCGCACCCCTTCCTTGGCCTCGACCGCCTGGTGGATGCCCTCGGACCAGCGCCGGCCCTGCATCATGCGGCCGGTAAATTCGTCCACGATCACGATTTCATCGTTCTGCACCACATAATGCTGATCGCGGTGGTACAAGGCGTGGGCGCGTAGCCCGGCGTACACGTGGTGCATCAGGAGGATGTTGGCGGGGTCGTACAGGCTCGCTCCGGGCGAGAGCAGGCCCGCTTCGGTCAGCAACGCCTCGGCGTGCTCGTGACCCGCCTCGGACAGCATGACCTGGTGCGCCTTGAGATCCACATGGTAATCGCCCACCCCCTCCTCGTTTTCCTGGGGTTTCAGCCGGGGAATCAGGGCGTTGATCTGGCGATACAGTTCGGTGCTGTCCTCCGCCTGCCCGGAAATGATGAGGGGGGTGCGGGCCTCGTCAATCAGGATGGAATCCACTTCGTCCACGATGGCGTGGTTGAGTCCGCGCTGCACGCGTTCGCCCACCTGGGTGACCATGTTGTCGCGCAGGTAATCGAAGCCGAATTCGTTGTTGGTGCCGTAAGTGATGTCGGCGGCGTAGGCCGCGACCTTGTCATCATGTTCCATCTGCGACAGGTTGACCCCGACCGAGAGCCCCAGGAACCGGTGCACGCGCCCCATCCACTCCGCATCCCGCCGCGCCAGGTAATCGTTGACCGTCACCACGTGCACCCCTCTGCCCGTCAGGGCGTTGAGGTAGGCAGGCAAGGTGGCCACCAGGGTTTTTCCCTCGCCGGTACGCATCTCGGAAATCTTTCCCTGATGCAGGACGATCCCGCCGATGAGCTGGACGTCGAAGTGGCGCATGCCCAGCACCCGTCGGCTGGCCTCACGCATCACGGCGAAGGCCTCCGGCAGCAGGGCGTCGAGCGATTCGCCCTTTTCAAGACGCGCGCGAAACTCGGCTGTCTTGGCCTGCAGGGCGGCGTCGTCCAGGGCCGTCAGTGCGGGTTCCAGGCTGTTGATGTGGGCGACGGTCTTGCGATACTGCTTGAGCAGGCGTTCGTTGCGGCTTCCGAAGAGCTTTTTGAGGACATTCGCGATCATGACAAGATGGGCCGGCAAGCAAAAGAAACGATTTTACCAGAGTACGGGTCGGGAACCCCGCTCCTGATAGAATGAGCCCATGAATACCCGTGCCTTGCTGGACATCCTGCACCGGGACCAGGTTTTCGGCGCCCTCAACACCCGCATGCAGTCCCTCACCGCCCTGCAGCGGGCCTGGCAAGCCGCCTTGCCCGCAAGCCTGCGGCCGCATTCGCGCGTGGTGGGCGTGGAAGGCAACCGCCTCCTGGTGGAGACGGAAAGCAACGCCATGGCCGCCAAGCTGCGGCAACTGGCCCCCACCCTGACCCGGGCCATCGCCCAGGTCCAGCCCGAACTGGCTTCCCTGCGCCTCCAGGTCGCGCCGACGGCATCCCGCGTTCCGGCGCGGCGCCGTCCCTCGCAACCGCTATCGCCCGAGGCGTTGGGACACTTTGAAGCTCTGGCCGAAACACTGCCGCCCTCGCCACTCAAGGCGGCTGTCGAACGCCTGCTGGAAACGCGAAAACGCTGAGAAAACGGGGAATGAAGGTCAGAACGCCGGCTGGGTACGCGGCAGCGGCTCGATGAACGCTGAAGGCAGCGGGTCCCCTGCCTCAAAGCTGGCCCAGACCCAGGCGCTGGTGTCCGCGAGCAGGGCGCGCGCAGCCACGTTATTGAGGGCATGGCCCGACTTGTGGCCGAAGAAGGAACCGATCAATGGGTGTCCCAGGAGGTAGAGATCGCCCACGGCATCAAGGATCTTGTGGCGCAGGAACTCGTCGGCGTAACGCAGCC
>JAJZRV010000001.1 GCA_021850135.1 Pseudomonadota bacterium
TTGCTCGATGCAACGTCGGCACCAAAAGATCATCGAAGAAGCCCCCGCCCCTGGCATCACCGAAAAGATGCGCAACAAAATCGGGGAAAGCTGCGTTGCCGCCTGCAAGCGCATCAAATACCGCGGCGCCGGAACATTTGAATTCCTTTATGAAAACGGCGAGTTCTATTTCATAGAAATGAATACCCGCGTCCAGGTGGAACACCCGGTCACGGAACTCATCACGGGTATTGATATCGTGCAGGAGCAAATCCGGATTGCCGCCGGCAACAAATTGTCCTTCCGCCAGAAGGACATCGTTTTGCGAGGGCATGCCCTGGAGTGCCGGATCAACGCAGAGGATCCTTTTACATTTGTGCCGTCACCAGGCCGAATCACCCAGTACCATGCGCCAGGGGGGCCCGGGGTTCGAATCGACTCCCACATCTACCATAATTACTTTGTCCCGCCTTATTACGATTCGCTGATCGCAAAGGTGCTGACGCACGGCGCCACGCGCGAACAGGCCCTGGCCCGGATGCGCATTGCCTTGTCCGAAATGGTCATCGAGGGGATCAAGACCAACATCCCCCTTCACCAGCAGCTGCTGCAGGACAAGGGGTTCATCGCCGGACAAACCAGCATTCATTATCTCCAGGAAAAACTGGCAGAAGATAAGGCAAAGCAGCCATAAATGGCCTGGACGCGCCTGATTGCCGAGGTTTCCGCCGACCAGGCAGAAGCATTGTCGGATGCCCTCATGACCTGTGGCGCCCTGTCTGCAGGCATCGAGCAGAACCTCGCAGCGGGATATCCCGAGGTGGAAGTTTTCGGCGAGCCCGGTGAACCCCCACCTGCCCTGTGGCCCCATTGCCTGGTGGATGCACTGATTCCCCTGACGGCAGATGCCCACGCCCTGATGCGCGAGGCCCTGTCCCTTGCCGGAATCCACGAGGTCCCTGGCTATCAAAGCGATACGATCGCAGACCAGGACTGGGTCCGGTTGACGCAAAGCCAGTTTGACCCCATTCGCGCCGCTCCAGGATTGTGGATCGTCCCGACCTGGCATCACCCCCCCGATCCGCAGGCGCTGAACATCCGTCTCGACCCCGGGCAGGCCTTTGGCACGGGAAGCCATCCCACGACGCAACTCTGCCTTGCCTGGCTGGTGCAGCACCGCCCCATGGGCCAGCACATCCTGGACTATGGCTGCGGCTCGGGTATCTTGGCCATTGCGGCCCGAATGCTGGGGGCCCGGAGCGTTGTGGGCGTAGACATCGATCCGGCCGCGGTTCAGTCCGCACGGGACAACGCAACACGAAACGGCGTCGATACTGATTTCTGCCTGCCCGATGACCTGCCTTCGGGGCAATTTGATGGAATCGTCGCCAACATCCTTGCGGCCCCCCTGGCGATGTTGGCGCCGCTGTTGATCGGTCGTCTCAAACCCGGTGGGTGGATCACATTGTCGGGCATCCTCGCCCGTCAGGCTGAAATGGTCATCGAGGCCTACCGGCCCGCCTGCAGCCTCACTGTGCACTCGCAATCAGGCGACTGGATCTGCCTTTCAGGCATAAAGGGATAAGTTATACTGCTGCGATAGAAGAGGATGCCCCATGCCCGATCCCGATGATCGTCGTTACACCGCCACCCACCAATGGGCACGCCAGAATCCCGATGGTTCGCTCACCGTAGGGATTACCGATTTTGCCCAGTCTCAGCTCGGCGACGTGATGTTCGTGGAATTGCCCCCCGTTGGAAAAACCGTTGTCGCTGATGAGGCGTGCGCCGTAGTGGAATCGGTTAAATCGGCTTCGGACGTTCATGCGCCCGTGGCAGGCACTGTCATCGAAATCAATGAGGCACTCCCCCAGACACCGGAGTCCATCAATACACTTCCTTATGAAAGCTGGTTTTTCAAGTTGCAACCGGACGCTGCGCAAGCCTATAACCACCTGATGAACGCAGCGCAATACCACACCCTCATTGCCCAGGAGAGCTGAATGTCTACAGTCACACTTGCAGGGAAGCCCATCAACGTTGCCGGAAGCTTTCCCCAGAAAGGGGCGAATGCTCCCGACTTTTCCCTCACGGGTAAAGATCTTTCGGACAACACCCTTGCCACCTACGCAGGAAAACGCAAGATTCTCAACATCGTGCCCAGCCTGGATACCCCGACCTGCGCCACTTCAACACGCAAATTCAACGAAAAGGCAAGCAGTCTTGGCAATACCGTCGTCCTGGTCATTGCAGCGGACCTGCCCTTCGCCATGTCCCGGTTTTGTGGTGCGGAAGGACTGGAGCGCGTCATTACCCTCTCCACCTTCCGCGACCGCGCGTTTCACGAACGTTACGGCGTGGATATCACCGATGGCCCACTGAGGGGGCTGACCGCTCGCGCCGTCGTCGTCCTGGACGAAAACAACCGGGTCCTGCACTCGCAGCTGGTTCCGGAAATCAAACATGAACCTGACTACGATGCAGCCCTGGCTGCCCTGGGCTGATGAAAACCCTGATCTGCGGCTCCATGGCCTATGACACCATCATGGTGTTCGGGGATCGCTTTCAAAATCACATCCTGCCTGAAAAAATCCATATCTTGAGCGTGGCCTTTCTGGTGCCGGAAATGCGTCGGGAATTTGGAGGAACCGCCGGCAACATCGCCTACAACCTCAAGTTGCTGGAGGGCGAACCCTTGATCATGTCCACGGTGGGGCATGATTTTGCAGACTATCGCCAGCGCCTGGACACCCTGGATATCCCGCAAACCCACATCCGCGAGGTGCCCGAGGCATTCACGGCGCAAGCCTTTATCACTACCGATCTCGACGACAACCAGATCACGGCATTCCACCCTGGCGCCATGAGTCATGCCCACCTCAACCAGGTTTCAGAGGCCCGCGACGCCCAATTCGGCATCATTGCACCGGATGGCCGCGAAGGCATGCAACAGCATGCCCGACAGTTTCACGAAGCCCACATCCCGTTCCTGTTTGATCCCGGACAGGGTCTGCCAATGTTTTCAGGACCTGAAATCCTGGAGTTTCTTGATCTGGCCGATTACCTTGCTGTCAACGATTACGAAGCCCAGCTCATCACCGAGAAGACCGGACTTTCCTTTGAGCAGCTTGCCACGCGCGTCAAAGCAGCTGTAGTCACCAAGGGTGCGGAGGGCTCCATCATCCACGCTGAAGGGGAGATCATCCATATCCCAGCCGTTCGCCCCGACAACATTGAAGACCCCACTGGGTGTGGGGACGCCTACCGGGCCGGCCTGATTTACGGAATATCCAAAGGGTGGCCCTGGGCCCGGACGGGGCGCCTGGCCTCTTTGATGGGAGCCATCAAGATTGCGCACCGAGGAGGGCAGAACCACCGGCTGACGCGCGCCGAGATTGCCAGCCGATTCGAGCAGGCATTTGGCATCCCGCTGGACCCATGAGACTGTTAGCGCTTACTTACAGGATTACCCTGATTCAGTTGCACGTGTTTCGTGGCGTTATCGCCAGCGCGCTGGTCCTGCCTTGGGTGGGGCCCAAATTCCGCGATCGCATGATCCGGGACTGGTCCCTGGGTCTGCTCCACAAGCTGCGGATTACGGTACAGGTTCAGGGCAGCTTGCCCGATCCCGGGCAACACCCTGTCGTGCTGACGTCCAATCATATTTCCTGGGTGGATATTTTTGTCATCCACTCGGTCCGCCCCGTACGTTTCGTTTCCAAAGCAGAGGTTCGCCAATGGCCGGTATTTGGCTGGCTGGCAGCCAAGACAGGCACTTTATTTCTGGCGCGCGCTTCGCGCAAACAAACGGCAGCCATCGGCGAAGAAATGGAAAAGGCCTTAAACCAGGGCGACAGCCTGGGATTATTCCCGGAATCCACCACCTCTGAGGGCAGTTCAGTTCTGCCATTTCGCAGTTCCATGTTGCAGGCCGCCGTCAGTTGCCAGACGCCCATTCTTCCCTTGGCCCTCCAATATCGGCTGAGTGACGGCACAGCCAACCCCCATCTCCCCTTTATCGGAGAAATGACCTTTGCGCATTCCCTGATCAAGGTTCTGAAAGCGCCGCCATCCCATGTACGGATTCAGGTCGGTCCCTTGGTCCATCCCTCACAGATGCACCGCAGGGAACTGGCACAACAGCTGGAACAGATCACCTTGGGTCTGCTCACGGATGCTGGAGACCGCCGTGATGCGAGCGCTTTTCGCACTGCACCTGGAACAGCGCCTGATCTTCGAGCCTCACCGCAGTAAGTTGCCCGCCCCAGAGGCAGCCCGTGTCCAGGGCCAGCACATTGGAATCCAGCCTCAGCCCCAAAGCCGACCAATGGCCGAAAATGATTTTATCCGCGCGTGACCGACGCTCCGGCACCTCGTACCAGGGAAGGTACCCCCGTGGCAAATTCCTCGGCTCGCCCTTGTGGGTAAACTCCATCTCCCCTTCGGCAGTGCATAGGCGCAGGCGGGTCATGGCATTAGTGATGACGCGCAAACGATCCATGCCGGTCAATTCATCCGACCATTGGTGAGGCCGGTTGCCGTACATGACCTTGAGAAATTCGCGGTAATTCGGCATTTGCAGGGCGGCTTCAACCTCCCGTGCCAGGAGACCGGCCTGGGATACGGTCCATTGCGGCAACAAACCGGCATGAACCAGCGCAAACCCGTTTTCGCAATGCATCAGGGGCTGGCACCGCAACCATTCCAGGAGCGCGTCACAGTCACTGGCTTCCAGGATGGGGCGCAAGGTATCCCCTTCATGGTGCCTGGCAAACCCTTCGGCCACACACAGGAGGTGCAGGTCGTGGTTGCCCAGCACGGTGACTGCCCGCGAGCCCAGGCTTTTCACGAACCTCAGGGTTTCCAGGGACTGCGGCCCGCGATTGACCAGATCCCCCACAAACCACAGGCGGTCGCGGCTCCAATCCATTGGTAATTTGGACAGAAGCGATTCCAGGGGGGTCAAACAACCCTGGAGATCACCAATGGCATAAGTGCTCACGGGCGGCTCCCCCCGCGACGTGTCTACTTTGCTGCGGCGACGATGTAGTCCACCGTTGCTTTGATCTCAGCATCCGAAAGCGATGGGTTGCCCCCCTTGGCAGGCATATTGTTCTTGCCCTTGAGCGCACTGGTGTAGAGCACATCCATCCCCTGAGCAATCCGTGGCGCCCATGCCGCCTTGTCACCCAGTTTGGGCGCTCCCAACGCACCGGTACTGTGGCACCCCGTGCAGATGGCATTGAAGGTTGTCTCGCCCACGTTGCCCGCCGGACCCGCCTTGGGCTTGGGCGACTCTCCAGCAGCCGGCGCGTCCGCGCCCGCTGCAACAACGGGCGCAGGGCGCGATGGGGCAGCAATCGACACCTCACCCAAAGGTTTGATGCGATCCTCGATGGCCTTAACCGTCGCCGCATCCTGGGGCACGATACCGGCACTCCTTCTGTTCGCAAGAATGCTTTGAAGCAACGCGACGGCAACGACGACAATGACCAGGATCAATATCCACTTGGCTACCGAAGACTTGGAACCGGATTTGGTATTTGCCATGAACTGCATCCTTGCAGGTATTTGAAGGTTTGAATGTGGGATTATACTCCGTGATCCCGCCCCGAACCATGGGGTAAACTGGACGCAACCCCTCAATTTTGCTAGAGTTTCACTCCCGCACGCGCCCGTAGCTCAGTTGGATAGAGTGTTGGTTTCCGAAGCCAAAGGTCACAGGTTCGATTCCTGTCGGGCGCGCCACAAATTCAAAGGTGTATCCGGAGACACGACGATCTCTCGCCTTGCTACCATTACCGCACTGATTCTGGGAAGCGTGCTCGCTTACGGCAACGCAAACAGCAACCAACCCCAAAGCGGCACCCGAAACACCCTGATGTCCAGCGCACCCAATACGGTCGCCGCACTCGATCCGGACGCATTGCAAAGCCAGTGGCTCAGCCAATACCCGACCGATCAGCAAGCGTTGTTCCACTCCCCGGTTTGTGGCGTTGCGGTCAACAAATTCGAGTACGCCACCGTTGGCGGCGCAGGGGAGGGAACCAATGCTTCCGGGGCGCTGATGACGCCTACGGGACCGGCGCCCCAGTGTCATGGGCCAAGGCCCATCGTGTTGTATGCCCACGGCACGGCGATCGCTCGCAGCGAAGACTTCTCCGCCGTCAATGATCCCGGGAATCCGGCGTACGGACCCGCAACGCGCATCGCCCTGATTTTTGCAGCTCAAGGTTATATCGTCATCGCGCCGAATTATGCGGGTTACGATCTTTCCCGGTTGCCCTATGCCCCATATCTCAACGAAAAACAGCAGTCGCAGGACATGCTCGATGGTTTGACTGCAGGCCGCCAGATGTTGGCCCTCATCAACAACGGCACTTCAGACAGCGGAAAATTGTTCGTGACGGGCTACTCCCAGGGAGGGTACGTCTCCATGGCAACGCTCAAAGCCCTGGATGCCGAAGGCCGGCCAGCCACAGCCGGCGCCCCCATGTCGGGCCCTTATGCCCTGGCCGCCGCCGGAGACGAGGTGTTCCTGGGCCATCCAAACTTCGGCGCCACGGTTTACCTTTCAATGATTGCAAACTCCTATGCACATCTGCCTCAGAACCCGGTCAATCTCCACCAGATCTTCAACCCGCTCTATGCCGATGCACCCACGCTCTTCCCTGGTACGGTAGATAGGGCCCATTTTGAAAACCTGGTCCGCGCCGGAAAAATCCCGTTGACCGCCGTTTTTCAGTCGCCCCCGACGGGTTACGATAACCTGGATGCCCTGCACGAGGGGCTGCTGGGCTCCATCTGGTTTGACCCGTCTAACTATCTGATCAGCACCGACTTTCGGGAAGCCTACGTGAGCGATATGGAGACCCGTCCGGATGGGGCAGCCCCCCTGGATGGTTCTGCGCCGGACTTTGCTAAGACATTGCCCCTTCTGCCAGAAAAACCAGAAAATCTCATGCGTCAGCTTTTGCGGGCCAACGATTTACGCGACTATTCGCCGGCCATGCCATTATTGTTGTGCGGAGCAAACCGGGATCCGGAGGTTTTCTGGAATCAAGGGACAGGAGTCATGTCCGCGATGCTGAGCAACAAGGCCCTGCAAAGCCCCGCCCTGCGCTTTGCCACTTTGGATCTCGATACCCGTGGCACCCCCGGCACATTCACGAGCCAGGGTTTGACCGGAGCGCAAAGCATGGCAATGCAACAAGTCGCCGCTACCGTTCAATCCGCATTTGTGGCGCATCAATACCACAATGAAGTGGACAAACTGATCCTGCTTCTTGGGCTGGAAGGCTACCACAGCGCTGAAGAGCCTTATTGCGCCGTCGCGGCGAGGGCCTTTTTCAATCTATACTGACCACCCATTTCTCCATTGACTGCGGTCGTATTGGTAGCGATTCATCATCATGTCATCAACAACCTCCATAGTCTGCCCCGCAAGCAGAGCAGCTTTCTGTGACTTGCACTTCATATCAATCACTCAAAGCAACTGGAGGTATCCCGAGTGTTTCGCATCCCTATCATGCCCCTGTCCGTTGCCAGCCTGACCCTGGCGCTCGCTGCCTGCGGCGGCAGCTCGACAACGATGCCACCGCTTGTGACCGCTGCCGCACTGACGACGGCAACGCCCATCAAGCATGTCGTGGTCATCTATAACGAGAATGTGTCTTTCGATCATTATTTCGCGACTTACCCCAACGCAACCAATCCGGCAGGATCCCCCAGTTTCACCGCTGCTGCAGGGACGCCGACGGTCAACGGACTGACCGGATCACTGCTCACGAGCAACCCGAATTTCCTGAATAGCGCGAACGGCGCGGGCGCCGTCAATCCATTCCGGCTGGATCGTTCACAAGCCGCCACCGCCGACCAGAATCATGCTTACACGGCAGAAGAACAGGCTTACGACAATGGCCTTGTGGACCTGTTTCCGAAATACGCCGGACACGCCACGGCCGGAAGCGTAGGCGGATCGGGCACGAGCGGTCAGGTCATGGGGTACTATGACGGCAACACCGTCACCGCACTCTGGAACTATGCCCAGCATTTTGCGATGAACGACAACGCCTTCACGGACACCTACGGCCCCTCGACGCCCGGCGCGCTCGAAGCCATTTCGGGACAGACCAACGGCGTCCAGCTCGTTGCAACCACCAAACAACCCTTCACGCTGTCCGCTTATTCCTACTACATCAACGATGGTCAAGGCGGCTATACCCTGATCAACGACGTGGATCCCGGCTACGACGTATGCTCGAGCGCCACCGATCAGATCATGATGAGCGGTAAAAACATCGGCGACCTGTTGAACGGCGCAAGCATTCCCTGGGGCGGCTTCATGGGCGGCTTCAATCTTGGCGCCACCAATGCCAACGGAACGACGGGCTGTAAACTCAGCACCTACTCCCCCGTCGTCGGTGCCACCATTACGGACTATATCCCGCACCACAACTGGTTCCAGTACTACAAGTCCACCTCCAACCCAACCCATGCACGCCCCAGCTCGGTGCAGTCCGTGGGTTACACGTTCCAGGCAGATGGCAAAACACTGGATCCCGCTAATCACCAATATGACCTTCAGGATTTTTTCAGCGCCGTGAAGGCAGGAAATTTCCCTGCGGTCAGCTACCTCAAGTCTCCCGCTTATCAGGATGCCCATGCCGGCTACTCCGATCCGCTCGACGAACAGGCATTCATCACTCAGGTGGTCAATTTTCTGCAGCAGCAGCCCGATTGGAAGAATACGGTGGTCATCGTCGCCTATGACGACTCTGACGGCTGGTACGACCACGCCTTTGCCACGACAACCAGCCCTTCCTTTGACGGCCAAGCCGATCAGCTCAATGGCCCCGGCGTCTGCGGCAGTGGCACACCGCTTGTCGGAGTCAATGGAAAGCCTGTCAACGGTCGCTGCGGTCCCGGAACACGCATCCCGTTCCTGGTCATCTCGCCCTGGGCCAAAGCCAATTACGTGGATCACACTCCCATCAGCCAGGCATCGATTGTCCGATTTATCGAAGACAACTGGCTGGGTGGACAACGTCTTGGCGGAGGCTCCTTTGACGCCAGCGCCGGAAGCATCATGGGCATGTTCGACTTCACCGGTGGCGGCAACGTGCCGGCGCTTTACCTTGACACGACGTTTGGCACACCTTTGAACACGCCACCCGTCATCCTCAAACAGACTTCGGCATCAAGCCACTGACCCCCAAACCGCAGCAGTCCGCCAATCTATGATAGATTGGCGGACCCTATGACAAGCTCCTACAGCAAACGCTACCTGGTCGTATGCACACTGCGCATCGGGGATGTGCTTCTCACCACGCCCGTAGTTCGCGCCATCCGACTGGCTGATCCTGCCGCACGAATCGATGTGATGGTGCTGCGGGGCATGGAAGGTGTCCTTGAGGGCAACCCGGATATTGACCAGATCAAGGTCGTTCCCCACCGCGCCGGCATGTTTGAGCGCCTGAAGGAGGCGCTCACCCTGTGGCGACGCTATGACGTCGCGCTGACGACCGTGTCTTCCGATCGGGCGCGCTGGTACTGCTTCGTTGCTGGCAGAACCTCGGTTGGCCTGTACAACGCCCACAGTGCCTGGCTATCCACCCGGCTGCTTGGCAAACGGCTCCTGTTTGACGACATTCATACCCATACCGTCACCATGGGGCTCAAGGTTCTGGATCTGTTGAACATTCCAAAACACTACCGCGTGATTCCTCCCACGGCAGGGGGATCAATCCCTACCCTGCTTGAACAGGGCTCCTACGCAGTCCTCCACCCCTTCCCAAAATTCAGCTACAAGATGTGGCCCCGGGAAAACTGGATTACCCTGACCCATGAACTCCACCGTCAGGGTTTTCGGGTTGCGTTGACTGGGGGGCCGGATGCCGAGGAAATGCAGTATGTGGCACAAATTGCGCAAGCCGGCAACGCCATCAACTTATGCGGCACCCTCACTCTGGCCCAAACAGCAGATTTAATCTCCCGGGCCGTCCTGTTTGTGGGACCGGATACCGGCATCACCCATATCGCGGCGTCTACCGGGACGCCCACTATCGCCTTGTTTGGCCCGTCAAACCCGGTCAAGTGGGGCCCCTGGCCGTCGAACCATATTCGCGATGAAAGCCCCTGGCGGATGAAGGGCTCGCAACAGTCAGGCAATGTCAGTCTGGTTCAGGGAGAGGGGGACTGCGTTCCCTGCAGAGGTGAGGGCTGCGAAAAACACAGGAACAGCTTCAGCAGGTGCCTGGACGAGTTGTCCGTGGCCCGGGTGAACCTGGCCATACGCCACCTGCTGGATGATACGCATGGCATTCGTCCATAAGAAAAACAATTTCGACAGCCTGCGCCTGCTGGCTGCCACAACGGTCCTGCTCAGCCACCAGTTTGCGCTGATGGGCTTGCCCGAGCCCAAACCTTTCCCGGACACGACCTGGGGCACCTTAAGCGTCATGGTTTTTTTTGTCATTTCAGGTTATTGGGTGACGCAGAGCTGGATGGCCGACCCCCATTTGGGCCGTTTCGTTTCAAGACGGTTGTTGCGCCTGCTTCCGGGACTATGCTTTGTCGTCCTGATCTCCCTCTTCGTGCTGGGCCCCATCGTCACAGACCTGTCGTTGTCGGATTATTTTTCGAGCGGCAAAACCTGGCGCTATCTCAACAACATTCGCCTGGCAATCGTCTATGAACTCCCCGGCGTTTTCGTGGGCAATCCCTATCCCCGCATCGTCAACGGCTCTCTCTGGACTTTGCCGGTGGAAGCGCGCTGGTACCTGGTCGTTGCCGGTACAGGGCTTCTGGGCTTCATGCGGTTCAAACACGCGTTGTTGCTGGCCTGGATTATGGGCGCATGGTTTTATGGTCGCCAAATCTCCCCGGACGGGTTGCAGCATCCTGACGTATTCTGGACTTTTGGAATTTTCTTCCTCGCAGGGATGCGTTTATCGATATCCAAACTGCCGCACCAGATCGTCATTTTGTTGGGGGTCGTTGCCCTGTTCTCTTTTTATTTGGGCGCCTGGTTTTTTGGGCTGGCCATCGCGCTGCCATTACTGGTTACCGTGATTGGCCTGAGCGCGTTTCCATTCCTTAAAGAGGTGGGGCGGCTGGGAGATTTGTCCTACGGTGTATACATCTTCGCCTTTCCGGTCCAACAAACCGTCATCCGCTTTCTGGGGCCCACCATGACCCATGCACCGTTGCTGCTGATTTCCCTTGTAGTAACCTATGCCCTGGCGTTCGTGTCCTGGCACGCCGTGGAATCTCCGGCACTCCAGCTCAAGCGAAAGCTGCAAAGTACGAAAAAAAGCCCAATCTGACGTTATATTGGCGGTACTCTCAACATCAAAACATTTTCGAAAACTCATGCCCAACCCGTCAATGATTCCTGATCGCCACTTGGACCTGGGGTGCGGTACATTGCCAAGAAATCCCTATGGCCGCAGTTCACTTTACGGCATTGACCTGCGATCCTTACCCGCCAGCGCGGGGATTACCCTTGCGGTTGCCGATCTGTGTACTGAACCCGTTCCCTTTCCCGACAATTTTTTTGGCAGCATTTCCGCCTTTGACTATCTGGAACACATGCCCCGCGTCCTGCTCAATCCTTCCGGGAGCCAGGTCGTCTTCCCCTTCATCAATCTGATGAGCGAAATTCATCGCGTCTTGTCGCCAGGCGGACGCTTCTACGCGCTCACACCTTGCTATCCAAGTCCTGCGGCCTTTCAGGACCCAACGCATGTCAACATCATCACCCCGGAAACCCATGCCTATTTCTGTGGGGATATTCCAACTGCATCCATCTACGGATTTTCTGGGCGATTCAAGCTGGTGCGCGCAGAATGGGCCGTGCATGAAGACTCGAGGAGTGCGCGGCCACTGACCTGGGTTCAGAAAGCGCGACGGCTAAAAAAATCCATCAAAGGACAGCTTTCTCATTTTCTGTGGGAGCTTGAGAAGTACTGAACCCCGTCAGGGCATCACAATCTGATGGGACTGGAGTACCCTTTTCATGAGCAGCCTGGATCCTGCCTCCGTTAAATGGCCGTGATCGAAAGAGGTAGGGATGAGCTCTGTGGATGACGTCGAGATCAGGCACCCCAGATCGTTGCACAATGCATCCATGGGTGACATGAAATCAATCCCGTTATCCCGTGCAAATTGACGCATCATTTCGTTTGCGGCAAATGACTGCATGTTCAGGCTTTTTACTGTGCGGTCCACGGCACCGGGCGCAAACACCTTACTGCCTACAATAGGTTGATCAATCTTGTAGGTGGGCAACTGCCCCACCAGTACGATATGCGCAATACCAAGGCCTTTTAACGCCACAACCGTGGCATGCAGCTTGTCCAGATCCAGTTGCGTCCAGTTACTGTTTTTGCGATCGTACAGTAACCAGTTTGCAGCCAGAATGACCGTTTGCGGTTTGAGCATTCTGATCTTGTCGAGGACAAACTCGTTTACGGCCATGCAATTCTTTCTTTTGTCTATGGAGATGCCCTGAATCGGAGGGCAACTGTTGGCCGTGTATTGCGCCAGGGAAAAGCCCAGGGCCTCGCTCTGATGCCTCAACCCCTGATAGAGGGAGGCTGCGTAGGAGTCTCCCCATAGCAGCACCAACGCTGTTCCAGGTTTATCCGGGGAACGGCCTGAGCATATCTCCTTGAAGTCGCTGCCTAGGTACTGCCCCGCAGGAGCATCCAGAAAGCACAGATTCTTCCGATATTCCCGACCTGCATCGTAATGAAAGTGCAGCACCTTTTGATTGGCGGCTCTTTCTGGAAACCCCTCGGCCCGATCGGTCAGCTTTCCCGCCATCACCAACGCGACCAGCGATATCAGCAACGTTGCCACCACCGGCCGACCGGGCAATCGCCAGCGGAGTGGTTTCTCCACAAACTGGTAGGTCCCCCAGGCCAGTAAAATGCTCGTCCCCACCACCAGCACACGCTCCAGCAACGTAGGATCCCCAAGGGTATGGATGCGGACAAACACCAGCAACGGCCAATGCCATAGATACAATGGATAACTGATGAGGCCAAACCATACCAGCATCTTCCTGGACAGGAGATGCCGGTTTAGCCAAGCCGCTGGACCTGCAGCCATGAGCAGGAAGGTTCCCAGTGTAGGGAGCAAGGTCACCCACCCTGGAAAGTCACTCCGCGGGCTGATGAACAGAAAACCGGAAAGTAGCAGCAAGCCTCCTGCGGATGACAGCCACTCCGGCTTTTGCGATAGCGCCTGGGGTTTGTGCAGATTCAGGTACGCCAGCGTGCCACCGATCATGAGTTCCCAAAATCGCGACAGGGGGGAGTAGAAGGCCACCGCCGCATCACTACCCAGTGTATTGATGTCGAAGGCAAAGGAGCTTGCCGCAACCGCCAAGGTGATCAGCAGGAAATTCCAACGGCGCTTCCAGACCAGCCCCAACAACAAGGGCCAGAAAACATAAAACTGCTCCTCCACCGCAAGGGACCACAAATGATGGAAAGGATCGATTTCGCCGGAGGCATCGAAGTAACCCGACTCCCTCAACAGCGCAAAGTTGGACAGAAAAGCCGCCCCAGAAAACAGGTGCTTGCCCGATAGTTTGAAATATTCGGAGGGAAACATGAACCAGCCCAAGACAAAGCTGGTCACCAGGGTCAAAATCAGCGCCGGAAAAATGCGTTTGATCCGGCGTGCGTAGAATTCTGCATAGCTGAAGTGCCCCTCCTCCAGATTTTCGAAAATAATGGTGCTAATCAAAAACCCGGAAATCACAAAAAACACATCCACCCCGATGAACCCCCCCTGGATCCAGTCCGGGAATGCATGAAACCCCACCACGGACAGGATTGCAATGGCTCTCAGGCCGTCAATGTCGGTGCGGTACTTGGGATGGCTCAGATACGAAGGCGGGGGCATGACGCTGGCAATCAGAATCAGGATTGATAATGACGAAGGTCGAATCCGTCCGGAAGGAATTTTGCCTCCAGATGCGCCGATGCCGAGGGCAGGGGAACCCCCAATGTGCGCTTCCGGAAGCCTGCCACCCTGGCCAGATGAGCGACTGTCTGACGCAATAGCAGTTTGAATTTAAGTCTGCCCCCATTGAAGCCGGGTTGGGTCAAAAATATCCAGTCATAAAAATCCTGAAGCTTGGGTCGCAGCTTCAACTTGCCAAGCCACACCCATCGGTCTTCCCGCAGTGTGCCGACGCGGCAGGCAAACGAATGTGTGGTGGAATTGGTGGTCCTCCACAAAACCTCACGCCCCTTGAAAACCTGCGTGGGCTCCGACAAGCACTCGTCATTGACGTAAGGGTTCCTTCCCTTTCCAAAAACGCCGTATTTATCGGGATGGTCATACAGGGTGACATAGTCGAAGACATTCAACCCTTCTTCCAGAATGCCCCCTGCCTGCGGAACGTGCAGGTAATCGTCTTCGATGAAATAAACGATGTCAGCATCATCCAGCTCATTCAACGCCAGGTTCACGAGATGGTAGAAAGCGGGGGTCTGGCCAAGATGGGTCACTTCGAGTCTGTAAAAATTTTTACGTGAAAGCAGCGCCACAACCGCTTCGTCGCAATGATCTGCAATGCAGATCATGCGATACCCGGGAAATGAAGCCAGAAGATTGTCCAGGCAATCCAGCTTGGAGAACCCCGCGATTCTGGGTTTGGCATTGATCCGGCTGGAAATTCTGTAGAGCAGGTATTTGTTCATCCAGGAATTCTCATCTCAGGTGGAGCGTCGCTTGGGCTTTTTCCCATCGAAGCCTCTTGTATAAACTCTTTGGCGCTTCCCGGGCGAGCGCCTTCATTCTCAGAGCAATGCGTTCTGTCAGCTGTTCGACCGGATAACCGGACTCGATCAAACACTGGTACAGCCGCAAAGTTTCCAGGTTGCCCTCTCGCTTATGGGGCAATGCAACCTCGGGATAACGTCCGGTAAACAGGTCGCGGTTGGCGCGGATCAGACGTTTTGTCGTCTCGGATTGCTTGAAGCTGCCTCCGCCCTGATGATAGACAAAGGCATCCTCGCACATCATCAAACGATACCCCGCATGGCGCGCCTTGACGCTGAAGTCGAAGTCCTCGTAGTAACCCAGCCCGTAGATGGGATCGAGCCCCCCCAGGGCAGTCCACACCGCCCTGCGAATGGCCACGCAGAAAAAATCCAGGCGATACAACGGGAGCAGGCGTTTTATGGGAGATTTGTGAAATATTGCTGCAGCAGCCAGTATCTGTTCCCGGGTCCCCTCCATAAAATAGCCCTGCGCATTGCCCGCCTCATTGGTAATCGGTCCCACCGCGGCAATGTCCGGCCCTGCAGCAGCCAGGGCGCTGGTTAGATTACCCAGACTGCCTGGCAGGAAAATCGTGTCGTTGTTGACCAGAAGCAGCCATTCACCGGTACCCTGTTGGGCCGCGTAGTTCATGCCACCCGCAAATCCCAGGTTTTCAGGCAGGCATTCATATTCAAGCCTGGGGTGCCGTTGCGCGTACTCCCTGATATCCGCAGGGCTGGCGTCTGGAGAGCCATTGTCCAATAATTTCACGCGGATTCTTGAAGTGTCGCATTGCGCCCACAATGAATCGAGGCAGCGTGCGCCCGTCGTCCCGAAATTGCGATAGTTGAGAACGATGAGGTCCACCGTGGGAAGCGGCTTGCCCGTCTCGATAGGGGGCGCGATTCTTGCCATGTTGGGACGCCGCGCTTTTCGCCCCAAGAGCCGATCCACCTGCGAAGGATCCAGCTCGAGCATGCGCGCCTTTTCATCCATCACCCCATAGGTGATCAGGACCCGATCGTCCTGGGCGGCCAATCCGGCACAAAATTCCACGCCTTCCACTTCAAATTGAAAGGGCTTTGACTGCGCCTTGATGTTGAAATGGCGATCCAGCAAGATCATGCGGTGGAAAAACAGCACTTTCTTTTTCTGGTATTCCGGATCGCGCGTCACGTATTTCTGGATCAGGCGCGACGTCAACGGCGCACGACTTCTCTGGTGGGTAATGGCGAGATAGTCGCTTCCCCATGGAATGACCTGGGAAGAGCCGGATACCATGGTGCCCGAATTCGTGGGCGTGCCGGCGCCTCCGCGAACACGAACCAACCTGCCTGCATCGTAACGGTATACCTCGAGGGGCTGCGTTGAATAGACCAGGAACAATGTGTCATCCATGACCCAGGGCATCCAGTTCTTTTCCCGGGAACAGCGGTGCGGCGAAGGCAGCACCACCGGATTGCTCAGGCGATCACCATCGATCTGTGCCAGCAACATGGTATTGACATACCCTGACGCGCCGCGTCGCAGCCCTGTAAATAGCACCCATTGCCGGCCTGACCAGGCGAAAAGGCGACCGTCCTCAAGACCGTTTCGCGCCTCCGGACAGCTTTCGAGGATGGCACGGTCCTGGAGCCTGATTCTGGATTGGGGCAGAAAGTCCCTGTCATATTGAATGAGCCAGTTTTCGCTGCTGCGGTAGGGTTTGTCCAAACCGGAATAGGGGACAGGATCCATCGCCCGCACCAAGACCAACCAGCCGTTTTCGACGCGTGCGACGGATGGATTGCACACGGCAAGGGGGGTGGGCACCTCAATGGCCGTGGGGATACACTTGAACAGATCAACGAGCGTTGTCATAAGGGTAGGAGTATTCCTGCCGAAAGCACCATGGCATAGCCTTCAGTAAAATCCAGCAGATACGAATTGAACAGGCAGCCCACCGCAAAAACCACCCATTGCCCCCGAAACAGGATCCCGATGGCAGCCGGCTGCCCAAATGTGGTTCGCAATGTCGTCACAAAAAATAGCAAAATGGCAGTCAGTCCCAGCCACCCCAGTTGAACCGCCCACATCAGAAACTCGTTGTGAAGGTTGACTGTAGGCACGCGGGCCACTTCCGTTTGCGCCTTTGCCGCCAAAGCCGCCGTCTCCACGGTGACCGCCCCCGTTCCATATCCTGCCCAGGGCCTCTGTGCGATCAATTCGGCGCTCTTGCGGTAGAATTCGACGCGGATTCCCTGCGAGGTGGGAACGCCGGTTTCGCGCGACTGCTGGATTTCCCTGGCCACAGATCCCAGCATGGTCGTGGGTCTGGAGGCAACCCAAAGGGTTGTTCCCAGAATGAGGATCACCGAACTTGCCACGATACTCCAGTAAGCCCTGGATGACGGGCGCCAGCAACGCAATCCCTCCCAGATGGCCCACAGGGCAATCACCGGCAGGATTGCTTTGCCGGTCTTGCCGACCATGACCCAGGCAATATCCAGGGCCGTAAACAACGCCATGCCCGCAAGCACCAATTTCAGGATCCAGGATCTCGTATTGAAGGCCAAGCCCACGCATAGGGCAATCAGAACGGCAAACAGGGTGCCCTGGGAAATATGCATCTTGAAAACGGCGTCTCCGGGTGGGCTGCCATAGGCCGGGTCACTGATGTGCGTCCAGCCCAGAAACTCGCTCCAAGAGGCCAAAACAGTCAATGATAGGGACAGTGCCAGCAGGCTCATGGCTGTGATGCGATGTCGGTCTTCCTGGAAAAAAGGCAGCAGGAGCGGGATGAAGACCAGCTTACGGTATTTCATGAATACGGCCAGGGCCTCCTGGGACGACCCCGTCGTGTAGAACATCCCGGATAACAGCAATCCCAGCATGGCCATCGAAACCAAAACCACCGGGTTGGCCAGCAATCTGAACGAGGCACTCCAGAATTCCCGGGACACAAGGGCCGCAATCAGCAAAAGGCCTCCGAAAAGATTGACGCCCGCCACGCTCACCGGAAGGGCCAGCAGCATGCCATAAGCCATGGCACGTACAACGGGACCCAGTGTAGGCAGTCGCTCAATCACTTCGGGAACGCCTCCGTGCAGGACAGAATGGCATGGACGGCCTGCGCCGTACCTATCGGAGGAAGCAAGCTGCTTTTCATCTGCCCGGCCTGCCAGTCCTGAAATATTCTGATGAACATTTCCAGCACCTCCTTCCGTTGCTCGACCTCGGCAGCATACCCCCCATGATCCGTAATAAGCCGGGTTAACTGCGGATTGATATGCACCAGCCCGACCACAGGGCGTCCCGCCCACAGGTAGTCGTAGAATTTCGATGGAATATACTCGGCACAATCGGCTGTCGTGCCATGCAGCAGGAGCAACCCGTCAACCTGATGCATGCGTTGCTGGATTCTTTCCCGACCCGAAAGGCGGGTCGCCGGATCCCATTCCAGGCGTCCCTGATTCAAAAAATGTGCCTCTAGGCCATTTTCCCGAATGGCCTGCTGACCCGGACCATCGATGGGCCCGCCATAGCAGTGGATAAAAATCCGTGCGGCCATCTCGGGGTGGGCCTTGCGAAATTCTGCAAATAATTCGACCAGGGGGCGCAGGCTTCTTACCGACGAAAGGGAACCAAAATGTCCAAGAATCAGGTCGCTTCCCTTGGAATATGTTGCCGATGCCTGGGGCGGTTCGGCCCCAGGGAGAATGACGCGTCCCCGATCACCCAACTCCGGATGCCGCCGTCTTGCGCTGGCCAGGGCCTGGTCTGTGAACCACCATGCAAGGTCAGCACTCCCACAGATCATGCCCTCCAGTTTTGCCCAGAACCTAAGATTCCTCGTGGCCGGAACAGTCCCAGGAAACAGCATTGGATCGTGAATTTCTGCAATCCAACGAATTCCTGTCAGCCGCTTTAGCCAGAAACCCGCCCAGTGCGCTGAATAAGCGCCCCCCGTTGAATAAACCAATTGGGGCTTGTCCTTCAGTATGCACAAATAACCCCGAAAAACGGCAGCCGGCATCCAGGACCATTGGCTTTGCAAACCGATCAGGCTGCGCTCCAACAATATAAAGGGCAACAATAAAAGGGAAATCAATCCCGTAACCAGCCGATAGCGCCAGTCCCGGCCCCACTTCAGGGCAATCAGGTGTCGCAGATCAAAACGCAATCCCGAGGGGCCCCAGGGCAGCAACTGGATGTGTTTGAAGCGTTGATCATGAGTGCCCGTCACGGCGCTGATCACGACGGGTTCCACACCTGCAGCGATGAGGTGCGGGATTTTGTCTGTAATCGTCAGGCTGGCCGCGCGGCCATCCATGTTGAAACCGTGAGAAAGGATCAGCCAGCGCCGTGGGCTGGTTTCATGACTCACTCTTCTCCCCGCTGCGACGCCAGCCTGACTCCCAGCTGTTTGAGTTTGCGATACAGGTGCGTACGCTCCAGCCCCACCCGCTCGGCAACCCGGGACATATTTCCGGACTCCAGGCGGATGTGGTACTCAAAATAGGCTTTTTCAAACTGGTCACGCGCCTCGCGCAAGGGCAGGTCAAAGCCTGCAAGTTTTGCAGCCATCGGGGTAGGCGTATCGAACTGGCTGGCGATCCGCGCCACGTCCTCGGCCAGTATTTCGGAAGCTGCGGTAGTCAGGGCAAGGGTTCGCACTGCATTGGTCAGGGCTGGCAAATTTCCGGGCCATTTCATTTGTCGCAGCATGTTCTGCGCCCCCGTGCTCAGGGTTTTGACGGGAACCTCTCCCGCCTCTGTCATGCGACTCAATAACGCCGTGGCGATTTCCGGAATATCCTCTGCGTGCTCGCGCAACGGTGGCACCGTCAGGACCAATGCGGATAATCTGGTTGCCAGTTCTGGATCCATCATTTTTTCGTGAATCAGCGTTGCCACGGGATGGCTGCTTGCACAAACCAATCGCACATGGTGCTTTTCGAGTTTGCCCAGCAATTGTGAAAGGCCCTTTTGCTGCGCCCTGGTGAGTTCGCTGATCTCTGCAATGAAAATCACCCCCCCCTGGCACTCAGTCAGCGGTTCAAACGGGTTGTCAGCCATCCATTGGTTGTCCAATGGGGCAAACCATGGGGTATTGGGTTGATGCAGATGGCGCGCCGCAAACTCAACGCCACAGCCGGCCTCTCCCACCAGAAGCACTGGCGCATTGTGGTTGGCCACCTGGTCCAAGCGGCGGCGCAAATCGCTGATGAGCTGTCCCTTGCCTAACTGGATGCTCGACAATTCAGGGCGAAACTCCGACTCGCCTTTGCGCAAGGCACGCTCAACCGTCGCCAACAATTTAGGAAGCGCAATGGGTTTTTCCAAAAAATCGAAGGCTCCGATTCTCGTCGCCTCCACGGCAGTATCTACGGTTGCATGTCCGGACATCATGATGACCGGCATGTTCAGCTGGCCTGCGGAGCCCCATTCCTTAAGCAGGGTGATTCCATCCATCTGAGGCATCCAGATGTCCAGCAAGACTAGGTCTGGCCGTTCGTCCTGCCGAAACTGCCGCGCCTCCATGGCGTTGGCGGCCAGCTTGACCCGATAACCTTCATCATTAAGGATCTCAGACAGCAGTTCGCGAATGCCAACCTCGTCATCGACCACGAGGATATGATTTGCCATTACGTATTCTCCGGTAGCGGGAGCATGATGCTGATGACCGCTCCCCCATGTTCCAAATTGGACACCTGAATTTTGCCATGGTGTTCTTCAACAATCTTCTTGACGATGGGTAAACCCAGTCCCGTGCCTTTGCTCTTGGTGGTGACGTACGGTTCAAAAATCCTGCCCAACAAATCCTCCGTAAACCCATGCCCATTGTCCAATACGGAAAGCTTGATCCAGCCTTCCAGCTTTTCGGTTGCAACGGTAACACGAGGATCGGGGCGGCCCTGCAACGCATCCAGTGCATTCTGTACCAAATTGTGAATCACTTGTCGCAGACGCGTGACGTCCCCATCAATCAAGGGAAGCGCATCAGCCAGTCTGAGCTCAATTTTTTCCCCCATGGATTCATACAGGACCAAAACTTCAGAAATCAACTTGTTGAGATCCAGGCTTCTCGTGGACAACTTTGAAGAGCGCGCATATTCGCTGAAATCATTGACCATGTTCTTGAGTGCATCCACCTGATTGATGATCGTTGCGGTGGAGCGCTCCAGAATATCCGATTCGGCTGCAGGGAGTTTTTCACTCAACTTGAGCCGCATCCGCTCTGCCGCGAGCTGAATCGGGGTCAACGGATTCTTGATTTCATGCGCCAGACGCCGTGCGACTTCGCCCCAGGCCGCATCACGCTGCGCCTGAACCATCTGGGTGATGTCATCGAACACCAGCACATAATCCCCGCCATGTTCACCTGGAAGACGCGTCCCCCGAAAATGGAGTTTGCGTTTTCCCAAGCCATCCATCCAGTCAGTGTCCCCCTCCCACGCCACATCTTCCGCGGCACGGAATTGCTCAACCAGGTATTGGGCAATGGGTTGCAACTCCGGAACGACCGTGCCCCACCGCTCCAGAGGCTCGCCATGCATCCGGTCAACACCCAGTAACTGGTTCGCACTGAGGTTGGCACTCTTGAGTTGGAATTGGGCGTCAAAAACGATCACTCCGGTGGAAAGATTCGACAAAATGCTTTCCTGGTAGGCTTTGGCCGCAGTCAGTCGTTCCTGGTCGCGCAGTCGATCGGCTGCCGCCTCGTGCAATTGATGCGTCATCGTATTGAAGGAGCGCGTCAATATACCCAGCTCATCGTCGCTGATCACCGGCGTCATCTTGGTGTAGTCCCCCGCACCGATGGCTCGCGTACTTTCAGCCAACGCTCCCAAGGGCGCCCCCAGTCTTTCCGATATGACAAAGGCCAGGGCTATGGCCGTCAGCAGCGTCAGCAACAGAGCAAGGGTCAAATTGAGTCCGTAGATGCGCTTCAGTCCGGTGCGCGCCAGCAACAATTCCTGATACCCCCGATAAGCCGCTTCGACGCTGTCCGCGTCGGCCGCCAGCTCCCGCGAGACGGGTTGCATCAATTGCAGTGCCCGCAAGTCTTCGGTATAGGACAGACGATTGACTGGCACAACCACCCGCAAATACAGCCCTTTTCCCGGCAAGGTTTCCACCATTTTGTAGGCTCGCTGGGAGCGAATCTGGTGGCTGATGGACGCGTTGATTGGGAGCGCATCAGGCATCGATGCATCGTTCAACCCGCTGGAAAATGCCAAAACCGTGCCGGACTTGGAAAACAGGGTCGCCTCCTGCACGCCGAACTGTTCGCGCAGATGGTAAAGGAGCGTTGCCTCCTCCAGCGCTGACGCGTCGGACAGCGTAGCCGACATGGCCTCTCCCTTGTGCGCCAGGTCGTTGAGGAGGCTATCGAAAGTGGTCCGCCCCAAGTCCAGTCCAGCGGTAAGCGCATTGTCCACGTTGACGTCAAACCAGGACTCAATGCTGTTGGAAAGAAACCTGACGGACACCCCGTAAACCAACGTTCCGGGAAGTACGGCCATGAGCGCAAAAACGACGACCAGCTTCAGCGTCAGTTTGGAACCAAAGACCCGGTCGCGCAATTTTCCGTAGAGCGTCCAGAGTTGGTAGGAAATCAGGCCCAACAGCGCCAGCGCCACCCCGGCACCCAGGGCCAGCAGTCGTGGGTAGTGCTGCGAAAACAGGGAGGTGTTAGCGGTGGCCGCAGAAAGCAGATAAAGCAACGCCCCCCCCGCCAACACTACCAGGGCAACCACCCATTTCATGCGGTGGAATGAAAGGGTAGAAACCCACTTCATGGCGTAACCGTCCAGCTGAATGGCCTTGAAGCCAGATTCCAGTCGTTGGAAGACAGGGCATCCACCTGGAAAGGTTTGGGCAATTGCGAAACATCCAGTCGCATTTGCGCACGCGCTTCGTAACGGCCGCCCTTTTTCATGCTTCCAGGGTCGGCAACGCGGACTTTGTTCAACTGAGTAAGGGCTTGCAGGGCATCCCTGAGCGTATTGAAGCTGAGATAGAGGGACCCCATGGAAAACCGGTATACGCGCGTCAACGGGTTGAAACTGATGCGACGTTCCTGGCGCAAATTGACGATATCCTTGTTAAACCAGTACCAGCGCGGTTCGATGACTTCCACTGTAACGGTAAAAGTGAGTGACACCCCGCGGTTCAATGCCTCTTCCAGAGCGGGGGTCAATTCGAGATCAAAATCCGCGTTCAGGAAGTAACCTTCCTCCGTTGCGCTGATCTCTGCCTGCCGGACGGAAATCCCTTCGGCAAGGGCTGGGGCAACGCCCAGGAGCAGGATGCCCACGACCCCCAGCAGGATGCTAAGCCTTTTGAAATATGGCATAGAAAAACCCATCATGGGCGTGATCCGGATAGATCTGTCCTTCATGAAACAAGGGGTCCACGATCGGGAGAAACCTTGCCTCCGGGTGTCGTTTCAGGAACGACTCCTCCTGTTCCTGGTTCTCCTCACGAAAAATGGAACAGGTTGCATAAACCAGGCGTCCACCGCGCCGCACCACTTGCCACAGGGCATCCAGCAAGCGTTCCTGCGCCGCAGCCAATGCAGGGATATCCTCGGCCCTGCGCAACCACTTGATGTCCGGGTGTCTTCTGGCCACTCCCGATCCACTACACGGCGCATCCAGCAATACGCGGTCGAAAGGGCGGCCATCCCACCAACTTTTCAGGTCGCCGGCATCTGCAGCGACACATTGGGCCATCACGTTCAACCGGCGCAGATTGGCTTCCACCTTTTTGATCCGTCCCGGGTCCTTATCCAAAGCCAGCAACTCGAGCGCGTTACCCCGCTCGAGAATGTGCCCTGTTTTTCCTCCCGGCGCCGCGCACGCATCCAGCACGCGCTGGTTGGGGTGAAGCGCCAGGAGTTCCGGGGCGTACTGTGCCGAAGCATCCTGCACCGAAACATCGCCTTGGTCAAAGCCTGGCAGCTGCTTTACATTCACTGGCTCCGCAAGGATCAACCCCTCCATGCCGACTGGGGTGGCATCGATCCCCTCAAGCTTGAGCCTGGCCTGGTACTGCTCCCGGCTGTTGTTGCGGCGATTGACCCGCAATGTCATGGGGGGGCGCGCCTGCGCTTCGCCCAAAATTGCTTCCCAGCGTTCCGGATACTGCATCCTGACCTTATCTATCCACCATCTGGGGTGACTGAATTGCCCTTCCGGAGTCTCATGCGCAATTTTTAAAAACGCGTCCCGCTGACGGAGCAGGTTACGCAAAACGCCATTCACAAAGCCTTTTGCACCAGGCACACCCAACAGGACGGCCACTTCCACGGCGTGGCTCACCACGGCGTGATGTGCCACGCGTGTGTGGAGCAGTTGGTAGGCGGCAACCATCAACAGTGCGTCAAGCGGGGGATCGGGCTTCTTTTTTGCAAAGAGCTGCTGCAATACCAGTTCGATTTCCGTGCGATATCGTTGAACGCCATATCCCACATCCTGCAATGAAGCACGCTGGTGGTCAGTGAGTTGGCCTTTGGCCTGCCCACGAGCGTCGGTCAATGCATGATCAAGATTTTTTCCGTTCAGGACCTGGGTCAGGGCCAACGTGGACAAACGCTGGATTTCTAGCATCAAACCCCCATCCGCTCGCCCGGCGCCACTGGAAAACCTTTGATGAATTCACCGGCGGTCATTGGTTTTCCCCCTGCACGCTGCAACATCCGTAACGCCAGCCGTCCTTGTCCACAAGCCACGAAAAGACCATCATCGTTCATGGACAAGACCGTTCCCGGCACCGCCCCTTCTGGTCCCGGCACCGCTTCTGCTTCCCATACCTTGATCAACTCCCCTCGCAAGAATGTCCTGGAAACGGGTGCGGGATTAAAGGCACGGACATCTCTTGCCAGCTGTTCGGCCTCTTTTGTCCAATCCAGCAGGGCCTCGGCTTTTGTGATCTTGTGCGCGTAAGTCACACCCGTGGAGGGCTGTGGAACGGGTTTCAACTGGCCCGTCCTGATTCCCTCAAGGGCCTCGATGATGGTCCGCGCTCCCAAATCCGCCAATCGGTCATGCAGCGTATGGCTGGTGTCCTGATCCAGGATGGGGCAGGAGCGCTCCAGCAAAACAGGTCCCGTATCCAGCCCTTTATCCATCTGCATGATGCTGATGCCCGTCACAGTATCCCCCGCCTGAAGCGCGCGCTGAATCGGTGCGGCTCCGCGCCAGCGCGGAAGCAGCGAGGCATGGATATTAATGGCACCGCGCGATGTGGCCTCCAGAATCTCTGATGGCAGCAGCTGGCCGTAGGCCGAGACAATCATCGCTTCAGCAGAAAAACCCTGAATCAGCGCCAACGCCTCAGCGGACCGGAGTGTTGTCGGCTGGTAGACGGGCACGTGCGCCGCCAGGGCCGCGCGCTTGACCGCGCTGGGCAATACCTTGAAACCTCGACCCATGGGTCGGTCGGGCTGGGTCAGTACCGCGATGATCTCATGCCCCGCCGAAATGAGCGCTTCCAGACTGCGTGCCGCAAATTCCGGAGTTCCAGCAAAGACGAGACGCATTACAAGGTTTCCCGGGCGCGTTTGCGCAACTTGGTCTTGATCCGGTTTTGTTTGAGCTGAGACAGATACTCCACGAAAACCTTGCCGTCCAGGTGGTCCATCTCGTGTTGAATACAGGTTGCCAACAACCCCTCCGCCTCGAGCGTGAACGGATTGCCCTCACGATCCAGCGCTTCCACCACGATATGCTCCGCCCGGGTCACCCGGTCGTAAATTCCGGGCACTGACAGGCAGCCTTCCTCCCGCTCCTGACTACCGTCGCGAGAAAGCAGTTTTGGGTTGATGAAGACCTGCAGGTTTTGCTGGTCTTCAGACACGTCCAGAACAATCAATCGCTTGTGCACGTTCACCTGCGTGGCGGCCAAGCCGATCCCCACTGCGGCACGCATGGTTTCCGCCATGTCGTCCACCAGCTTACGGATTTCAGCATTCACCTCTGTGACGGGTGCCGCCCGAATATGCAGGCGGGGATCCGGATAATGAAGAATGGGGAGAAGCGCCATAATAAAACCTATTTCTGACAGTATTCCTGCCTCAAGGATACTATTATAGCGGTCCTGAACGGAGTGCCCCATTGAAAGCTGTTTCGCCCCCAGGTCCTGACTCCCTTCCTTGCTGGTTTACTTCTGAGCAAGCGGCCCAGACTCGAGACTGGCTCTCCCACCCCGAAAACCACTTTCTCCTTCAGGAGGCGCTTGATTATCCTGCGCTGCTGAAGGAGATTTCAGACCCCCCGGCGTTTCTGTTTGTCAAAGGGGACCTCTCGCTGCTATCCCGGCCCATGGTCTCCATCGTTGGCAGCCGGAATGCCACGCGACAGGGGTGTATCGACGCCGAGGCTTTTGCCGAGTCGCTTTCCAATGCAGGTTTGACCATTGTCAGCGGCCTCGCAGAAGGCATTGATGCCGCCGCGCATCGGGGCGCGCTGCGGGGCAGGGGGAGCACGATTGCCGTCATCGGGACGGGTGCCGACCGCGTCTACCCTGCCAGCAACCGCCGCCTGGCCCAAGAGATTGCGGCAAACGGCGCCCTTGTCTCCGAGTTTGCCCTGGGTTCTCCCGCACAGAAATGGCACTTTCCCAGACGCAACCGGATCATTGCCGGAATGTCCCTGGGGTGCCTGGTAGTCGAAGCCAGCCTGACGAGCGGCTCCATCATCACAGCACGCCAGGGTCTCGAACAGGGCCGGGAAATTTTTGCCATCCCCGGATCAATTCACTCGCCATTCTCCAAAGGGTGCCATCGCCTGATCCGGGACGGCGCCAAACTTGTGGAAACGGCACAGGACATTCTGGAGGAACTCCGTTACCAGGCCTCTGACCTTCAAGTGGGCGCCCCGGAATCTTCTCCGGATGGGCCTGCACTTCCTGAAAATGCACAACCCATCCTCGACGAACTGGCCCGGGGGCCGCTCTCGTCGGATCAAATTTGTCACCGTACCGGCTTGACGACCGGGCAGGTATCCCTCATGCTGACCTCGCTTGAGCTGCTCGGCCGAATTGAAGTATTGCCGGGTGGCCGTTATCAGCGACTGGATTTCGGGCGGCGTTGACCGCACTCCGCCTGAAGCGTTTCATCATTCTAAGGGGCGGTACTCATGGTCGACATTCTTATTTTCGTCTACGAAAATTTTTTTGCCAGCGGGATTTACCCCGCGCACACCGTGCTTCAAAACAGGTTGTTCGCTGCAGGTTTTGAGGAAGCCGAAGTTGAAGAAACGCTGGCCTGGCTTGAGGATATCGACCAGATTGGCCAGCCTGATCACGGCAGCGCGTTGACCCATTCGGTATCGCAGCGGTGTCTCGACCCATCCGAATATGAGCGTATTGGTTCCCAGGGTTGGGGGTTTCTGGCCTTTCTCGAGAACAATCAGATTCTTTCCCCCCGCCAACGGGAATGGATCCTCGCCGGAGTCATGACGCTGGACGAGCCGGAAGTTGATCTGGAGCGTCTCAAGTTGATCGTTCTGATGGTGCTATGGCGTCAGGGTCATCCGCTCGATGCGCTGCTGGTTGAAGAACTGATTCACTATCAAGACTGGATGTTGCAATAAGCCGCTCCCCTCCCGTGTCCAAAAATCTGCTCATCGTCGAATCGCCCTCCAAGGCGAAGACTCTTAAAAAATATCTCGGGCCAGGATTTGAAATCCTGGCTTCCTACGGCCATGTCCGCGATCTGGTCCCAAAATCCGGTGCTGTCAATCCGGAAGATCATTTCGCCATGAAATATCAGCTGGTAGAACGCAACGAAAAACACGTTGACGCCATCACCCGTGCCGTCAAGGCGGCCGACCACATCTATCTGGCAACCGATCCGGACCGCGAAGGTGAGGCCATTGCCTGGCACCTGGCCGAAATTTTAAAAACAAAAAAGCTGCTGAAGAACAAAACGTTGCAACGCGTCACGTTTTACGAAATCACCCAGAATGCGGTCCAGGCGGCCGTCGCACATCCGCGCGAAATTTCCATGCCCCTGGTCAATGCCCAGCAGGCGCGTCGTGCCCTGGATTACCTGGTGGGGTTCAATCTTTCCCCGCTTTTGTGGAAAAAAATCCGCCGCGGACTTTCTGCGGGACGCGTTCAAAGCCCGGCCCTGCGCCTTATCGTTGAACGCGAAAGCCAGATTGCTGCCTTCAAAAGCGAAGAATACTGGACACTTCATCTGGACAGCCATAAGGATGGGCAGTCGTTTACGGCTCGCCTGATCCAGTTTGAAGGGGTGAAGTTTCAGCAGATGAGCATCGGCTCGGAAGCACGACAAAATGAAGTTCTGGATGCCCTCAAAGGAAAACCCGCCAAAGTCGTCCAAGTAGAAAAGAAGCGCAAGCAGCGGCATCCCACAGCGCCATTTACAACATCCACGCTGCAGCAGGAAGCGGTGCGCAAGTTGGGCTTTACCACCGACCGTACCATGAAGGTGGCCCAGCAACTCTACGAAGGGATCGACATCGGGGGAGGGGCCGTCGGTCTGATCTCCTACATGCGAACCGACTCGGTGAGTTTGTCCCAAGAAGCCCTGGAGGACATCAGGAGCCACATCAATAAGAATTTTGATAGTGAGTACTTGCCTTCAAAACCCGTTTTCTACGCCAATAAATCCAAGAACGCGCAGGAAGCGCATGAGGCCATTCGCCCCACGTCCATTGCCCGAACACCGGCCAATTTGCGTGGCCACCTGACACCGGATCAGTTCCGGCTCTACGAAATGATCTGGAAGCGGACCGTCGCCAGTCAGATGACCCAAGCCCAATTCGATACGGTCAAAGTGGACATCAGCGTGGGCGACGCGCAAACCCTGTTCCGCGCCAATGGGCAAACCCTGGTTTTCCCGGGCTTCATTGCGGTCTATCGGGAGGATGAAGATGATGTCTCTGAAAAGGGGCCTGCCGCTGACTCGGACGATGAGGCACGGTTACCCCTTCTGTCCGAAGGGGAAGGGCTCCCTGTAGACCAGCTGTGGGGGGAGCAGCACTTTACCCAGCCCCCGCCGCGCTACTCGGAAGCCAGCCTCGTCAAGGCGCTGGAGGAGTTCGGGATTGGCCGTCCTTCCACATATGCCAGCATCATCAGCACCCTTGTCCACCGCGAGTACGTCCTTCTGGACAAAAAGCGTTTCACCCCAACCGATGTGGGCGTGGTGGTCAATAAGTTCCTCACAGAGCATTTTTCCCGTTATGTGGATTACGATTTCACGGCGCGCCTGGAAGACCAGCTGGATCTGATCTCCGAGGGCAAGCTGGAATGGATTCCTGTACTTGCCCAGTTTTGGGAGGGGTTTTCCAGCCAGGTGGAAGAGAAGGCTTCCGTTTCACGCGCCGAAGTCACCCAGGAGTCTCTGGATGAAGCCTGTCCGAAGTGCGGAAAGCCCCTTTCCATCCGACTTGGGCGCCGCGGCAAGTTTGTGGGCTGCAGTGGCTACCCCGAATGTGACTTCACACGGAATCTCGATGGTGCCTCCGGTCCAGCCGAGCCTGTAGTCGTGGGCGCGGAGCCAAACAGCGGGCAATCCATTCTTCTGCTCAATGGACCCTACGGGCCCTACCTGCAACTGGGTGAAACCGCCCCCGAAGGTAAAAAGCCCAAACGCGTGTCACTGCCCAAGAATCTGTTGCCAACACAGGTTACGCTGGACATCGCCTTGCGCCTGCTGTCCCTGCCTCGCGAACTCGGCGCTCACCCCGAAACCGGAAAAAAAGTCACCGTCAATATTGGGCGCTTTGGTCCGTACATCCAGCACGACGGGGCCTTTCGCTCCATTCCAAAAACAGACAACGTGTTCGACATCGAACTGGACCGCGCGCTACAGATCTGGGCAGAGCCGAAGAGTGCGGGGCGCGGTTCATTGCGGCAATTGGGGGTTCACCCCGAAGACCAGCAGCCTGTGGGCATTTTCAGCGGACGGTACGGTCCCTACGTCAAACACGGCAAAGTCAATGCCACCCTGCCCAATGGCGTTGACGTTGAAACCATGACGCTGGAGGAGGGCTTGGCCTTGCTGGCGGAGAAGGTGGCCAAGACCGGCGCGCCTGCACCAAAGAAAAAGGCGGCCCCAAAGAAAGCGGCTGCGAAGAAGCCTGCGGCAAAGAAAACAGCAACGACAGAGAAAAAAACAGCGGCCAGAAAACCGGCCGTTAAAAAAGCTGCAGCTACTGCCAGGAAAAAGAAACCTCCAGAGGGCTAATTGTTCAGTTCCAAAACGGCTTTGTTTTTCCTCGCAGCAGATCCCAGTAATAGCGGGCGGATTGATTGGGCTCGGGAAGCACTGGCGCGCCTGCGCGCTGGCCGCGCCGCAGGTAATGCCTGTCAAAGGTGGATTGGGTCATGCCCCATTTGCGCAAAAACTGATTCCGGCCGTCGTTACGCACCACCTTGCCGGTGGAGCGGGACATGAAATGGTAAACCCGCGATGCGCCCACCCCCAGAAAAATCCGGCACCCCGCGGCCCACATCTTCATGGAAAAATCATTGTCACTGCTGATTCCAGGCGAAAACTCCGGACTATAGCCCCCCACCTTGTCCCACCAATCGCGGTGCACGATGGAAGGCGGCCAGGTCGCGCCATACCAGTCATCCTTGTAAAGATAGGGCAGGTCATTCAGCAAAGCCGCTTCCCTGAAACTTTCAGGGCCACTGCCATAATCCCCAACGATCACGCAAGGATTGCCGGATTCACGCGGCTCGATCATGGTTCCTGAAACCATGAAGGCATCGGTGCCGAAGGTGCGGATACGGTCCATCAGCGCGGTGTCCCACCCCGGACAACACACCATGTCGTCGTTGAGGTACACAAGATACGGTTGTGTGGACAGCGCCGCCGCCTGATTCATGGCAAGACAGATGCCAATGTTTTGAGCGGAGTGCGTGTGCAGGATGCCCTCGGAACGAACCCAGTCGAGGGTGCCGTCGCTGCCGTCGTTGACGTGCAGTACGATCTCAAAGGGTAGGGTGGTATGCCGCTGGAGGCTCGCAACACAAAGCTTCAGCAGCCTGAGATTGTTCCAGGTCGGAATGAGGATGGAAAGCATGACCCGCTGTCTTGCCCTGGACTTAGTTGGCTGCGGGGCTATACATCGAGGTTGGTCACGCCCAGCGCGTTCCTCTCGATGAACTGGCGGCGGGGTTCCACTTCGTCTCCCATCAGGGTCGTGAAGATTTCATCGGAACGGATGGCATCCTCGATTTGCACCCGCAACAGACGCCGCGTACCGGGGTCCATGGTCGTTTCCCACAATTGTTCCGGATTCATCTCGCCCAGCCCCTTATAGCGCTGGATCCCCATGGTTTTTCGGACCTCTCCCAACAGCCAGGCCAGAGCATCCTGAAATTTTGTGACTGCCATTTTCCGTTCACCTCGCGCAATGACGGAATCCGGCCCGATCAATCCCTGTAGCACGCGTGCAGCTTTTTTGATCTGCCCATAATCTCCCGTGCCGAGGAAGTCGCTGTCCAGCGTACTCGTATGGATATTGCCATGGGTGGTGCGCACGATCACAAGCTTGTACCCCCCATGGCGCTCATCCGGTTGTGCAGACAGCTGGACGCCTTCAGCCGCCAAGTGCTGCAGCTGTGACGCTGCCTCCTGGGCTGCTTCCAGACTGTCCAGGTGCTCGATCGGGTTCTGCAGCAGGGCATTCAACACTACGGGTTCGATGACGCGGCCAATGCGATCGATGACGGCCTCCGCCAGCAAGTACTCGCGTGCGACGCTTTCAAGGGCCGGTCCGCTGACCACGGTATCGCCGCTCCGAAGCTCTGCCCCGTTAAGCGCCTGGGAAAGCAGGTACTGGTTCAACTCGAAGTCGTCCTTGACGTATTGCTCGCTCTTGCCATGCTTGACCTTGTAAAGGGGAGGCTGCGCAATGTAGATGTGACCTCGTTCCACCAGTTCTGGCATCTGGCGATAGAAAAAGGTCAGCAGCAGCGTCCGGATATGTGAGCCGTCCACGTCCGCATCCGTCATGATGATGATGCGGTGGTATCGCAGCTTCTCAGGCGAATATTCGTCTTTGCCGATCCCGGTGCCCAGCGCCGTAATCAGGGTCACGATTTCTTGGGAAGACACCAGTTTGTCAAAACGCGCCCGCTCGACATTCAGGATTTTTCCCTTCAGCGGCAGGATGGCCTGGAATTTTCGGTCTCGCCCCTGTTTTGCAGAGCCTCCTGCAGAGTCTCCTTCCACCAGGTAGAGTTCGCACAACGCGGGGTCCTTTTCCTGGCAATCCGCGAGTTTTCCTGGCAAGCCCAACCCGTCCAGCGCTCCTTTGCGTCGTGTCATCTCCCGGGCTTTTCTGGCGGCTTCGCGCGCCCGGGCGGCTTCGATGATTTTTCCTACGATGATTTTTGCTTCGTTGGGCTTTTCCAGCAGGAATTCGCTCAGTTTCTCAGCCACCACCTCATCCACCACGGGTCGCACTTCGGAGGAAACCAGCTTTTCCTTGGTCTGGGAGGAGAATTTTGGGTCGGGAACCTTGACCGAAAGAACACACATCAATCCTTCGCGCATGTCGTCGCCCGTGGTTTCCACCTTGGCTTTTTTGGCCAGCTCATTCTGTTCGATGTACTGGTTGAGCGTTCGCGTCATGGCCGCCCGTAGCGCCGTCAGGTGGGAGCCTCCATCTCGCTGGGGAATATTGTTGGTAAAGCACAGGACCGACTCCTGGTAGGAATCATTCCACTGCATGGCGACTTCCACGCCAATGCCGTCCTTTTCCCCTACGGCATGAAAAATGGTGGGATGCAAAACCGATTTGTTGCGGTTGAGATAGTCTACGAAACCACGTACCCCCCCTGCAAAGGAAAAGTTTTCCTCGGTCCCGGTCCGCTGGTCCGTCAAGACAATCTTGACGCCGTTGTTCAGGAAGGACAGCTCGCGCAAGCGCTTGGCCAGAATATCGTAGTGAAACTCGATGGTCCCAAACGTTTCCGTGCTGGGCATGAAATGGACTTCCGTGCCCCGCTTGTCGGTCGCACCGATCACTGCCAGGGGGGCAACGGCATCGCCGTCACGAAACTCCATCTGGTTGATCCTGCCATCGCGATGAATCGTCAACTTGAGCCAGGAAGACAGTGCATTGACTACCGAGACGCCGACCCCGTGCAGGCCGCCGGAAATCTTGTAGCTATTGCCATCGAATTTCCCTCCGGCATGCAGTACGGTCATGATGACTTCTGCAGCCGAGCGCCCTTCTTCAGGGTGGATATCCGTCGGGATACCCCGACCATTGTCGGTCACCGTAATGGAGTTATCCATGTGAATGATGACATTGATCTCATTGCAGTACCCCGCAAGGGCCTCGTCAATGGCATTGTCCACCACCTCGAACACCATGTGATGCAGGCCGGTGCCATCGCTGGTGTCGCCAATGTACATGCCGGGGCGTTTTCGAACCGCCTCCAGCCCTTTGAGGACCTTGATGTTTTCGGAGGTATAGCTTTCTGGAGTCGTGCTGGTTTGTTCCACGTGTTATGTTTCCTGAAGGAGACTCGTCACTGAGAGAAAAAAGGGTCAGATGCGCATCGGCATGACAACGTACTTAAAGCGGTCTTCGGCCCCGGGAACGGTAATCAGGACGCTGCTATTGGCATCTCCAAACGAACAAACCACGGTGTCCGACGTCAGGTGGTTCATCACGTCCATGAGATAGGTGATGTTGAACCCGATATCAATGGCCTCCTGATTGTATTGAACGTCCAAATCTTCCTGGGCTTCTTCCTGCTCATTGTTGGTACAGACCACCGCAAGGTTGTTCTTCGATAAAAGCAGGCGCACACCGTGAATTTTATCGTTGGACAAAATCGAAGCGCGCTGGAGGGCCTGCAGCAAATCGAGGCGATTGAGTGTCAAATGCTTGTTGTAGTTGGTGGGTATGACACGCGTGTAGTCGGGGAACTTTCCGTCAATGACTTTGGACAGCAACTCGATATGACCAAAGACAAACTCCACCTGGTTTGCGCGAAGCGTGAGAGTCACGGGCTCGTCGGTTGGCGCAAGCAGTTTGATGAGCTCGGAAACGGATTTTCTTGGCAGAATGATCTCTGCCTTCTCGTACGATTCCGCCAGCTGCTCGGTGGTGTAGCTCAATCGATGCCCGTCTGTGGCCACCAGGGTGAGTTGGTTGCCATTTACGCTGAGCAGGGTTCCGTTGAGGTAATAACGCACGTCTTGCTGTGCCATGGCGTACTGCACGCGCTCCAGAAGCGCCTTCAGGTTTTTTTGCGCGAGCTTTAGCACTACCCCTTTGTCGCTGCTTGGTGCCACCGTGGGAAAATCCTGTCCCGCCAACGTCTGGAGACTGAAGCGGCTCTTTCCTGCCTTGACGGTAAGACGATTTTCCTTGGCTTCAAGCGCAACGGATGATTCGCTGGGAAGGCTTCTGAGGATGTCGTAGAGCTTGCGTGCTGAAAGCGTGATGGATTGCGTTTCTCCGCTTTCTTCAATCTGCGCCTTCGTTCGGATCTGAACCTCCAGATCGGTCGCGGTTAACGCAACTTCGCTTCCTGAGGATTGAATCAAAACGTTAGACAGGATCGGCAAGGTATGTCGACGTTCAACGATGCCAATCACTGATTGCAGGGGTTCCAGTAATCTTTCACGTTGGGTCTTAATGATGATCATGAAATAAACCTGATAGTTAATAGATTGGAGCTAAGCTCACACTGTGGAATGGCTGGAAAACCTCTAACGAAACATTATATTGCGTAACGGGCATGGCTTGGGATAAGTCGTGTTTATTATTTGGATGGAATGTGGATAAGTTTTCAGTTTCCGGGTGTTCATGTTTTATCCACATTTCTTCCTCAAAGTATCCCAAGGTTATCTCCAGGGTTGTCAACCGTTGAGAATTTGTTGCAGGGCCAGAAAGTCGCGCTGGATCGTATTGTCTGTTTCGCACAATTCCTGCATTTTCCGACAGGCGTGCAGTACGGTGGTGTGGTCTCTGCCACCAAAGGCCTCGCCAATATCGGGAAGGCTGAGGTTGGTAATGTCCTTGGCCAGGGCCATGGCCATTTGGCGCGGCCGGGCAAGCGCGCGCGTGCGTTTTTTTGAGAACATGTCCCCCACTTTGATCTTGTAGTAGTCAGCGACGGTTTTCTGGATGTTCTCAATCGAAATTTGCCGGTGCTGCAGCGCCAGCAGGTCCTTGAGCGACTCGCGTGCCGATTGCAGTGTGATGGCGTCTCCCGTGAAACGGGCATAAGCCTGTACCCGCTTCAGGGCGCCCTCCAGTTCCCGCACGTTGGAACGGATGTGCTTTGCGATGAAGAAGGCGACATTCTCGTCCAGCGCAAGCCCCTCCAGCCGCGCCTTGTTGATCAGGATGGCGACGCGCATTTCCAGTTCAGGGGGTTCGATGGCAACGGTCAAGCCCCAACCAAACCTGGAAATCAGTCGCTCTTCCATGCCCGCTATTTCTTTTGGAAAGCTGTCGCAGGTAATGATGACTTGTCGGTGGGACTCTACCAATGCATTGAAAGCAAAGAAAAATTCTTCCTGAGTTCGCGCCTTTCCGCCAAAGAACTGGATGTCGTCTATCATCAGCAGGTCCAGCGAGTGGTAGTAGCGCTTGAAGCTGTCAAAAGACTTGTGCTGGTAGGCGCGAACCACGTCAGAGACGTATTTTTCCGCGTGCATGTAGCGCACCTTGGCATTGGGTTGTCGTTCCAGGATCTGGTTGCCGATGGCCTGGATCAGGTGTGTCTTTCCCAGCCCGACGCCGCCGTAGACAAACAGCGGGTTGTAGGCGGCGCCAGGGTTTTCGGCCACTTGCAAGGCGGCTGCCCGTGCGAGCTGGTTGGCTTTCCCGCCAATGAACGTGGAGAATGTGAAATTGGGGTTAAGTCGATGTCTGTCCGCCTGGCGAGGCAAATCGTCGCTTTTTTCCGTGGCGGCTTCGCCCGACGCTTTCTCGGTGCCGATGGAAGGCGCATCATTTCTTTGAACCAGCTTGATCGAAGTGATGCCGTTGTGACGCGCCATGCTTTCGATGCGCGACATGTACCGATCCTTGACCCATTGCAGAATGAACCGGTTGGGTGCTGATAGCGTCACGCTCCCGTCGGTCACTTCTACTTGTAATGGCTTGATCCAGGTCGTGAACTGCTGCTCCGGCAATTCGGAGCGGATTTGGGTCAGGGTGTCACTCCAAAAGTCGTTCATATTATAATATATTGATTATTATGGTTATTTATGTGGGATAAGCAGGGGGGCAAGGCAGTTATCCACCCGCAATTCTAGTCCTGCATGAATAACTTATCCACTGTCTTTTATTGCTCTTGTGGATATATTTTTCTTGACGGATTGGTGCTTTTCAGGGTTAAATCGCGGGTTCTGTCATTTGGCTCGAGAGTTCAATCATGAAGCGTACTTACCAACCGTCGGTGACCAAGCGCAAGCGCACGCACGGATTCCGGATTCGGATGAAAACCCGCGGCGGTCGTGCTGTCATCAATGCACGTCGGGCGCGCGGACGGGCACGTCTCGCCGTTTAAGGCGGCTCCCTGAAGCAGGTTGCTTTCGGAAAGCTTTCCGATAGCCGCGATTTTCAGGCGGTCTTGAACGGTCGCTGTGGACGCACGGGAGACCATCTGCGAATGATGGCGCGACCGAATGGTTTGCCTTGTGCGCGCCTGGGTTTGGTTGTAGGCCGCAAAGTATGCTCGAGTGCCGTAGGCCGCAATTACATGAAACGGGTGTGCCGCGAGTTATTTCGGCGACACGTCGACAAGCTTGCGGGTCTGGATGTGGTCATTCTCCACAAAAAGAAATTCGTGCCAGGCATGTTCGAGTTACTCTCTACTGAATTTGAGATACTGGCTCTGGGCGTTCAGAAATGTCGCGATTCATTCAAATTCTCATCCGCGCCTACCAACTCGGTCTGAGCCCCCTGTTGGGCCGCTCCTGTCGTTTTGAACCCAGCTGTTCCCACTACGCCTCCGAGGCAATTGGCCGCCATGGGGTTGCCCGTGGCGGATCCCTTGCCATCAAGCGTTTATGCCGTTGCCATCCTTGGCACCCCGGCGGTTATGATCCTGTACCCTGAGAACTTTCATGAACATGCAACGCATCATTCCGCTCGCCATCTTCACTGCCTCCAGCTTCATGTTGTGGGATGCCTGGCAGTCGCACCAGCGCGAGACGCAGCAACCCCCCGTCTCTCCTCCGGCACTTTCGTCCGTCCCCACGGGGACGGCAAGTTTGCCCTCGGTGCCCAGCCCGAGTGTCTCTGGTAGCGGTGCTGTTCCATCGGCCACCACTGCGGTGGGCCCCCAGACAGAGGGACTGCACCGGGGCGAGCGCGTCAAGGTGACGACGGATGTGATGGATGCCGAAATTGATACGGAGGGCGCTGATCTGCGCAGCCTCAAGTTGCTCAAACATTTTTCGGCGGAGCAGAGCAACAAGCCGGTGGATCTGCTGGAAGACAAAAACAGTCTGGTGTACGTGGCGCAAAGCGGCCTCCTGGGCGCTGGGCTGCCCAATCATACGACACAGTTTACGGCAGACAAGCCGGAAGCCACGCTTGCTGCAGGACAGGACAGCCTTGACGTCACCTTGAAAGCCATCACGCCCGGTGTCGTGGAAGTGGACAAGACCTACCACTTCAAGCGAGGCAGCTATGTGGTCACGGTGGAGACTGCCGTGCATAACCTTTCTGCAGCGCCGCTTTCACCCGAAGCGTATTTCCAGTTTCTGCGTGTGTCGAAAGCCCCGCCCGGCGACCCAAGGTTTGTTAGCACTTACACTGGTCCGGCGGTTTATACCGACGCCACGAAGTTTCAGAAAATCCCCTTCACTGACATTGATAAGGGCAAGCGGGACTACCCCACTACGGCCACGAATGGCTGGATTGCCATGCTGCAACATTATTTTGTTGCGGCTTGGCTCCCCCAGCCCGGTGCGCAGCGGGAGTTTTTCACGCGCAAGGTCGGCAATGATCTTTACACCGCGGGCGTCATTCTTCCCATGGGTGTCATTGCCCCCGGAGGTACCGGAACAGTTTCCGTGCCGCTTTACGCGGGACCGCAGGAAGGTGCCAAGCTGAAGAACCTGGCTCCCGGGCTGGACCTCACCATTGATTATGGCTGGCTGACGATCATTGCAACGCCTTTGTTCTACGTGCTGTCCTGGATTCATGGTTGGGTCGGCAACTGGGGGGTGGCGATCATCCTTTTGACCGTATTGATCAAAGCCATCTTCTTTCCGCTGTCTGCTGCGAGTTACAAGTCCATGGCACGAATGCGCGTCGTTCAGCCGAAGATGGCCCGGATCAAGGAACAATTCGGGGACGATCGGGCACGCATGAACCAGGCCATGATGGAGCTCTACAAAACCGAAAAGATCAACCCGCTGGGCGGCTGTCTTCCCATGGTTGTCCAGATTCCCGTATTCATCGCACTGTACTGGGTCCTGCTGGGTTCCGTGGAGCTGCGCCACGCACCATTCTTTGGCTGGATTCATGACCTGTCTGCACAGGATCCTTACTACATTCTGCCGGTGCTCATGACCGCCTCCATGTTTTTACAGCAACGCATGAGCCCGAAGCCGCCAGATCCCGTTCAGGCAAAAGTCATGATGTTCATGCCACTAGCCTTCAGCGTCATGTTCTTTTTCTTCCCGGCGGGCCTTGTTCTGTACTGGGTGGTTAACAACGTGCTGTCCATTACGCAGCAGTGGCAGATCACCCGCATGATGGGTGATGGAAAGCGCTGAGGTCATTGCCGCCATTGCTACGGCACCAGGCCACGCCGGAATTGGCGTGGTCCGGGTCTCGGGTCCCAACCTCCGGAATTTTGCTGCGTTACTGACGGGCAAGGCGCCCCCCGAGCCGCGTTACGCGCGCTTTGTCCGTTTTATGGACAATTGCGCCGAAGTGATTGACGAGGGCCTGTTGATCTACTTTCCAGCGCCTGCTTCATTTACCGGTGAGGATGTGCTGGAACTGCACGGTCATGGCGGCGATACGGTATTACGGTTGCTTCTTGGGCGATGCCTGGAACTTGGGGCGCGTCTTGCGCAACCGGGAGAGTTTACCCAACGCGCCTTTTTCAACCGTAAACTCGATCTCGCCCAAGCCGAAGCGGTGGCGGACCTCATTGCCGCTGAAAGTGCAGCCGCTGTGCGCGGTGCCGCGCGGTCCCTGGCAGGCGTTTTTTCCAGAAAGGTCGCTGCTCTGGTCCAGGAGCTCATTGCGCTTCGATTGCACATCGAAGGGAGCATCGATTTCACGGAGGAGGGGGTCGAGTTTTTGGAAAAAATCGACCCCCGGGGCAACATCGGCCATATTCTGGCCCACCTTGAAACATTAATTGACTCAGCCGCCCAGGGCGCATTGGTGCGCTCAGGGCGCCAAGTGGTTTTGATTGGCGCCCCAAACGTGGGCAAATCCAGTTTGCTGAATGCGCTTGCGGAAGAGGATCGGGCGCTTGTCACCGACATTCCAGGCACGACCCGCGATACCATTCTGAGCACGATCCTGATTCAAGGCATCCCCTTTCACATTGTGGATACAGCGGGTATTCGGGAAACGGGTGACATGGTGGAACAGGCGGGCATTCAAAGAACCTGGGCTGCGGTAGAGCGCGCGGATTTTGCCTTGATCGTCACGGATGTCGTTTCGGGCTTGACCGAAGCGGACCAGGCCCTGATTGCGCGTCTTCCGGCTTCGCTGCCACGGCAGATCGTTTGCAACAAGATTGATCTGGTTGGTGCGGGGCTGGCTTCGTGTGCGACCTACGGGATCGGGGTCTCTGCCAAGACGGGGACCGGCTTGGCAGAGCTGAAAAACCTGTTGCTGGACCAAGCGGGCTGGCAAAACCTGTCTGAGCCGCCTTTTCTGGCACGAGAGCGCCACGTGGACGCCCTGCGGGGTGCTCGTCAGCATCTTCTTGCCGCCTTGACGCATCTGACTTCCGTCGAACTGCTGGCCGAAGAGCTTCGACTTGCGCAGCAAGTGCTGTCCACAATCACGGGCGAGTTTTCATCCGATGACCTGCTGGGCCAGATTTTTTCCAGATTCTGTATCGGAAAATAGGAGGCATTCCGTGGTTTCCCTCCGGCATTGTTTCACGTGAAACAATGCCGGAGGGAAAAGTTTCACGTGAAACAATCCTTGGAATGACTTGGGCAATCTCCTGCAATGCAGTATGATGCCTGTCCCGCGAGTTACAGGCACTGAAACGGCGCAATCATGCTGTTCCAAAAAAAATTTGATGTCATCGTCGTTGGCGGCGGCCACGCTGGAACGGAGGCTGCGCTGGCGGCAGCCCGTTCCGGATGCGAGACGCTGTTGCTGACCCATAGCATCGAAACCTTGGGGCAAATGTCCTGCAATCCTTCCATTGGCGGGATCGGCAAGGGTCATCTGGTCAAGGAAATAGATGCACTGGGCGGAGTGATGGCCCGAGCCGCCGATGCGGCAGGGATACAGTTCAGAATCCTCAATTCAAGAAAAGGACCGGCGGTTCGGGCAACCCGTGCCCAGGCAGACCGCATTCTGTATCGAAACTTCATCCGGCACAGCCTGGAAAATCAGCCCAAGCTCACCCTGTTTCAGCAACCCGTAAACGACCTCATGGTACGGAATGGCAGGGTGCACGGCGTCGTGACCCAGATGGGGGTGCGCTTTGAGGCCCCCGCAGTCGTGCTGACTGCCGGGACTTTTCTGTCCGGGTTGATGCATGTGGGGCTGGAAAAAAGTCCGGGGGGCCGCGCAGGTGATCCCCCTGCCATCGTCCTTGCTGAAAAGCTGCGTGAGCTTGCACTGCCTGCGGGAAGGCTGAAGACCGGCACGCCGCCGCGGCTGGACGGGCGCACGATCAATTACGAGAAGCTGGTGGCGCAGCCCGGGGACAATCCGGTCCCTGTTTTCTCTTTTTTGGGGTCGCCGGAACAGCACCCACGTCAAATTCCCTGCTGGGTGACGCAAACCACGACAGAGACCCATGACATCATCCGCGCGGGTCTGGACCGTTCTCCGTTGTTCACGGGCGTCATCGAAGGGGTTGGGCCGCGTTACTGCCCATCCATCGAAGATAAGATTCACCGCTTCAGCGACAAATCTTCCCATCAGATTTTTCTGGAGCCCGAAGGGTTGACGACCCACGAGGTTTATCCCAACGGGATTTCGACCAGTCTGCCTTTTGACGTGCAATGGGCATTGGTGCGCTCGATCCCTGGGCTGGAACAGGCGCATATCCTGCGCCCTGGTTATGCCATCGAATATGATTATTTCGATCCGCGGGGGTTGAAGGCCTCACTGGAAACCAAGGCGATCACCGGATTGTTTTTTGCAGGGCAAATCAACGGGACCACGGGGTACGAAGAAGCCGCTGCCCAGGGGCTTCTGGCGGGAATCAATGCAGCACGCCAGGCCCGTGGCCAGGAACCCTGGTGGCCGCTGCGCAGCGAAGCCTATTTGGGTGTCCTGGTAGATGACTTGGTGACGCGCGGTGTGACGGAGCCCTACCGGATGTTTACGAGCCGGGCCGAATACCGGCTGCAACTGCGAGAGGATAACGCAGACCTGCGGTTGACGGAGTTTGGCAGGAAATTGGGACTCGTTGACGAAAACAGATGGCAAGCTTTTGAAAGAAAAAGAGAAAATATAGAACTTGAAATGCAGCGATTGCGCGCAACCTGGCTTCGGAAGGCCGCTGTCCTGCCTGACGCAGCTGCGCGCGTCTTGGGGCAGGAACTGGAGCGGGATCAGCCGCTGCACGAATTGCTGCGTCGTCCCCAGGTGGCCTACCGAGACCTGATGACGCTGCCAGGAGCGGCGCCGGGCGAACCGCTGGCCCCTGAAGTCGCCGATCAGGTGGAAATACAGGTCAAGTACGAGGGCTACATCACGCGCCAACTCGAAGAGGTCTCCCGGCACCGGAACCAGGAGCAGACGGTGATTCCGGAGCAGCTCGATTTTTCTACGGTACGAGGCTTGTCCCGGGAGGTAGAGCAGTTATTGGCCCGTCACCGTCCCCAAACTGTGGGGCAGGCCGGTCGTATTGCCGGCGTGACACCTGCGGCCATTGCTTTATTGCTGGTGCACTTGCGCCGTTTCCAAACCTTGCCAAACGAGTCCCAACGCATCGCATGATTGCCGTATCGAATTTATCAGCCGGGGCAGAGGCCCTGGGGCTGAAGCTTTCTCCCGAGACCCTGGCGCGCCTGGAACGTTACCTCGATCTCCTTGAAAAATGGAATGCAGTCATCAACCTGACGGCGGTGCGCGACCGGGAACGCATGGTCACGCTGCATTTGCTGGACAGCCTGACGGTGGTCCCCAGTCTATCTGGACGCTCGAGGTTGCTGGACGTCGGCAGCGGGGGGGGGATGCCGGGCATTCCCCTGGCCATTGCCTGCCCTTCATTGAGCGTGACCCTGCTCGAGCCCAACCAAAAAAAGGCAGCATTTTTGCGCCAAGCCAAGCTGGAGCTGGGACTGGATCAGGTCAGCGTCATTGCAGAACGGGTTGAACGCTGGTTTCCTCCCGAGCGTTATGACGTCATCGTCTCACGCGCCTTTTCGGATTTGCCCGATTTTGTGGCGGGTGCGCACCATTTGCGGGCTCCCGGTGGGGTACTGATTGCCATGAAAGGGGGGGTTCCTTTCGAGGAAATCACGCGGTTGCCGAACAATTTCACCGCGGAAGTCCTCCCGGTGACGGTTCCCAATCTGGCTGCCGAGCGTCATTTGATCCTCATCGGAGAAGCGCATTCATGAGTCGCGTGCTGGCTGTGACCAATCAAAAAGGGGGGGTGGGAAAAACCACAACCGTCGTTAATGTCGCAGCAAGCCTTGCAGAGCTGGGACAACGGGCGCTTCTTGTGGATCTCGATCCCCAGGGCAATGCGACGACCGGAAGCGGCATCGATAAAAGCGCCTTGAAGCACTCCGTCTACCACGTGCTGCTAGAGCAAACCCCTCCTCAGGAGGCCCGCATTCGCTCTCCTTCGGGTGGTTATGACGTGCTTCCAGCCAATCGTGAACTTGCGGGCGCCGAGGTGGAGCTGGTGGACGGGGAACGTCGGGAATATCGGCTCAAGAACGCCATTGATTCGGTCATCAGCGACTACGATGTTGTGCTGATTGACTGCCCGCCCGCGCTCAATCTGCTGACCATCAACGGGCTTGCCGCAGCCTGGCGTGTCCTGATTCCGATGCAGTGCGAGTATTACGCGCTGGAAGGCCTGTCTGACCTTGTGCAGACCATTCGCCGCGTACGCAGCCACCTCAATACAGGCCTGGAAATCGAGGGCTTGCTGCGTACCATGCTGGATCCCCGCAACGCCTTGGCACAGCAGGTCTCGGCGCAGCTTGAACAGCACTTTGGTGCCAAAGTCTACCGAACGGCAATTCCCAGAAACGTCCGTTTGGCCGAAGCGCCCAGCCACGGGCAACCGGCGTTGCGATATGACCCGGCATCAAAGGGAGCACAGGCCTATCTGCAACTGACGCGCGAGATCCTGGAGCGGTTTGAAGCGGACGCGCTACACCGCGTCTCCCCGATTTAAAGGAAAAATTACGACATGGCCAAACTTAAAGGACTGGGAAGAGGGTTGGATGCGCTGTTGGGGGCCGATGCGCCCAGGGCGGGTTCGCAGGAGCCATCCACGCTCCCTGTGCAACAGCTGCAACCGGGGAAATATCAGCCGCGAACCCGGATGGACGAGGTGTCGCTGCGCGAACTCAGCCAGTCCATCAAGGGACAGGGCCTACTGCAGCCCATCCTGGTCCGACCGGTGGCAAATGACCGCTACGAGATCATTGCCGGCGAGCGGCGCTGGCGCGCCTCCCAACTGGCTGGCCTGCTTGAGGTCCCCGTATTGGTGCGTCCGATTTCGGACGAGGACGCACTGGCCGCCGCACTCATCGAGAATATCCAGCGGGAAGACCTGAACCCCCTGGAAGAAGCCCAGGGGATCGACCGGTTGATTCGGGAGTTTGGAATGACGCACGAGGCAGCCGCGGAGGCCGTGGGCAGGTCACGAAGCGCCGTAACCAATTTGCTACGGCTGCTCAATTTAACAGAAAGCGTGCGCTCACTATTGATGGAAGGGGCTTTAGAAATGGGCCATGCGCGCGCGCTGCTGCCGTTGCCTACGGCAAAACAGCATCCCCTGGCAACGGAAATCGTCGCCAGGGGATGGTCGGTGCGCGAAGCAGAACGACAGGTCAAGCAGCGTTTGACGGAAAAGAAGGGGCGTTCCCGCAGCAATGGCGCTCACAGTCGCGACCAGCTCGCACTGCAGGAGGAACTTTCGGACCGATTGGGCGCCACGGTGACGCTCAAGGAAAAGCGCGGTGGAAGCGGCGTATTGTCCATTCGTTACCATAGCCTGGACCAGTTGGAAGGGCTGCTGCAGCTCTTACGCGCTTGACGACTATCATTGACCCCCCCCTCGAATCAAGTTTATAATCCGCCCGTTTAGCAGGCGCCCCTGACGTGATTAATCGTAAAATACTCAGGATCATTGGCCTGCAGGCAAGCTTAACCTTGTTGATTGTATTGGGTTTTTTGGTATTTTCCGACAGGGTTTCAGCGGTATCATCGGCCTTAGGAGGGTCCATCGGGTTCCTGACGGGACTGGCGTACGCCCTCCGTAGTTCGTCACCGCGCGGCGTCACGCCGAGGCATTGGCTTCAGGCGCAGTACGCAGGGGAACGGTTCAAATTTGTAATGACCGTGATTTTGTTCAGCGCAACATTTGCGTTGTACCGGCCGTTGCGATTACCCGAGTTCTTTTTAACTTACATTGCAACGCTGCTGGTGTACTTTGCAGCGCTGCTATTGGATTGACAGTGTCGAGATCATGAGCGAAAGCGCAGGCCACAGCACCGGCGAGTACATACAGCACCATCTCACCAATCTTCAGGAAGGTCATGGTTTCTGGACCTTCAATCTCGATACCATCATTACCTCGGCCCTGCTGGGCCTCCTGGTTTTCGGATTGTTTGCCTGGGTCGCGCGCAAGGCCACCTCGGGTGTACCCGGAAAGCTCCAGGCTGCCGTCGAGATCGTGCTGGAGATGGTGCAGACCCAGGTGAAAGACACTTTTCATGGCGAAGCCGGTGCGGTCGGTCCTCTCGCGCTCACCATTTTCATTTGGGTCTTTACCCTCAATGCCATGGACCTGCTGCCCGTGGACCTGCTCCCCATGATTCTGGGGGCCTTTGGTATCCACTACTGGAAAGCCGTACCCACGACGGATCCCAACCTGACCTTCGCCATGTCGTTGACGGTCTTTTTCCTGATTTATTTTTACAACATCAAGGTCAAGAAGCTGGGGGGGTTCGTGCACGAAGTCCTGACTGCCCCGTTTGGCGCGAAAATGGCCCCGTTTAATCTGCTGTTCCGCATCGTCGAAGATCTGGCCAAGCCGGTTTCGCTCGCCCTGCGGTTGTTCGGCAACATGTATGCCGGTGAGATGGTATTCATCCTCATCGCCTTGCTCCCGGTGTATCTGCAGTGGGTTCTGGGCGCGCCCTGGGCGATATTCCATATCCTGATCATCACCCTGCAGGCATTTATTTTCATGATCCTGACCATCATCTATCTCAGCATGGCCCACGAAAGCCACTGATGAAGGTCAGGAGTGAAAGGTTTGGAAGTTGCAGCATCCCGTTTTTAACTTGTAACAAGTAGATTTTAAGGAGAAATCATGGAACACCTTGCATCCCTGCTCGGCAGCACTGCCATCGCCGTTTCAATCCTGATCGGTTGTGGTGCTCTGGGTACCGCCATTGGCTTCGGCATTCTTGGCGGCCGCTTCCTCGAAGGCGCTGCACGCCAGCCCGAAATGATCCCCACGCTGCAAGTGAAGATGTTCATCGTCGCTGGTCTGCTGGATGCGGTCACCATGATCGGGGTTGGTATTGGTTTGTTCCTGCTCTTCGCAAATCCGTTCGTACCGATGCTGAAGGGCTAACCAGCAAGCCGAAACTTTGGGAGCAAAGGCATGAATATCAATGCCACAATATTTGGTCAGGCCATCACATTTGCAATCCTGATCTGGTTCACCATGAAGTTCGTGTGGCCGCCCATCATCGCGGCGCTCGAAGAGCGTGCCCGAAAAATTGCGGATGGACTGGCGGCAGCCGAACGCGGCAAGCAGGATTTGGCACAAGCTGAGCAGCGTTCAAACGAAGCTTTGAACGAGGCCAAGGCCAAGGCTGCAGAGATCATTGCCTTGTCCGAAAAGCGGCGCAATGAAATCATCGAGGCAGCGCGAGAAGAAGCCAAGGTCGAGGCAGACCGCGTGAAGTCACAGGCGCGGGCTGAGGTTGATCAGGAAATCCTGCGTGCCAAGGAAACGCTGCGCGACCAGGTGGCTGATCTGGTGGTTTCCGGTGCAGAAAAGATCTTGCGTCGGGAAATCAACGCCCAGGCCCATTCGGATCTGCTGGTTTCAATTCGGGCCGAGCTTTAAGGACTGCCATGGCTGAGATGATTACCATCGCACGACCCTACGCCGAGGCGGTCTTCAAGCTGGCCTTCGAAAAAAAGGCCGCACCGCGCTGGTCCGACATGCTGGGGTTGATGGCGGCCGTAGCGCGCGACCCGGACATGGCCAACCTTGTGGGTAATCCGAAAGTGGATCGAACCCAGCTCGCCGAAATCTTCGAGTCGGTTTGCGAGGGAAAGCTTGATGAAGATGCGCGACAGCTGATTCGGTTACTCGCGGAAAATCATCGGATTGGTGCTTTGCCAGCCATTCGCGACCAGTACGAGGCGTTGCGCCATCAGCACGAGGGCATTCTGGATGCCCAGATCACCTCGGCATTCAGCATGACGGCACCGGAACTGGACGCCTTGGTCAACGGGCTTGAAAAGCGCTTTGGCAAAAAGATTCGCGCGGAAGTTACGGTGGATGCGTCGCTGATCGGCGGCGTCAAGGTCACGGTCGGCGATTTGGTCATCGATGGTTCAGTGCGCGCTCGCATTGACCAGATGGCTGTTGCGATAAAACGTTAAGCAGGGGGGCCGCAGGGGCGGTCCACCAGTCAGGAGAACACCATGCAGTTGAATCCATCGGAAATCAGCGAACTGATCAAGGCGAAGATCCAGAATCTTCCCATCACGGCAGAAGCGCGTACCCAGGGAACCATCGTATCCGTCACTGACGGTATCGTGCGCATTCACGGTTTGACCGACGTGATGCAGGGTGAAATGCTCGAGTTCCCAAAGAACACCTTCGGCCTCGCGCTCAATCTGGAGCGCGACTCAGTAGGCGCCGTAGTTCTGGGTGAGTACGAGCATCTTAGCGAAGGCGACACCGTGACTTGCACGGGGCGCATCCTGGAAGTCCCCGTGGGCCCCGAACTGATCGGACGTGTCGTTGATGCGCTGGGCAAGCCGATTGATGGTAAGGGCCCGCTCAACGCCAAGGCCAGCTCTCCCATTGAAAAAATTGCGCCTGGCGTGATCTGGAGAAAATCCGTATCGCAGCCTGTACAAACCGGCCTCAAATCCGTGGACTCCATGGTGCCGATCGGCCGCGGACAGCGCGAGTTGATCATTGGAGACCGCCAAACCGGCAAGACCGCGGTTGCTGTAGATACCATCATCAACCAGAAAGGTCAGAACATGACCTGTATCTACGTTGCGATCGGCCAGAAGGCCTCCTCCATCGTCAACGTGGTGCGAAAGCTGGAAGAGCACGGCGCCATGGAGTACACCATCGTCGTTGCGGCAACGGCTTCAGATTCTGCCGCCATGCAGTTCATAGCACCGTATGCCGGTTGCTCCATGGGCGAATATTTCCGTGATCGCGGACAAGACGCGCTCATTATTTATGACGATTTGACCAAGCAGGCTTGGGCCTATCGCCAGATTTCCCTGCTGCTGCGCCGCCCACCGGGTCGCGAAGCCTATCCAGGTGATGTGTTCTACCTGCATTCGCGCTTGCTGGAGCGTGCTGCCCGTGTCAACGAAGAGTATGTGGAACGCGAAACCAAGGGTGAGGTGAAGGGCAAGACGGGGTCCCTGACGGCACTTCCCATCATCGAAACGCAGGCGGGCGACGTGACGGCTTTCGTGCCTACCAATGTGATTTCCATTACCGATGGTCAGATCTTCCTTGAAACGGATCTGTTTAATGCGGGGATCCGTCCTGCCATCAATGCGGGTATTTCCGTATCCCGCGTGGGGGGGGCTGCCCAGACCAAGGTCATCAAGAAATTGGGTGGCGGCGTACGTCTGGCCCTGGCCCAGTATCGCGAACTGGCCGCCTTTGCCCAGTTTGCTTCGGATCTTGACGACGCTACGCGCAAGCAGTTGGAACGTGGCCGCATGGTCACCGAGCTGATGAAGCAGGCTCAGTACGCCACGCTGTCGGTTGCAGAAATGGCGGTCACGCTGTTCTCGGTCAACAAGGGCTACTTTGACGACATCGATGTCAAGCGCGCCCTGGCTTTTGAATCGGGACTGCGCGCCTTTCTCAAGACTAAGTATGGCGAGCTGATCAACAAGATTGCCACGACCCAGGATCTGGATGGAGATGCTGAAAAAGCACTCGATGCTGCAATCCAGGACTTCAAAAAGACGGGCGTGTACTGAGCACTTCCCTCGTAGCGTAGGACGGAGCTGAAATGGCTGGTTCAAAAGAAATCCGGATGAAGATCAAAAGCGTGCAAAACACGCGAAAGATCACCAAAGCCATGGAGATGGTCGCGGCCAGCAAGATGCGCAAGGCGCAGGAGCGCATGCGTGCTTCCCGACCCTATGGAGAAAAGATCCGCAATGTGGCCTCGCACATGGCCCATGCACACCCAGAGTACCAGCACCCCTTCCTTGTGCGGCGGGACAGCGTCCGCAACGTGGGCGTGGTGATCGTGACCTCGGACAAGGGGTTGTGCGGCGGCTTGAACACCAACGTCCTGAGAATGGTCGTCCAGTCCATGAAGCAATGGGAAGAGCAGGGCGCTAAAGTGCAATCGGTCGCCATCGGCGGCAAGGGACTGGGTTTTCTTCAGCGGATTGGCGTTCCCGTGGTGGCCCAGGTCACGCATATGGGAGACACGCCCCACCTGGAAAAACTGATCGGCCCCGTGAAGGTCATGCTCGACCTGTACGCTGAAGGCAAAGTGGACGCGGTTTATCTTGCCTACAACCGCTTCATCAACACGATGAAGCAGGAACCGACGGTCGAACCCTTGCTTCCCCTTCCCAAAACGCGTCTGGAAGGAGAAGGCAAAGCGACGTCCATGGCTTGGGATTACATTTACGAGCCCGATCCCCGCGCAGTGGTGGACGAATTGCTGCTGCGTTACGTAGAAGCGCTGATTTACCAGGCCGTCGCCGAAAACATCGCCTCTGAGCAGAGCGCGCGGATGGTCGCCATGAAGGCCGCATCGGACAACGCTGGCAACGTCATCGATGAACTGCAGTTGATCTATAACAAGTCTCGCCAGGCTGCGATTACCAAGGAACTGTCCGAAATTGTCGGCGGTGCCGCCGCAGTTTAAATCTACTCAATAGTTAATGATTAGGACACGCAAATGAATCAAGGAAAAATTGTCCAGTGCATCGGTGCGGTGATCGATGTCGAGTTTCCCAGAGACCAAATGCCTGGCATTTATGACGCACTGGTCATGGATGGCAGCGAACTGACGCTTGAAGTCCAACAGCAATTGGGCGACGGCGTTGTTCGCACCATTGCCCTGGGTTCCTCCGATGGTCTGCGCCGTGGCATGATGGTGAAAAATACGGGCGCTCCGATTTCGGTACCCGTGGGTCCGAAGACGCTGGGACGAATCATGGACGTCTTGGGGCGACCCATCGACGAAGCGGGCCCGGTGGGCGCTGAAAAGACCGCCTCGATCCACCGCAAGGCGCCAAGCTACGAAGAACTGTCCCCCAGCCAGGAATTGCTGGAAACCGGCATCAAGGTGATTGACCTGATTTGCCCCTTTGCCAAGGGCGGCAAGGTGGGCCTGTTCGGCGGCGCAGGTGTCGGCAAAACCGTCAACATGATGGAGCTGATCAACAACATTGCCAAGGCACACGGCGGCTATTCCGTGTTTGCCGGGGTAGGCGAGCGGACCCGCGAAGGGAACGACTTCTACCATGAAATGAAAGATTCCAACGTGCTGGACAAGGTGGCGCTGGTTTACGGCCAGATGAACGAACCGCCCGGCAACCGTCTGCGCGTTGCATTGACTGGCCTGACCATGGCCGAATACTTCCGCGACGAAGGCCGAGACGTGCTGCTGTTCGTGGACAATATTTATCGCTTTACGCTCGCGGGAACGGAAGTGTCCGCCCTGCTGGGTCGCATGCCTTCCGCCGTGGGCTACCAGCCGACGCTGGCAGAAGAAATGGGTCGCCTGCAGGAACGGATCACCTCCACCAAAGTGGGTTCGATCACGTCCGTCCAGGCCGTCTATGTGCCAGCCGATGACTTGACCGATCCGTCGCCGGCAACCACCTTCCTGCACCTGGATTCCACCGTAGTGCTATCGCGCGACATCGCCTCCCTGGGGATCTACCCCGCCGTGGATCCGCTGGACTCCACGTCGCGCCAGCTGGATCCGCTGGTGGTGGGGGAAGAGCACTACAATACGGCACGTGCGGTGCAAGCCACGCTGCAACGCTATAAGGAACTGCGGGACATCATCGCCATTCTTGGCATGGACGAACTCTCACCGGACGACAAACTGGTCGTGGCACGGGCGCGCAAGATTCAACGCTTCCTGTCCCAGCCCTTCAATGTGGCTGAAGTCTTTACCGGTGCGCCAGGCAAGTACGTCACCCTGGCCGAAACCATCAAGGGCTTCAAGGGGATCGTCAACGGCGACTACGACGCCCTGCCGGAACAAGCCTTCTACATGGTCGGCACCATTGATGAAGCGGTCGAGAAAGCCAAAACGCTGCAATAACGGAGAAACAAGATGGCCAACTTGATCCATGTGGATGTGGTCAGCGCGGAAGAGCAAATTTTCTCGGGCAATGCCGAGTTTGTTGTTCTGCCTGGTGAAATGGGTGAGCTCGGAATTTATCCGCGGCACACGCCCCTGATCACGCGCATCCGCCCCGGGACGGTTCGCCTCCGGGTTCCCGGGCAAGGCCCTGAAGAGCTGATTTTTGTCTCGGGCGGCATCCTGGAAGTTCAACCGGACAGCGTGACCGTATTGGCAGATTCCGCCATTCGGGGTCGCGATCTGGACGAAGCCAAGGCAATGGAAGCCAAGCAGCGGGCTGAAGAAGCGCTCCGCGACCGATCCGCAGAAATCGATTACGCCAAGGCGACCGCTGAACTTGCGGAAGCCATGGCGCAGCTCGCAGCCATCCAGAGGTTGCGCAAGGGCGCGCACTGAACGCGTCATCCCTTAACATCGTCATCCTTGCCGCAGGTCAGGGCAAGCGTATGAATTCGGCCCTACCCAAAGTGCTGCATCGGCTCGCTGCAAAGCCGCTGCTGCAGCACGTTGTGGATACGGCGCAAGCACTTTCTCCCCAAAGAATTACGGTGGTTCACGGACATAACGCGGAAACCGTCAGGACCGGCACGATGTCTGCGGGCCAGCCGCTTCACTGGGCACTGCAGGAACCTCAGCGCGGCACGGGCCACGCAGTGATGCAGGCCCTCCCGCACCTTTCCGAAGAAGGTATCGTTCTCGTGCTCTACGGTGACGTCCCGTTGCTTCAGGTTGAAACGCTGCGCAGGCTGACGGCATTGGCTGACGAGCACCATTTGGCGTTGCTGGTACAACAGATGGATGAGCCGAAAGGCTATGGCCGCATCGTGCGCGATGCCCGGGGGCGCGTCGTGGCCATTCGTGAGGAACGCGATGCCTCGTCAGAGGAAAAGGCCATTACCGAAGTGAATACCGGCATCATGGCGATTCCGGCGACGCGTCTTGCACAATGGTTGGCGCGCCTTTCCTGCCAAAACGCCCAGAACGAGTATTATCTGACCGATGTGGTTGCACTGGCAGTGCAGGATGGCATCCCCATCGAGACAACCACGCCCACCAGTCCCTGGGAGGCCCTGGGAGTGAACAGCAAAAAACAACTCGCCGAACTGGAACGTATTCACCAGCACGAAACAGCAGAGCGCCTCCTTGAAGCCGGGGTGACCCTGTTTGATCCGGCGCGCCTGGACGTTCGTGGAACGTTGACTTGCGGCAGGGATGTCCAGATCGACGTCAATTGCATTTTTGAAGGCAAAGTCGTCCTCGGGGATGGCGTCCGTGTCGGGCCTCATTGCGTGTTGAGCGATTGCCGTATCGATGAAGGGTCCGTCATCCACGCTTTCAGTCACCTGGAGGGAGCCCACGTCGGCAGAAACAACCGGATCGGGCCCTATGCGCGACTGCGTCCGGGCGCCCACACGGACCACGATGTGCACATCGGTAATTTTGTAGAGATCAAAAATAGCACACTGGGTGCTGAGACCAAGGCCAATCACCTGTCCTACGTTGGTGACAGTAGTGTGGGGATGCGCGTGAATGTGGGAGCAGGAACCATCACCTGCAATTACGACGGGGTCAACAAGCACCGTACCATCATTGAAGACGATGTTTTCATCGGTTCGGACACCCAGCTGGTTGCGCCGGTCACTGTCGGCAAGGGCGCAACCATCGGTGCCGGGTCCACCATTGTGGCGGCGGTGCCCCCAGACCAGCTGACCCTGTCGCGCTCAAAACAGGTCAGCATTGCCCGCTGGAAGCGGCCGCTCAAAAAAACCTGAACGCTTACAATCCCCTCGATTTGAGTGCTTGACGGATCAGGTCGTCCATGACGGGGAAAAGTGCGCCGTTGCCGCCCGCCATGCTGGGCGAGGTGCGGAATTTTCCGTCAACAATGATCGTCGGGACGGCATCCACGCCAAACTCGATTGCCTTTTGATCACCCCGCTGCACCTTGCTTTGAATTGCAAACGAGTTGAACGCATCCACAAATTTCTGGTGGTTGACGCCCTGCTTGTCCAGCCAATCGAACAGGGTGTCCTGCGAAGAGAGATTGATCCCCTGGGTATGTAGTGCTGCAAAAATTTTTTCGTGCAGACGGTCTGCTTCGTTGATGGCCTCCAGCGCATAGTACGCCTTGGCCAATGTGGCCCATTGCGGCCGCCCAAAGCTGACCGGGATACGCTTGAATACCACATTGGAAGGCAGCTTTTTGGCCCAGGGCTCAATCATCGGGGCGAGCGAATTGCAGTGGGGGCAGGCATAGGAAAACACTTCCACCACCTCGACTTTCTTTCCGGAATCCGTGGGTCTTGGAGGAACGACAAGCGCATAGTCCCGATCGACAACGGCTGCAAAAAGGGTGGTTGAGGCCAGCAGACCGGCGATGATCAGTCCTTTAGATGCGTTGGAAAGCCATTTCATGATGATTCCGTCTCCAGTTAACGTGATGAGGCGTCTTTGGGTTTGACCGAGTTGACCTTGATGATGTTCGTGGAAATGCCATTATTTTTGAGCGTGGCCACCAGGGTGCGAACCTCGTCTACGGATACGATGGGACCAACGCGAACGCGATAAAGCGATTTGTCACCGGCCTCAGGTGACAGCACTGTGGCGTCCACACCCATCAGGGCGAGGTTGGCGCGTTGGTTCTCGGCTTCGGATTCCTTGCCAAAAGCGCCCGTCTGAACAAAATAAGTCACCGAAGCCGCGGTGTCCTGCGCCTTGGAAGCCGGGGCAGCTTCAGGTGGCACGGCCGCGCCCTGAGGCACGGGCAGGGTAGTGCCCGCTGTGGGAGGCGAAGCCTCACCCGGGACAGCGGATGGACTCTGGGGCCCGGGCATGGCAGTACCTGGAGTACCTGGAGTCACCGGACTGGGATTCATCAGCCCTTGCCGCGAAATATCGGGCATTTCTGCAGCAGGCTTATCCGGGGCAGTGGAAGACTGCGTGGAATGAGCCACAAAAGGGCTCGGCATGCGCGTGACATACAGAGCTACTCCCGCAGAGAGCGTCACGCCCAGGACAAGTCCGGTCAAAAGCCCTTTCAAAAAAGGCATCCCACGGGCAGGAGAGGGTTTCGAGCGCTGTTCGGAAGAACGTTGAGTCATCGGTTGCTTTCCCTTACATGGTTTCCGGCGCGCTGACGCCCAGAAGCGCCAGTCCGTCGCGAAGCACGATGGCCACTGCGTAAATCAAAGCCAAACGAGCCAGCTTCAGGGGCTCGTCTTCCACCAAAAATTGAACTGCATTGTAATAACTGTGCAGCGCTGCCGCGAGGTCCTTCAGATAGAAAGCCACCATGTGGGGTGCGTATTCCCGCGCCGCCAATTCGATGGTCTCGGGGTATTCCCTCAGCCATTGCATCAATGCAAACTCCTGGGGGCTGCTGAGCGGGGTCAGTGCCGCAGTCGCAAGAAGGGCAGGGTCGCCTCCCCATTTTGCCAGTACGCTGTGAATGCGTGCATGTGCATACTGAACATAATACACGGGGTTGTCATTACTCTCGGATTTGGCCAGATCAAGGTCAAAATCGAGGTGCTGGTCCGACTTGCGCAACACGTAAAAGAAGCGGGCTGCATCCCGGCCAACTTCGGTGCGCAACTCGCGCAGCGTCACGAATTGCCCCTTGCGCGTAGACATCTGCGCCTTTGCGCCGTGACGGTAGAGGCTTACAAACTGGACCAGGGGGACCTGCAGTCGGTCGGCTTGAAGCCCCAGCGCAATGAGCGCAGCCTTGACGCGCGGGATGTAGCCATGATGATCGGCGCCCCACACGTCCACGATGAGGTCAAACCCCCGGGCCAATTTGTTGGCATGGTAGGCAATATCCGAGGCAAAGTAGGTGAAGATGCCGTTTTCCCGCTGGACCACACGATCCTTTTCGTCGCCAAAGGCACTGGAACGAAACCATCGGGCGCCATCCTGTTCATAGATATGGCCTGCCGCCGCGAGCTGTGACACGACCCGGGCCACGGAACCGTCGTCGTAGAGAGACTGTTCGGAAAACCATTCGTCAAAGACCACGCCAAACTCTTCCAGATCCTCTCGGCAATCGGCAAGCTGTTCATGCAGCGCCAATTGATGCACAACCCGGTAGTCATCACCCAGCAGGGCCTTGGCATTTGCAATCAGGACGTCCATGTGGGCTTCGTTTTGATCATCCGCGGCCTGATCGATATCGGCCTGTTTGACAGCAATGCCGGGAGTGCCACGCAATACGGCTTCGTCAGGCCGGACCAGACGTGCGCTCTCGACGTCACGCAGTCGGTGAGCCATGTCACTGACGTAATCGCCCTGGTAGCCGTTGGGCGGGAAAGCCACCCGGGACCCAAAACCTGCCAGGTAACGCAACCATGTCGAAACCGCCAGAATGTCCATCTGGCGCCCTGCATCATTGACGTAGTATTCGCGCTGAACCCGATAGCCCGCTTTGGCCAGGATATTGGCCAGCGAGGCGCCAAAAGCGGCTCCCCGGCCGTGACCCACATGCAGGGGGCCCGTGGGATTACTCGAAACGAACTCCACCTGGATTTTGCGCTGGTGCCCAAGGTCCACCTGGCCCCATCGGCCATTTGATTGCAATACTTCCGCGACCACGGATTGCCTGGCCGCCGCGGTCAGAAAGATATTGATGAACCCCGGGCCGGCAACCTCGATTTTTTCGACCAATGTCGAGGAAGGCATTGCGGCGACCAAGGCGCTGGCCAATTCGCGGGGGGGGCGACGCGTCGTTTTGGCCAATTGCAGGGCCAGGGTGCAGGCAAATTCACCATGGTCAGCCTGTCGGGGGCGTTCCAGCGTAATTTCAGGTTCACTGTCCGGGGCAACTGTCCGTACGGCATCACGGAACAGGGCGACAATGCGCGAGTGCAGGGTAAGGGTGTGGGATTGAGTCATCGGGATCGTCTTTTCTAAGACCTCATTATAAATGGCTTGTTGCTGCTGCTCATAATTCCAGGGGATCCACATCAAGGACCCAGCTGACACGTGAACGAGCGATGGCAAACAAATGGGTTTGCCAGGCGGTCAAAAAGGCCTGGAGCCGGCCCCGGTGAGTGCATTGCGCCAGCAATTGCAGGCGTGTCTTGCCGGCCAGTCGCGCCATCGGGGCAGGCACCGGATCATAAATTTCCACCCCTTCGGCAAGCGGCTTGGCCAACTGCACAGCCTCAGCCATGAAAGACTCCACGTGGCTGGCATTTTCGGCAGCAGCCCGTAGAATCGCCTGATGAACGAAGGGTGGAAAGCCTGCCAAGCGTCTTTGTTCCAGTTCGCGCGCTGCAAAACCCTCGTAATCGTGCTCGTACAGCGCATTGAACAGGGGGTGCTCCGGAAATGCCGTTTGGATCATTACTTCCCCAGGGCGATCCGCCCTCCCCGCACGGCCTGCCACCTGGACCAATTGCGAAAAAAGGCGTTCGCTGCCCCGAAAATCGCTGCTGAACAGCGACCCGTCGACGTTCAGGGCGGCCACCAGGGTGATTTTTGGAAAATCATGGCCTTTGACCATGATCTGTGTGCCCACGATGATGTCCACGTCGCCGGATTGAATGGCCGCCGCTGTGTCCACCCAGGCATCGCGACGCGACAGCGTATCGCTATCCACGCGCAAAATGCGCGCAGCGGGAAATTGTTCGCGCAACACGGCCTCGATTTTCTGCGTTCCGTCGCCCGTAGACTCAAGGCGCGAGTTGCCGCATTCAGGACAATGGCGAGGAATGGCGCGCTGTTCCCCGCAGTGATGGCAACGTAACTGATGAGCGCGCAGATGTACCACCATCCGGGCGCTGCAGCGGGAACACTCGCTGACCCAGCCGCATTGGCTGCACAGCAGTACGGGGGCATAGCCGCGCCGGTTGATAAAGACCAGGCTTTGTTCAGCGCGTTCCAGCCGATGCTGGAGCGCCTGCAATACGGGCTTGGCGACCGACTGGGTTGTGTGCCTGGGGGGGGAGGGCACCAACTGAATGCGGGGCAGTTGCGCACCGGGTTGCGCACGTTGCGACAGTTTGAGCAGTTGGTAGCGTCCCGACTGGCTGTTCCACCAGGATTCCAGGGCAGGGGTTGCTGATCCCAGAATGATCGGGATTTCCAGCATCTGGGCCCGGACGATCGCCAGATCCCGCGCCGAGTAACGCAGCCCCTCCTGCTGTTTGTACGAAGCGTCGTGCTCTTCATCCACCACGATCAGGCCCAGTCGTGGAATGGGGCAAAGGACGGCCAGTCGTGTTCCCAAAATGACCGAGGCCTCACCACTTTGCGCCTTGAGCCAGCGCGCTACCCGCTCCTTCTCGCCCAGGTTACTGTGCAAACTGACCAAGGGGACGGCGGGCAGGCGCTGACGAAAACGCAACTCAAACTGGGGGGTGAGATTGATTTCGGGGGTGAGCACAAGGACTTGCAGGCCTTGTTGCACCCTATGCTGGATGGCGTTGAGGTAAACCTCGGTTTTGCCGCTTCCTGTGATGCCCTTGAGTAAAAAGGGCCTGAAACCAGAGGTATGTGCGCGGATGGTTTCTGCCGCCAGGCTCTGGTCCGGGGTGAGGGAGGGAAACGGGACGGCCTCGGGGACGACAACCTTGGCCAGACGTTTGGGAGGGGACCACCCCGAAATTCGGCGTAATCCAGGCGGGAGGGCGTTCAGGACAACCGAACCCAGGGGATGGTGATAATACGCGCTGCAAAAACGCAAGAAACCGAGGTCGCTTTGGGACAGGGCTGGGACGTCCCGCCAGAGTGTCTTGACCGGTTTGATCTGTTCGGAAGGGTGATCAGAGCCGGTGTTGACCGCCAGAATGACACCCACCTTCTCGTCCTGACCAAAAGGCACCAGCACCCTTCGGCCAACATCTTCCGGCGTCGCAGTCGGCGCTTCGTAATCAAAGAGGCGGTTGAGAGGGAGATCGAGTGCGACCTGGACAATCGGCATGGGCTGAGGGTTTTCAGGGCTTTTTGGCTGGAAATGCCGATGGGGCAAGGCTGTGGATAACTCTGTTCATAACTCCTCGCCAAGCTGAAAATCGTGACTCGTTTGCGAGGGAAGCACCCCGAAGCGATTTTTTATTGATTTAAATGTTTCATTTAAATCAATAGGTTATAAAATGCCATGTGCCGCATGTGCCGAGATGCTTGATTTTTATGTATTTGTTTCCTGAACATTACAATTGTGCATAAGCACAACGGTAAGATGCAGTAAATCAGCCGGATGTCAACGGGAATCGCGACTTAAGGAATGCACGGCTTCCACCATGGCAGCTACATTCTCAGGGTCGGTAAAGCGCGAAATTCCGTGTCCCAGATTGAACACGTGACCTGCTCCCGGCCCAAAACCCTCAAGGATACGAGAAACCTCGCGGCGGATCACTTCCGGCGTGCCGAACAGCACGGAAGGATCCATGTTGCCCTGCAGCGCAACACGATCGCCAACGCGATGGCGCGCAGCGCCGATGTCGATGGTCCAATCCAGGCCGACTGCGTCAAAACCAGCATCCGCTATGGCTTCAAGCCACAGCCCTCCCCCTTTGGTAAATACGATGCTGGGAACGCGCCTTCCCTCTGCATGCCGGGTCAGGCCAGCCGCAATGCGCGACAGGTAGGCTAAAGAGAACTCCTGGTAGGCCGGGGTGGTCAAGGTGCCTCCCCAGGTATCGAATACCATGACTGCCTGGGCGCCTGCGGCAATCTGGGCATTCAGGTATTGGATGACAGCCTCGGTTGTGGTTTCCAGGATGCGATGCAGCAGATCCGGGCGGCGATAAAGCATGCCCTTGATATGACGAAAATCTTCGGAGCCGCCCCCTTCCACCATGTAGCAAGCCAGGGTAAAGGGGCTGCCAGAAAAACCGATCAACGGTACAGCCCCCCCCAGGGCGCGCCGGATCTGGGCCACGGCGTCCAGCACGTAACGCAGGTGCTCCGTGGGATCAGGTGCGCTCAGGTTGCGGACCTCCCATTCGTCGCGGAGCGGGCGCTCCAGCTTGGGTCCCTCCCCTTCGGCAAAATACAGCCCCAAACCCATGGCGTCCGGGATGGTGAGGATATCCGAGAACAGGATGGCGGCATCCAGGGGGTAGCGCGCCAGGGGCTGCAGGGTGACTTCAGTGGCCAGATCCGGGTTTTTGCACAGATCCAGAAAGCTGCCAGCCCGCGTTCGCGTGGCATTGTATTCAGGCAGATACCGCCCAGCCTGGCGCATGATCCAAAGGGGCGTATAGGCCGTGGGTTGGCGCAATAGCGCCTTAAGAAAGGTATCGTTTTGGAGCATGCTGGCCCTTAGCGGGGGAGACTGGAACTGCCCATGAGAAACTCGTCCACAGCACGCGCGACCTGGCGGCCTTCACGGATGGCCCAGACCACCAGGGATTGACCGCGACGCATGTCGCCTGCCGCAAACACTTTGGGAACGGAAGTTTGATATTGTTCAGTATTGGCAGCCACGTTGCCCCGTGCGTCCAATGTTACTCCCAGCTGTTGCAACAGACCGGCATGGACGGGGTGCAGGTAACCCATGGCCAGCAACACCAGATCCGCCTTGATCTCGAATTCCGACCCCGCAATTTCGGACATGACCATTTGGCCATTGGCATCCTGCTTCCACTCCAGGCGCACGGCCTGGAGTTTTTCGAGGCGGCCATTGCTGCCCTTGAAGGCTTTCGTGGCTACGCTCCAGTCCCGGTTGCAGCCCTCTTCCTGGGAGGAAGAAGTACGCAGCTTCATGGGGTAGTTGGGCCAGACCAAGGGCTTGTTTTCCTTTTCCGGAGGCCGGGGCATCAATTCAAATTGGGTGACCGAGGCGGCCCCCTGGCGGATGGAGGTCCCCACACAGTCGGACCCCGTATCTCCGCCGCCGATCACCACCACATGCTTGCCGGTGGCCAGGATCTGGTCGGCGACGTCATCCCCCGCGTTGCGCTTGTTTTGTTGCGGCAGGAATGACATGGCAAAGTGCACGCCGCTGAGTTCGCGTCCGGGAACGATCAGATCGCGAGGTTGCTCGGAACCTCCCGTCAGGACCACGGCATCGAATTCGGCCAGCAGGGCCTGGGCCTCCACCGTCACGCCCACATGCTGGTTGGTGCGAAACTCGACACCTTCCGCCGCCATTTGCGCCATGCGACGGTCGATCAGATGCTTTTCCATCTTGAAATCGGGAATGCCATAGCGCAACAGTCCGCCAACGCGGTCATTTTTCTCGAACAGTACGACCGCGTGACCTGCACGCGCGAGCTGCTGGGCAGCAGCCATGCCGGCAGGACCAGAGCCGATCACGGCAACGCGCTTGCCGGTCTTGTGAGGGGCAATCTGAGGTTGAACCCAGCCTGCTTCCCAGCCCTTGTCGATGATGGTGTGCTCGATGTTCTTGATCGTGACCGCATCGTCATTGATGTTGAGCACGCAGGCCGCTTCGCAAGGGGCCGGGCAGATGCGGCCGGTAAATTCCGGAAAATTGTTGGTGGAATGCAGGCTCTCCAGGGCTTCCTTCCAGTAGCCACGGTACACCAGGTCATTCCAGTCCGGGATGATGTTGTTGACCGGGCAACCGGTTTGGCAAAACGGAATGCCGCAATCCATGCAGCGTGCGCCTTGGCGGCTGACATCCGCTTCTGCGAGAGGCAGCGTGAATTCACGGTAAAAACCGATACGCTCCGACGGCGGCAGGGACTGCGGTTCCTGCCGTTTGATTTCCATGAATCCGGTGATTTTACCCATGGTGATCTGCTCTCCGTTCTGCATCCTGTTGCTGTTCTGCCGCCAGTTCCATCAGAGCCCTGCGGTATTCCATGGGCATGACCTTGACGAAACGGGGCAGGTACTGATCCCAGTGTTCCAGGATGTCGCGCGCCCGGCTGCTGTTGGTATAGTGAAGATGGTTCTCGATGAGTTTCTTCAGGAGAACGCAATCGCGTTCGCCCAGATGGTTGACCTTCACCTTGCCGTGGCTGTCGAGATTGCCGCGGGATTCTTCCGAAGCGCTGTCTTCTTCAGGAATGGGCTCCAGTTCCACCATGGCGAGGTTGCAGCGGTGCTCGAAATCACCGGCTTCGTCCAGGACATAGGCCACGCCGCCACTCATGCCGGCGGCGAAGTTGCGGCCAGCCTCGCCCAGAACCACGACGGTACCACCGGTCATGTATTCGCAGCCATGGTCGCCCACCCCTTCAACCACCGCAGTGGCGCCTGAATTGCGCACGGCAAAGCGCTCGCCCGCAACGCCACGGAAGTAGCATTCGCCACCCACGGCACCGTACAACACGGTATTGCCGACGATGATGTTTTCTTCCGGCTTGATGGGGCAATCGGCCGCGGGGTAAATCACGATGCGTCCGCCAGAGAGGCCTTTGCCCACATAGTCGTTGGCTTCGCCCTCCAGTTCCAGGGTGATGCCATGCGCAAGGAAGGCGCCAAAGCTTTGCCCCGCAGTGCCGTGGGCGTGCACGACGATGGTGTCATCGGGCAAGCCTGCGTGGCCGTGGCGGCGAGCCACTTCGCCTGACAACATGGCACCGATCGTGCGGTTGACGTTGCGCACGGCAGTTTCAATGATCACAGGCTGTCGTTGCTCGAGGGCGGGTTTGGCCTGGGCAATCAGCTGATGATCGAGGGCCTGTCCCAAACCGTGGTCCTGACGCTCCTTCCAGGAACGGGCCACGTTGCCCGGCATGTCCGGGCTGTGGAAGATTCTGGAAAAATCGAGGCCACGGGCCTTCCAGTGGGAAATGCCGTGTTTCATGTCGAGCATGTCGACACGCCCCACCATCTCATCAAAGGTGCGGAAGCCCATCTGGGCCATGTATTCGCGGACTTCTTCAGCAACGAAGAAGAAGTAGTTGATGACGTGTTCAGGCTGACCGGTGAATTTCTTGATCAACTCGGGATCCTGGGTAGCCACGCCGACCGGGCAGGTATTGAGGTGGCACTTACGCATCATGATGCATCCCTCGACCACCAGGGGTGCCGTGGCAAACCCGAATTCATCAGCGCCCAACAAGGCGCCGACCACTACATCGCGGCCGGTTTTCATCTGGCCGTCCGCCTGGACGCAAATGCGCCCGCGCAGTCGGTTGAGCACCAGTGTTTGCTGGGTTTCGGCCAACCCGAGCTCCCAGGGAGAGCCCGCGTACTTGATGGAGGAAAGCGGAGAAGCGCCGGTGCCGCCGTCATGCCCTGAAATGGTCACATGATCTGCGTGCGCCTTGGAGACGCCCGCGGCGATGGTGCCTACGCCGATCTCGGAGACCAGCTTGACACTGATGCGGGCTCCCGAATTGACGTTTTTGAGATCGTGGATCAACTGGGCCAGATCTTCAATCGAGTAAATGTCGTGGTGCGGCGGCGGCGAAATCAGGCCGACACCCGGCACCGAATGACGCAACTTGCCGATGTATTTGCTGACTTTATGCCCCGGCAACTGGCCACCCTCGCCAGGCTTGGCGCCCTGGGCCATCTTGATCTGGATGTCGTCGGCATTGACCAGGTACTCGGCAGTCACCCCGAAGCGGCCGGAGGCCACCTGCTTGATGGCAGAACGCATGGAGTCGCCATTGGGCATGGGTTTGAAGCGCTGCGGATCTTCCCCGCCTTCCCCGGTATTGGATTTGCCGCCGATGCGGTTCATCGCAATGGCCAAGGTGCTGTGCGCCTCGTGGGAAATGGACCCCAAGGACATGGCGCCCGTGGCAAAGCGTTTGACGATGGACTGTGCGGGTTCCACTTCGGACAGGGGGATGGGCTGGTCGGCGTGCTTGATTTCAAACAGGCCACGCAGCGTCATCAGGCGCTGCGACTGATCGTTGATCGCTTTGGCGTATTCGCGGTAGGTGCTGTAGTTCCCCGTACGTGTGGCATTCTGAAGCTTGGAGATGCTTTCGGGGGTCCACATGTGGGCTTCACCGCGGATGCGATAGGCGTATTCGCCCCCCGCGTCCAGGGCGTCACGGTACAGCGGCGCATCGGAAAAAGCCTGCTGGTGCAAGCGCAGCGATTCTTCGGCCACTTCAGTCAAGCCAATGCCTTCCACGGTACTGGCAGTGCCGACGAAGTATTGTTTGACGAACCCGGAGTTGAGCCCGATGGCCTCAAAAATCTGCGCGCCGCAATAGGATTGGTAGGTGGAGATGCCCATCTTGGACATGACCTTGAGCAATCCCTTGGATACGGCCTTGACGTAGCGTTTGCGGGCTTCCTTGAGTTCCAGGTCCTGGGGCAGGTAATGGCCCATGACGGCCAGGGTTTCAAAGGCCAGGTAGGGATGGATGGCCTCGGCGCCGTAGCCTGCCAGCAATGCAAAGTGGTGCACTTCACGGGCGGAACCCGTTTCGACGACGATGCCGGTGCTGGTGCGCAGGCCGTTTTTCACCAGATGGTGGTGTACGGCGGCCGTGGCCAGCAGTGCGGGAATCGCCAGATGTCCTGAATCCATGTCGCGATCGGACAGAATCAGGATGTTGCTGCCCTGACGCACTGCCGCCAGCACGGACTGGCAGAGCGTTTCCAGGGCGCCCGCCATCCCGGCAGCACCCTCGGCGACGGGGTAGCACATGGACAGCGTGGCGGAACGAAACTGGCCTTGGGTGAAGTCGGAGATCACCCTGATCTTTTCCATGTCTTCCGGTGTCAAGACCGGCTGACTGACCTCCAGGCGAGGTTGGGGGTCGGCCGCGTCAAAGCCCAGCAAGTTGGGGCGGGGTCCGATGAAAGACACCAGGGACATCACCAGCTCTTCGCGAATGGGGTCGATGGGGGGGTTGGTGACCTGGGCAAACAACTGTCTGAAATACTGGTAGAGCGACTTGGGCCGATTCGACAGTACGGCCAGGGGGGTGTCGTCACCCATGGAGCCGACGGCCTCCTGGCCGCTCGCCGCCATGGGGGCGAGCAGGAACTTGAGTTCCTCTTCGGTGTAGCCAAAAGCCTGTTGCCGATCCAGCAGCGCGACCTTCGACTCCTGGGGTGCCGCCGCGGGGGCCGCGGGCAGATCTTCGATGCGGGTCTGGGTTTTGGACAGCCACTGGCGGTAGGGGTGCGCTGCCGACAGTTGTTGCTTGAGCTCGGCATCGCTGACGATGCGCCCCTGCTCCAGATCGATCAGGAGCATCTTGCCGGGCTGGAGACGCCATTTC
>JAJZRV010000041.1:0-5169 GCA_021850135.1 Pseudomonadota bacterium
TTCCGATCTATTTCACGGGTGAGGCCGAGGGCGTGGCGTCGCCGGGCAGCACGCATCCCGAAATCGAGGCCATGCGGCGCACCCTGCTCACCCAGTTTGACCAGTTCGTCAAACTCAACAAGAAGATTCCGCCCGAAGTCCTGACGTCCTTCGCCAACATTGACGACGCGGGCCGCCTGGCGGACACCATTGCCGCCCATCTGCCGCTCAAGCTGGAACAGAAGCAGCAGATCCTGGAAATGTTCGACGTCAAGGAGCGCTTCGAGCACCTGCTTTCCGTGCTGGAAAGCGAAATCGACATTCTGCAGGTGGAAAAGCGCATCCGCGGGCGCGTCAAGCGCCAGATGGAAAAAAGCCAGCGCGAGTATTACCTCAACGAGCAGGTGAAGGCCATCCAGAAAGAACTGGGTGACAGCGAGGAGGGGGCCGACCTCGACGAGCTCGAGAAAAAGATCAAGGGCGCGCATATGCCCAAGGAAGCCCGCACCAAGGCCGATGCCGAATTCAAGAAGCTGCGCCTGATGTCCCCCATGTCGGCCGAAGCCACGGTGGTGCGCAACTACATTGATGCCCTGGTGGGGCTGCCCTGGAAGAAGAAAACCCGGGTCAGCAACGATCTGGGCGCCTGCGAGCGCATCCTGGACGAGGACCATTACGGCCTGGACAAGGTGAAGGAACGCATCGTCGAGTACCTTGCCGTGCAAAGCCGCGTCGAAAAGGTCAAGGCGCCCATCCTGTGTCTGGTGGGCCCTCCCGGTGTGGGCAAGACCTCGCTCGGCCAGTCCATCGCGCGTGCCACCAACCGCAAGTTCGTGCGCATGGCCCTGGGTGGCGTGCGTGACGAAGCCGAGATTCGCGGGCACCGTCGCACCTACATCGGCTCCATGCCGGGCAAGATCCTGCAGAACATGACCAAGGTGGGCGTGCGCAATCCGCTGTTCCTGCTGGACGAAGTGGACAAGCTGGGACAGGATTTCCGTGGCGACCCTTCCTCCGCGCTGCTGGAGGTGCTCGACCCCGAACAAAACCACACGTTCATCGACCACTACGTGGAAGTGGAATACGACCTGTCCGACGTGATGTTCGTGGCCACCGCAAATACCCTCAATATTCCGGCCCCGCTGCTGGACCGTATGGAGGTCATCCGTCTTGCTGGGTACACCGAAGACGAGAAGATCAACATCGCGCGCCAGTACCTGCTGCCCAAGCAGCTGAAAGCCAACGGGCTGAAGGACAATGAAATCTCGGTCACCGAGTCGGCCCTGCGCGACATCGTGCAGTACTACACGCGGGAAGCCGGAGTGCGGGCCATGGATCGCGAAATCGCCAAGATCTGCCGCAAGGTGGTCAAGGCGCTGCTGCTGTCCAAAAAGCCCGTCAAGGTGACGGTGTCGTCCCGCAACCTCGAAAAGTATCTGGGCGTGCGCCGCTACACGTTTGGCATTGCCGAAAAAACCAACCAGGTCGGGCAGGTCACGGGGCTCGCCTGGACGGAAGTGGGCGGCGAGCTCCTCACCATCGAAGCCGCCAAGCTTCCTGGCAAGGGCAAGATGACTACCACCGGCAAGTTGGGCGACGTGATGCAGGAGTCCATCCAGGCGGCCCTGAGCGTGGTCCGCAGCCGTGCCAGAAACCTGGGCATCCCGGATGACTTCTACGAGAAGTCCGACATCCACATCCACTTGCCCGAGGGTGCGACGCCCAAGGACGGTCCCAGTGCGGGCATCGCCATTGCCACCGCCATGGTTTCCGTCCTGACGGGCATTCCGGTGCGCTCCGACGTGGCAATGACGGGCGAGATCACGCTGCGCGGCGAGGTGCTGCCCATTGGCGGCCTGAAGGAAAAGCTGCTGGCGGCACATCGCGGCGGCATCAAGACGGTGTTGATTCCCGAGGAGAACACCAAGGATCTCGTTGAAATTCCAGAGAACATCAAGAACAAGCTCGACCTGCATCCGGTGCGCTGGATTGATCAGGTGCTCACCCTGGCGCTCGAGCGCGTGCCCGCACCCGCGGACCCGCTCGAGGTGGCCAAGCTGCCTGCGCCGCTGGCCGAAGAGGCGACCAGCTCTCCAATCAAGCATTAACGGGGCTTTCGGCGTAAAAAGTGGTTGACACCAAATCTTTTGCCTTTTATAAAGGGCGACGCGTATCGAAATCTTGCCGCGCGCGTTGAATTTCGGGCGGGGAATACCCCGTCTTTGCACCAACTAAAACAAGGGGAATCCAGGTGAACAAGACAGAACTGATTGATCAAATTGCTGATGCAGCAGATATTTCCAAAGCAGCTGCAGGTCGTGCGCTGGACGGTGCGATTGCTGCTGTGAAGACTGCCCTGAAAAAGGGCGGGCAAGTGACGCTGGTGGGTTTTGGAACGTTCTATGTTGGCAAGCGCGCTGCGCGCAGCGGCCGTAATCCCCGTACTGGTGCCACCATCAAGATCAAGGCAGCAAAAGTTCCGAAGTTCCGTGCTGGTAAAGCGCTCAAGGATGCGATAAACTAGCGGACTTTGGGTGCTTAGCTCAGTTGGTAGAGCGTCGCCCTTACAAGGCGAATGTCGGGGGTTCGAACCCCTCAGCACCCACCAGTGCGAAAATTTAGGCAGGTATTCGCGTAGTTTGAAGTTTTTGGAGTGGTAGTTCAGTTGGTTAGAATACCGGCCTGTCACGCCGGGGGTCGCGGGTTCGAGTCCCGTCCACTCCGCCAAGTCTTTTCAAAGCCGTTGAGAAATCAACGGCTTTTTTCTTATGTGCCGGATTCATGCTGTGCCCCTGGGCATGTTAGACTTCACGACGTTTTTTTGATGGTGCCACGTCATGCTTGAAAAATTCCGTGTCATGTCGCAAACCTGGGTTGCCAAGGTCATCCTGGCGCTCATCACGATTCCCTTTGCCCTGTTCGGGGTGGAATACTACTTCCGGCAATCCGGTGGCGGGGCCGACACGGTGGCCAAGGTGGACGGCCATGCCATCACCCAGGCGGAGTTCACCGAGAATCTGCGCAACCAGCTGGAGCGCATGCAGGAAAGCCTGCGCGGCGCGCGCGTGGATCCGGCCCTGCTGGACACGCCGGAGACGCGTCGCGAAACCCTGGAAGCGCTCATCAATCGCCGTATGCTGACGGATTACGCCGACCACGCACGCCTCACGATTCCAGACAACCTGCTGGTGAATGAAATCTCGCAGGCTGCCCCCTTCCAGGAAGACGGCAAGTTCTCCCAGGCACGCTACGAAGAGGCCCTGCGCGCAAGGGGCCTCACCCCTGCCGTTTTCGAGTCGCGCCTGCGCGACGACCTCAAGATCCAGCTGGTGCAGGAGTCCCTCGCATCGACCCAATGGGTCCCCCAGGTTGCGGTGGATGCCTTCCTGACCCTCAATGACCAGTCGCGCGAGTTGTCCGTCGCTGAAATTCCGCTGGCAGCGTTCATGGCCCAGGTAAAAATCGACGATGACGCCGTCAAGCAGTACTACGATGCCCATCCGGACCGCTTCAAGGTGCCCGAACGCGTCAAGGTGCAGTACCTCGTGCTGTCGGCCGACCAGTTGGCCCAGGACATCGCGGTGACCCCCGAGGAGATTTCCCGGGCCTATGCCGATCCTGCCAACCAGGCACGCTGGGGCGGAACCGAAACCCGCCGGGCCAGCCATATCCTGGTGACCGTGCCGCCCAAGGCCACCGAAGCCCAGCGCAACGCGGCACGCGAACAGGCACAAAAAATCCTGGCGGAGGCCCAGGCCCATCCCGACCAGTTTGCGGCACTGGCCAAAAAATATTCCCAGGATCCCGGTTCAGCAGCCCAGGGCGGCGATCTGGGGTACTTTGGCAAGGGCGCCATGGCGCAGCCCTTTGAGGCCGCGGTCTTTGGCATGAAAGCGGGCGAGATTCGCGGGCCGGTGGAGACGGAATTCGGCTTTCACATCATCCATCTCACGGACGTCAAGGCAGGCAAGGGCCGTACCCTGGCCGAAGTCACGCCGCAACTCACCCAGGAGCTGCGCCGGCAGCGTGCCGCGCAACGGTTTGCCGAGGCGGCAGAAACCTTCAGCAATCTCGTCTACGAGCAATCCACCTCGCTCAAGCCGGCCGCCGACAAGCTCAAGCTCACCCTCAAGGATTCCGGCTGGATTGCCCGGGGGGAACCGGTGCAGGAGCCGCTGCTCAACAACCCGAAATTGCTGAATGCCCTGTTCTCATCGGAGTCCACGCAGGACGGACGCAACACGCAGGCCGTCGAAGTGGCTCCCAATACGCTGGTTGCAGCCCACGTGGTGGCACATGAGCCTTCAGTGGCGCGTCCGCTGGCTGAGGTCAGGGAGGCGATCGCCCAGATGCTGCAGCGGGAAGAGGCGGCCAAACGGGTGCGCCAGGAAGGGGAGGCGCGGCTGGCCGATCTGCGGGCCGGAAAGCCTGTGACGCTGTCCTGGTCGCCGACGCGGCAACTGACGCGCCAGCAGGCCTTGTCCGGCGGATTGCCGCCCGTGGTGGTGACGCCGGCATTCCAGGTCAGCACCACCCACCTGCCGGCCTATGCTGGAGCGGCGATTCCTTCGGGAACCTATGTTCTGGTGCGCGTGACGCAGGTCACCGCGGGCAACCCGGCGGACCCCGCCAAGCGCAAGCAGGCCGAGGCCGGGCTGACGCGCGCTTACGGCGACGCCACGATGTCGGGCTTCATTGCCGGGCTGCGCAAGGCGGCCGACGTCCGCCTCGTCAACAAGGCGGTGCTGGAGAGCAAAAAGAGCGACTAGCCGGCCATTCCGGGGACGGTGGTCGAGAACCCGGAATCCACGTGGACGATTTCGCCCGTGATGCCTGAGGCGAGATCGCTGCAGAGGAAGGCGGCGACATTGCCCACTTCGTCAATGGTGACGTTGCGACGCAGGGGGGCGGTGGCCTCCACGTAGTTCAGGATCTTGCTGAAGTCGCCGATGCCGGCGGCGGCCAGCGTCTTGATGGGACCGGCCGAAATGCCGTTGACGCGGATGCCGCGCGGCCCCAGGCTGTGCGCCATGTAGCGCACGTTGGCTTCGAGGCTGGCCTTGGCCAACCCCATGACGTTGTAGTTGGTGACCGATTTTTCCGCCCCCAGGTAGGAGAGGGTGACGAGCGCCGCCTGGCGTCCGGCCATCATGGGTGCACCCGCCTTGGCCAGCGCGGAAAAACTGTAGG
>JAJZRV010000041.1:5179-14877 GCA_021850135.1 Pseudomonadota bacterium
CCGATCTTAGGAGCTGACATCATGGGCGATCCGGAAGCTTTCACGGGTGACGGTATCCAGGTACTCTCCGGACAGCGCCTCGCGCGGGGCAAAGGCAACGGAGTGCACGATCCCGTCCAGCCCTTGCCAGGCCTGGCCCAGGGTTTTGAACAGGGCGTCGATTTCGGCGTCACTCGAGACATCGCAGGGCAGCACGCACTGGACCCCCAATTCCTCGGCCAGCTTTTCAACGCGGACGCGCACCGCTTCACCCTGGTAGGTGAGGGCGAGCGTGGCGCCTTCACGCTGCATGGCTTTGGCGATGCCCCAGGCGATGGAACGGTTGCTCAGCAAGCCGGCGATCAAAATATTTTTGTTTGCAAGAAATCCCATGAGGTCTCCTTCTGATTTGCCCGGTATGATAAACCATATGGGGCGATTCCTCTTCATTCTGTTGGGTTTGTGGGTTACGGGTGCCTTGGCCGCGCCACCCCAAAAGGTCCTGCACCTCGAGCTTTCCGCAGCCGAAACCGGCTTCGATCCGGTCATGACGTCCGACCTCAATACGGCGTCCATCGAGCAGCAACTGTTTGAATCCCTGCTGACCTACGATTACCTTGCCCGTCCCGTCAAATTGATCCCGCGCCTTGCTGCGGCCATGCCCACCGTGACGGATCAGGGCAGGACCTGGCTGTTCACCCTGAAACGCGGCGTGTATTTTTCGCCCGATCCGGTATTCAAGGGACAAAAGCGTGAGGTCACGGCCCAGGACGTGGTGTACACCCTGATGCGCTTCATGGATCCCAAAAACCGTTCCCCCTACAAGTTTCTGGTGGAAGGAAAGATCATCGGCCTCGACGAGCTGGGCGAAGCTGCCCGCAAGACCGGACACTTTGACTACGATGCCAGGATTCCGGGGCTGGAGGTGCTGGATCGCTACACCCTGAAGATCCGCCTCAAGACCACGGACTACAATTTTGCGCACGCCATGGCGCAGCCCATGTACGGGATCGTGGCGCGCGAGGTCATCGAAGGGTACGCGGGCGACACGGCCTCGCATCCTGTGGGCACCGGGCCGTATTACCTGGCGCGCTGGATCCGCTCGTCGCTCATGGTGCTGGAGCGCAACCCCAACTTCCGGCACGAAGTGTGGCGCTTTGATCCGGGCAACGATCCGGACAGCCAGCGCATCGCGGCGCAGATGCAGGGCAAGACCATTCCCCAGATCGACCGGGTGGAGATCCAGGTCATCGAGGAGGCGCAATCCGCCTGGCTCAGTTTTGGCAAGGGGGAACTCGACATGATCGGCCTTGCAGGCCAGTTTGCCCCCATCGCCCTGCGCGGCGCCCATCTCAAGCCGTCGCTTGCCCAGCGGGGAATCCGCCTGGACCGCATCAGCGACCCCTCGATCGCCTACTACTTCATCAATCAGCAGGATCCGGTGCTGGGGGGCATGAGCAAGGAAAAGATCGCGTTGCGCCGTGCCATTTTCATGGCACAGAACGACGAGGAAATGATCCGGGTCATTCACAAGGGGCAGGCCGTGCGCAACGCCTATCCCATTCCCGAAGGGGTGGCGGGAGCCGACCCGGGTTATCGCAGCCTGCTCGACTACAATCCGGGCGAGGCCAACCGCCTGCTGGACCGCATGGGCTATGCCAAAGGTCCCGACGGCTACCGGCGCCAGCCGGATGGCCAGCCGCTGGCCGTGCGTTACACTTCCAGCCTGTCCTCCCAGGATCGGGAACTCGACGAGATGATGAAGAAGGCCCTGGATCGCCTGGCGATCCGGTTTGAAAGCGAAAAACTCAAGTTTCCAGAAATCCTGAAGGCGGAGCGTCAGTGTCGCGTGCAGATCCGCCTGTCCGCCTGGATTGCCGACTACCCCGACGGCGACAATTTCATGCAGCTCTGGTATGGCCCGCACACCCATGAAAACAACGGTTCCTGCTACCAGGATCCGGTGTGGGACCGCCTCTACGAAAAAACCCTGACCCTGCCGGACTCGCCCCAGCGCGATGCCCTCTATCACCAGCTCGCGCGCCTCCTGGAATTGAACGGCGTCACCAAGGTCAGCACCACGCATATCCGCAACGTGCTGTCCCAGCCCTGGGTGATCGGGTTCAAGGCCCATCCCATCCTGCCCTCGGTGTGGTCGCTGATGGACCTGGATGCCAGCCGGGCGCCCCACCCATGAACCTCACCGCTTTCCTGTTCCGCCGTCTCTGGCAGATGATCCCCACGATGCTGGGCGTGGTGTTGCTGGTGTTTCTGCTGTTCAACTGGGTCGGGGGAGACCCGGCGTACGTGCTGGCCGGCAAGATGGCCAATCCGGACGACATCGCCAACATTCGCCACCAGCTGGGGGTGGACCGCCCCCTCTGGGAGCAGTTGCTGATCTTTGTGCGCCAGATCGTCACGGGGGATTTTGGAAACAGCTGGGCCACTCGTGAGCCCGTTTCAGAAATTTTCAGGACGCGCCTGGGCCCCTCCCTGGTGCTGCTCCTGCCGATGCTCCTGCTGGAAACCGTGGTGGCCGTGGTGGTGGCCCTGACCGTGGCGGCGATGCGCGGCTCGGTGCTGGATCGCACCCTGATGGTGACGAGCACGGTGGTGATGTCCATCAGCCTGCTGGTCTACATCATCGTGGGCCAGTACGTTTTTGCCTCCCTGCTGGGCTGGTTTCCCGTCAAGGGGTGGAGCGACGACCTCTGGCGCAACCTCACCACCTATGCCGTGCTGCCGGTCCTGCTGGGACTGATGGTCAGCATCGCGCCCTCGGTACGCCTGTACAGGACGTTCATTCTGGACGAGATCAGCCAGGACTATGTGCGCACGGCCCGCGCCAAGGGCCTGTCCGAGCGGCGGATCCTGCTGGTGCACGTGCTGCGCAACGCGGCCATCCCCATCGTCACCAACGTCCTGATGGGGCTGCCGGCATTGCTGACCGGCGCGTTCTTGCTGGAACGGTTTTTTGCCATTCCCGGCATCGGGCGCGAAATCATCATGGCGGTGGAGCGCAGCGACTTTCCCATCATCAAGGCCGCCACGGTCTATGTGGCCCTGGCCACGCTGCTGGCAAACCTGCTGGGCGATCTGCTCTACCGGGCGCTTGACCCGCGGGTCCAGTTCGAGTGAGGCCCATGGCTGTCGAACGCGCCTCTCCCGGACTCTGGATGCTTGCGTGGCGCCGGCTGCGACGCGACCGGGTCGGCATGACGGCGCTCGTCGTGGTGATGTGTTATCTGTTCGTGGTTTTCCTTGCCCTGATGGGCTGGGTGGCCCAGGACTGGACGCGCGAAGTGGGCGTCAATTACGCCCCGCCGGTGTTCTGGGCAGAGGATCAGGACGAGACCGCGCAGCGCCCGGCGGTGGACCACGCGGCTTTGACGGACCCCGTGCCGCTCTATGGGTTGCAGGATCCCCTGGCCCGCGAGCTTGCCGCCATCCGGGCCGAACACCCTGCGGCCGACCTTGCCGAGGCGCCGCGCCGGCTGTCGCTTCCCCTGGGGGGAGACAAATGGGGCCATGACGTCTGGACCAAGGTCATCAAGGGCAGCGAGACCTCCATCCTGGTGGGACTGGTGGCGGCCCTCCTGGCCACCCTGCTGGGTACGGTGATGGGGGCCGTGGCCGGCTATTTCGGGCGCTGGGTGGATGACGGCTTCAACTGGCTGTACGGGGTCTTCACGGCCATTCCCTACCTGCTGCTGGTGTTTGCCATTGCAGCCGTGCTGCAGCAAAAGGGCGTCGTGACCCTGGTGCTGATCCTGGGCCTGACAGGCTGGACCGGCGTGTTTCGCCTGGTGCGTGCCGAGTATCTCAAGCATAAAACCCGCGAATATGTCCTGGCGGCCGGAGCCATGGGCGCATCGCACGCGCGGCGCATGTTCATCCACATCCTGCCCAACACCAGCCACGTCATCCTGGTGCAGCTGTCGCAGAACGTGGTGGGCTTCATCAAGTCAGAGGTGATCCTGAGCTTTCTGGGGTTTGGCGTTCCCGTGGACGTGGTGTCCTGGGGCAGCATGCTCAACGAGGCCCAGAACGAGCTGATCCTGGGCAAATGGTGGCAGTTGGCGGCAGCGGGTCTGGCCATGGCCATTCTCGTGACTGCCTTCAGCATGCTGACGGATGCGTTGCGCGATGCGCTCGACCCCAAACTCAAGTATTGAGCGCCAGGAGACCCCATGCTGCTGAGCGTGCGTGATTTACGAATCGATTTCCAGGTCAGCCGGGAAGAACGGTTTTCCGCGGTGAACGGCGTGAGCTTCGACCTGCCCGAGCGCACCACGCTTGCCCTGGTGGGCGAGTCGGGCAGCGGCAAGTCGGTGACGGCCCTGTCCATCCTGGGGTTGTTGCCCAGGCCCGTGGCGCATGTTGCTGCAGAAAGCAGGATCCTCTTCAACGGCGAAAACCTGCTGGGCCTCGACGAGGCCGCGCTGCGCGCCCGGCGCGGCAAGGAGATGGCCATCATTTTCCAGGAGCCCATGAGCTCGCTCAACCCCGTATTCTCCATCGGGGCACAGTTGGTGGAGGGCCTGCAGCTCCATCTGGGATTTTCGCGCCGACAGGCAAGAACGCGCGCACTGGAGCTGCTGGCCGAGGTGGGCATCCCCAACCCGCGCGGCCGGCTGGACGACTATCCCCACCAGCTCTCTGGCGGGCAGCAGCAACGCGTCATGATCGCCATGGCCATCAGTTGCCAGCCGCGACTCCTGATCGCTGACGAGCCCACCACCGCGCTGGACGTGACCATCCAGCGCCAGATCCTGGATTTGATTGCCGACCTGCAGCAGCGCCTGTCCATGGCCGTCCTGTTCATTACCCATGATCTTGCGCTGGTGGGGGAAATCGCCACGGAAGTGGTGGTGATGAAGCAGGGGGAAGTGCGTGAGGCCGGGCCGTTGCGGCAGATTTTTGATGCCCCCCGGGATGCCTATACGCGCGCGCTGCTGGCCTGTCGTCCGCCGCTGGGCGCGCGACCCCGCAGGCTGCGCGTGATCGAGGATTTCATGGGCGCCTCCCCGCCGGCGCAGGCGCCCATGGTGCGCCGCCGGGGTTCCAGTCCGGAGGACGAGATCGTTCTGGACGTGCGCCACCTCGACAAGAACTTCATGGTGCACGAAGGGCTCTGGCGCAGGCGTCCCTTCCGTGCCGTCAAGGACGCATCGCTGCGTCTTGCGCGCGGCAAGACAGTGGGGATCGTGGGCGAGTCAGGCTCCGGTAAAACCACCCTGGGGCTCACCATCGCGGGATTGCTCCAGGCGGATGGCGGCGACATCCTTTTTTCCGGGAACAACCTGCGCGATCCCGGGGCCATGGACCCCATGGCCCTGAAGCGGCGCATCCAGATCGTGTTCCAGAATCCTTACGCGTCCCTCAACCCGCGTTTTACCGTCGGACATATCCTGACCGAGCCCATGCTGTTGCACGGCATCGGCCGCAATGACGCGGAGCGCACGGCATTGGCGCGCGAACTGCTGCGGCGGGTGGGCCTGCCCCAGGACGCGCTGCAGCGCTACCCGCACGAGTTTTCGGGCGGACAGCGCCAGCGCATTGCCATCGCGCGCTGCCTCACGGTCAAACCCGAAATCCTGATCTGCGACGAATCCGTGTCGGCGCTGGACGTTTCCGTGCAGGCCCAGGTGCTCAACTTGCTGCAGGATCTGCAGGATGAGTTTCACATGAGCTACCTGTTCATCTCCCACGATCTGGCGGTCGTCCATTACATGTCCGACCAGGTGCTGGTCATGCATGAAGGTGAAGTGGTGGAGTCGGGCGATGCGGACGAGGTCTATGCCCATCCGCAACACGCCTATACGCGCAAGCTCCTGTCGGCGATTCCCAAAGGGATCTGACGGCCCGGCGCAGGGGAGGCCGGGCGCTTACTTCTGCGAGGATTGTTGCGGCTTTTTGGCAGCAGGTTTTTTTGCCGGATGTTTGGCGGGCGACGCTTTTTTGGCTTTTCCTGCAGGTTGCCCCGATTTGGCCTTGTGACTGGCTTTCCGGCCATGCCTGGCGTGCGGGGGCGGCGCCGGCGGGGCAAATTCGGATTCCGGCTTGCCGTCGAGTTCCAGGGTGCCATTGGAGGGGCCGGATTTGTCCGGCACGATGATGGTGCCGCCGCCCGCCACTTTCTTGTTGCTGGCGATGCCGTTGATGCGTTTGAGCTCCTCGCTCGACAGGCCGTACTGGCTGGCCACCTTGTCGAGGGGTTCGCCCCGGCGCAGGTGGTGGGTTTTCCAGGACAGCAGCTTGACGTTGGGATCCTCCAGGCGGGCCACGAAGCGGTCGGCCACGCCGGCGGGGACCAGGATGGTCTTTTCCCGGTTGAAATCGAGGCTGATCACGGGCCGGTTGAATCCGGGATTGAGCATCAGGAATTCCTCTGTGCTCATTTCTGCAAACTGGGCGGCAAGCTTGGTATCCAGTTTTTTGCGGGTGGTGACTGCCGCAAAGTAGGGCTCGTCGGGAATGGGGGCGAGGGTCAGGCCATAGCGCTCTGGCTCCAGGACGATGGCCTTGGCGGCCATGAGCTTGGGCACGTAGTTGCGGGTCTCGTCCGGCAAATTGAGGCTCTGGTAATCGGTGGGGCGGTTATGGGCGGTATTGTAGGCAATTTCGCGCCGGATCTTGCCCTCCCCGCAGTTGTAGCCGGCCAGGGCCAGTTCCCAGGAGCCGAATTCGTCGTACAGCTTCTGCAGGTAATCCAGCGCGCTGTAGGTGGCTGCCACCACGTCCTTGCGTCCGTCATACCACCAGTCCTGCTGCAGGCCGAACAGGCGGCCTGTGGAGGGGATGAACTGCCACATGCCCGAGGCCTGGCTGCGGGAAAGGGCATGGGGGTTGAACGCGCTTTCCACGATGGGCAGCAGGGCAATTTCCATGGGCATGCCGCGCCGCTGCACTTCTTCCACGATGAAGTACAGGTAGCGCCGGCTGCGTTCCACGGTGCGCTCTACATAGTCGGGGCGTGCGGCAAACCAGGCAATCTGCCGATAGACCAGGCGGTCGTCGGGCAGGGATTCCATGGCAAATCCGTCACGGATGCGATCCCACAGATCGAAGGGCACCACCGGCAGGGTGGTATTGGCCAAAGGCTGGATGGCCGTGGCAGTTTGCGTTGGCGCGGCGGCAGGGGAGGCCGCCGCGGGCGTGACGAGCGATGCCGCCGGTGTGGCGGCGACCGTGGCCGTTTCCGCCTCGGCGGCTGCCGTCTTTGCCGTCGCCACCGTCTCCGCGGTGCAAAGGAGGGGCAGCGTGACCAGCAGGCCGGCAGTGAGCAGTCTCGACAGTTTCAAGGGCGTGTTCAGAATGTGTTTTTCCATTGCCGCAGGGCTGCAAACACGGCAACGGTGTCCGCCGGGTGGGTTCCGGTGTGAGACTCGACGGCTTGGGCAATGGCGGGCATCCTGCAGCGCAGGAAGGGGTTGGTCGCTTTTTCCAGTGCAATCGTGCTGGGAACGGTGGGCCGGCCCTGGCGGCGGGTTTCGGCGGCCTCCCGGGCACGCTGGAACAAAGGGGCGTTGTCCGGTTCAACGGCCTGGGCAAATGCAATATTGGACAAGGTGTACTCATGGGCACAGTAAACCGCCGTATTCTCCGGAAGCGCGGCCAGCTTGTCCAATGAATCGGACATTTGCGCCGGTGTGCCTTCAAATACCCGACCGCAGCCGCAGGCAAACAGGGTGTCGCCGCAGAACAGGCGGCCTTCGCCAAAATAGGCGATATGCCCCGCGGTATGCCCGGGAACATCCAGCACCTGCAGCGTCAGGCCAAGGTGGGGAAGCTCGATGCGGTCGGGCTCGGCCAGCCGGTGCGTGACGTCGTCAATGGCTTCGTTTCGCGGGCCGTACACAGGTACCGGGTGCGCGGCCAGCAGGCTGTCCAGGCCGTCCACATGGTCTGCATGGTGGTGCGTGATCAGCACCGCAGCCAGGGTCAGCTGACGGTCCTGCAAAAAGCGCAGCACGGGGGCGGCATCGCCCGGATCCACCACCGCAGCGTGGCGGTCATCGTGGATGATCCAGATATAGTTGTCCTTGAAGGCGGGGACACCGCTCACTTGGATTCTGTTTGGCATGGATTGCTCGTATTGAACCGGTTTGGTCTACAATTCTGGCATGGCTGACGCAACCTTGCACGACTGGCTTCAAACTCCCTTGGGGACCTATGTGCTCCAGCGGGAGCAGGCTGTCCTGGATGAGGCCGTTTCCAATGTGTTTGGTTTCAATGCGCTCCAGGTATTTTTGCCGGAGCTCGAGGCGTTGCGGGCCAACCGCATTCCCAACAAGGTCACCGTCAGCCGCGACAGCGCATCGCGCCTGCGCGCCCACCCCGAGGCGTTGCCCATCGCGACGCAAAGCATTGACCTGGCCGTGCTGCCGCATGCCCTGGAGTTTTCCGGCAACCCACACGCCATATTGCGCGAGCTGGATCGGGTCATGATGCCCGAAGGGCGCCTCATCATCACCGGGTTCAATCCGCACAGCCTGTGGGGATTGCGCCAATTTTTTTCGCGGGGCAACGCCACCTATCCCTGGTGCGGGCATTTCATTTCCCTGTCGCGGCTCAAGGACTGGCTGGCCTTGCTGGGATTTGAAGTCAACGGGGGCCGTTTCTGGGCCTACGCGCCGCCCATTGCCAGCGAACGCTGGCTACATCGTCTGCGCTTCATCGAGCCGGCGGGCGACCGCTGGTGGGGTGTTGGCGGCGGGGTGTACATGCTGCAGGCCATCAAGCGCGTGCAGGGCGTTCGTCTCATCACCCCGCGATGGAACCGTGTCGCGGCCGACAAGGTCCTCGTCAGCGCGGTGCGTTCGGCGGTGCGGCGCTCGGAATACCCGGAAGGCAAGGTGATCCCGCTGATGCCGGGCTCGCGACCGCCGGAAGGGAATGCGTCCTGAAGCATCGTCGCGTTGAAAATAAAAAATATATATAAAACATAAAACTGTGACTAAAACATCAAGTAGTATCGTAGAAATTTACACCGATGGCGCATGTAAAGGAAACCCCGGGCCGGGCGGCTGGGGGGCGTTGCTGGACTGCCAGGGCGTGCGGCGCGAGCTGAGCGGCGGGGCCCTCCAGACCACCAACAACCGCATGGAGCTCACCGCCGTCATCGAGGCCCTCAAGGCCCTGAAGCGACCCTGCCATGTGGTCCTGCATACGGATTCCCAGTACGTCCAGAAGGGCATCACGGAGTGGATCAAGGGGTGGCAGCGCAACGGCTGGAAGACCGCCAGCAGGCAACCGGTCAAGAATGCCGATCTGTGGATGGCATTGGTCCAGGAAACACCGCGGCACCAGATTGACTGGCGCTGGGTGCGTGGCCATGCAGGCAATCCGGGCAACGAGCGGGCAGATCAGCTGGCCAATCAGGGCATTGCAGGACTTGGCGCATGAGACAGATCATCCTGGATACGGAAACCACCGGTCTTGAGCCCACCAAGGGCCACCGCGTGATCGAGATCGGTCTGGTCGAGATCGTTCAGCGACGCCGCACCGGAAAGCATTTTCACCGGTACCTCAACCCGGACCGGGACAGCGATCCCGGGGCCCTGCAAAAGCACGGCCTGACCACCGAATTCCTGGCAGACAAGCCCCGTTTTTCCGACGTGGTGGACGAGTTTCTGGAGTTCGTGCAGGGCGCCGAGCTCGTCATCCACAACGCCGCCTTCGACATCGGGTTTCTCAACCACGAACTCAAGAACATG
>JAJZRV010000115.1 GCA_021850135.1 Pseudomonadota bacterium
CCTCATGAGCCATGTGATGAACACCTACGCAAGACTGCCTGTGGCTTTTGTGCGCGGGGAGGGTGCCTGGCTGTGGGACGAGGCGGGACGGCGCTATCTGGACGCGCTTTCCGGCATTGCCGTCAACGGAGTGGGGCACGCGCATCCCAAGCTGGTTCGGGCGATTGCCGACCAGGCGGCTGCGCTCATTCACACGTCCAATATTTACCGGGTGCTGCGCCAGGAAGAACTGGCCGATCGCCTGTGCGCCCTGTCCGGCATGTCGCAGGCGTTTTTCTGCAATTCGGGCGCCGAAGCCAACGAAGCGGCCATCAAGCTGGCGCGCCTTTACGGGCATCAGCGCGGGGTGGAAGTGCCCACCATCATCGTCATGGAAAAGGCGTGGCACGGAAGGACCATCGCCACGCTGTCGGCTACCGGAAGCCGCAAGGCCCAGGCGGGTTTTGAGCCGCTGGTGGCCGGTTTCGTGCGCGTGCCTTACAACGACCTGGATGCGGTCAAGGCGGTCGCCGAGCACAACCGGAACATCGTGGCCGTGCTGCTGGAACCCATTCAGGGCGAAGGCGGCATCAACGTGGCCGACATCGCCTACCAAAAAGCATTGCATGCCTTGTGCCGGGAACGCGGCTGGCTTTACATGCTGGACGAAGTGCAGACAGGCATCGGGCGGACCGGTCACTGGTTCGCCTTTCAGCACGCGGGCGTGAAGCCTGACGTCATGGCGCTTGCCAAAGGCCTGGGCTCCGGCGTGCCGATTGGCGCCTGCCTGGCGGATGGGCCAGCAGCCGAGGTGTTCAAGCCGGGCAGCCACGGAACCACCTTTGGTGGCGGTCCGCTGGTGTGCGCGGCGGCGCTGGCCACGCTCGACATCATGGAAGAAGAGGGCCTGCGGGCCAATGCACTGCATCAGGGCGAACGGCTCAGGCGCGGACTCGAAAGCGGCCTTGAAGGCGTGCCCGGTGTGGTGGAAATTCGCGGCCAGGGACTCATGCTGGGCGTGGAGCTTGACCGCCCATGCGCCGACATCGTGAAGCAGGCGCTCGAAGCCGGGCTGCTGGTCAATGTCACTTCGGACAAGGTGGTGCGCCTGTTGCCCCCGCTGATCGTGAATGACGAAGAAACCGAGCAGATCGTGTCGGTACTGGTTCCCATCATCAAGCGCTTCCTGGGTGCCTGACCGTGAAACACTTTCTCCAGTTCAGGGATTTCACGAAGGACGAGTTCGAATACCTGTTTGAACGTACGCGGCTCATCAAAGCCCTGTTCAAGTCCTACACCATCTATCATCCGCTCAAGGACCGGATGCTGGCCATGGTGTTTGAAAAGCAGAGCACGCGCACCCGGGTTTCCTTCGAAGCGGGCATCCACCAGCTGGGCGGTTCTTCCATCAACCTGACGACTGGCGAAACCCAGCTTGGCCGCGGCGAGCCAATCGAAGACGTGGCGCGTGTCATTTCGCGCATGGTGGACCTGGTGATGATCCGCACCTTCGACCAGTCCATCATCGAGCGTTTCGCGGCCTATTCCCGTGTTCCCGTCATCAACGGGCTGACCAACCAGTTTCATCCCTGCCAGATCCTGGCCGATGTGTTCACCTACATCGAGCATCGCGGGGATATTGCCGGAAAAACCGTGGCCTGGATCGGTGATGGCAACAACATGTGCAGCACCTGGCTGCAGGCGGCAGCGATTTTCGATTTTCAGCTCCACGTGGCGTCGCCCGAGGGGTATGGGATCAACGAATCGCTGATTTCCGAAACGGAAAAGCCCCATCTCACCCTGTTTGCCGACCCCATGGAGGCGTCCCGGAACGCGGATCTCGTGACCACCGATGTCTGGACCAGCATGGGGTTTGAGGCTGAAACGGACGAGCGCAAGCGTGATTTTGCCGACTTCCAGGTGGATGCCGAAATGATGGCGGTGGCCCGGCCTGATGCGTTGTTCATGCATTGCCTGCCGGCCCATCGGGGCGAGGAAGTGTCCGCAGAAGTGCTGGAAGGCGCGCAGAGCGTGGTTTGGGATGAAGCGGAAAACCGCCTGCATGCCCAGAAGGCGCTGATGGAATATCTGATACTGGGGCAAGTGGCCCAAAACTGAGGAATCGAGGATTCATGAGCGACATCAAGAAAGTGGTGCTGGCCTATTCGGGTGGCCTGGATACTTCTGTGATCCTGAAATGGCTACAGGACACCTATCAGTGCGAAGTGGTGACCTTCACGGCCGATATCGGCCAGGGTGAAGAGCTGGAGCCTGCGCGCGCCAAGGCCGAGAAATTTGGCATCCGGCAGATTTATATCGATGACCTGCGCGAAGAGTTCGTGCGTGATTTCGTGTTTCCCATGTTCCGCGCCAATGCGGTGTATGAAGGCGAATACCTGCTGGGCACCAGCATTGCGCGCCCGCTGATCGCCAAACGCCAGATTGAAATTGCCCGCGAAACCGGCGCCGATGCCGTGTCTCACGGGGCCACCGGCAAGGGCAACGACCAGGTGCGCTTCGAGCTGGGCTATTACGCCCTGGAACCCGGCATCAAGGTGATTGCTCCCTGGCGCGAATGGGATCTGACTTCCCGCGAAAAGCTGCTGGCCTATGCTGAAACCCATGGCATCCCTGTGGAAATGAAACACAAGGCCGGCGGCAGCCCGTACAGCATGGATGCCAACCTGCTGCATATTTCCTACGAAGGAAAAG
>JAJZRV010000116.1 GCA_021850135.1 Pseudomonadota bacterium
GTCATAACGGCTCAATTCTTCGCCGACAGGGCTTCCCGGTCAAGTGGGCTGAGGTTCAGCAACTGCTGGCGCGTGGCTTCTGCCGCAGGCTCATGGCGCCGTTTCTGCTCGTGCCACAGGGCGCGCAGGATTTCAGGTGACCAGGGGTTGATTTGCTGGAGTTTGCGCAGGGCCTGTTCACGGTCCAGCCCCCGTGCAACGGCCCCGTCGAGATGCGCCAGCATCTGGTCCGAAAGCGCATAGGCGGTCCAGCGATCCTTGGGATTGGCTTCAAATGCCATGCCCATCAATCGGTCCGCTTGGCCTGACTGCCCATTCAATGCCGAAATCCAGCTGCGCACCAGCAGTTCGGTGCCAATATAGGCCCGCTCGAAACTTTCGCGCTGGCTGGGAAGAATCCCCAGCATGGACCGCGCCCTGTCCACGTCCGGCCGCATTGCAACCAAACGTTCGAGAACCCCCGCCAGGTCGGCACCGCCCCCATAGCGAAGCCGCGGCAACCGGAACTCGATCTGGGGAGCCCATTCATCCTGCTCAACACCGCGGCTTGAGGGTATCGGACCCCAATAGCGCCCCAGCCAGGTCATCTCGCCTTCGCCAGCGGTAGCTTGCTGCCTTTGCAAGGAGCTCAGGCGATCCAGATTGGCTGACACAGCGTTGGCACCCGACCATGCCCCATTTGGGCCCACAAGCGCCAGATGCATGCCGTCGAGAAACAGTTGCCCTTGCGGAAACACATCGCGAAAGCTGCGTAATACGATGACAAGGGATTCGGAATCGAACTGGTTGAGGGCGATCCATTGCACAAAAATGCCCCCATCCGCCAGGTGGCTGCGAACCCTGCGGAATTGCTGTACGGAAAGCAACGAACTGACGCCGGCCAGATCCGGGTGAAACAGGTCGCCGACAATCACATCATAGCGGCTCCGGCTTGCGCTCAAAAAATGCCGCGCATCGTCCTGAAGCACTTCCGTTTGCCCCAGGACAGATCCGTTAAGCGGCGCGAACCACTGTCTGGCTGCCAGTATGGCGCCGCGGGACAGCTCGACCGCCGTGCGGTCCAGGCCCGGGTAAGGTTGGGATCCCATGGCGGAAATACCGGTACCCAGCCCGAGGAAAAGGACCTTGTGTGGGGCCGGATGCAAAAGCAGTGCCAGGCGGGCCTGATTGGCCTGGACATATACCGCGGTTGCCTCTGTCGAAGCGTCCCGGCGTTGCAAGTCGGTCAGCAGCAACCGCTGCCCGTTGGCCAGTTCCACAACCTGGGTCATGGCCACTGCGTCTTCGTAGCGGTAGAGATCCTTGCTGCCTGCGAGCGCCTGGGGAAGCAACGACTCCGCAGCTGGAAACGAAGCCAGGCGAAACGAGGCAACGGCCATGGCCAAGGCTGGAACGATCATCCAGCGACTCAGCGGCCTGTTCCAGAAAAGCCCCAGGCCCAGTATTCCCCAGGCCGCCAAAACCAGGGTTGCCGGAGTTCCTAGCAAAGGAATGAGGAAATAGCCGGCAGCGGCAGCCCCCACGGCACCTCCCAATGCATTGGCCCCGTATAGCCACACCCCGCTGCCCCTCGATTGGCGTGCCAGAATAGGCAGCCAGGCGCCCAACACCAGTGTTGCCGGCAGCGTCAGCAAAAGCAGCACGCCACCTTGCGCCCACAGTGCGGATGCAAAGGAAGCCCAGCTGGTACGCTCGATCCAGGAGGAAAACAGGGGCAGCAAGGCCAGGCTGAGCAGTATCCCGCTTGAAGCAAGCCAGGGCAGCGCTCGCGCCCAGCCTGGGCGATGGGTTCGTGAAACCCAGAGGCTGCCCAGGCCAATGCCGCCCAAAAATGCCGCTAGAATCAGGGCCAGCACATATTCCGTTCGCAGCATGACAAGGCTGAACAACCGGGTCCAGGCAATTTCGAGCACCAGACTCATTGCGCCCAGTCCGCCGTAGGTGATCAGCCAAATGCCGGGCGGACGCGGCTCCCTTCCCTCGGCCTTTTCCGGAACACGCCATTTCAGGAGGAGCGCCCAGCCCAGGGCCACGGCCAGCCCCAGCAGGGCGGTTGCCCGCAGGGCTGCGGTCCACCCCAGCGAAGGAAGCAAGGCCAGCGGCAAAAGGGCTCCGGCCACCGCTCCCAGGGTGTTGACTCCATAGAACAGGCCGAGCGCTGCCTGGGATTTTGGAATGGCCCGCATCAGAAGAGGAAAACCTGCACCCAGGGCAAAGGCGGGCACCGTCAGCAACAAAAACGAAGCACCTGCCATGAGCGCCTGCCAAGCGACCGGCGTCATTCGGGTTGCTGCGGCGTCGAAACCACTGCCCATGGCCGGAACAGCCGTGGGCAGTATCCATGCAAAGGCAGCCACCCCTGCTTCCAGGAGGGCTAACCACAGCAAAGGACGTCCAATCCGCTGTGAGGCCCAAGCCATGGCCAGACTGCCCAAGCCCAAGCCGGCCATGAATGCGGCCACCGTCACCACCACCCCAAACACGCTGACGCCAAACTGCAGCGTCAGCATGCGCGCCCACAGCACTTCGTAGGAAACTCCGGCAAGTCCGGAAAACCCGTACAGGACAACCGCTGCAACGCCTCCCCTGCAGAGGTTCAAGCGGAGCGGCGCAGTCACTTCAGAAGGGATAAAACCAGACAAGCCCGACAATGACATGCACGATAGCCAATGTCATGGTGAGC
>JAJZRV010000042.1 GCA_021850135.1 Pseudomonadota bacterium
CGCAGCCCCTGCCAGGAAGCGGACGTGAAGTTCATCGCCTGCCAGATGACCGTGGACCTGTTTGACTTCGAGAAAAGCGATTTCATCGAGAACATCGAATTCGGCGGCGCGGCGACGTTCATGGAGTTTGCCGGCGATACCGACATTTGCCTGTTTGTCTGACCAGGCGTTGCTTTACCACTGTTTCTGCATTGCACGGCCCATTGATTCGGGCGCGTTGTCTCATTGACGCCCGGACGACCACGATAAAGGAGAGAGGAGCATGAACAAGCACAAGGTGTTGCTGGCAGGGCTCATCGCCGGCGGTCTCGCTTCGCCGCTCGCGCAGGCGACCAATGGCTACTTTGCCATCGGCTATGGCCAGAAATCCATCGGCATGGGCGGCGTGGGCATCGCCTTGCCCCAGGACGCGCTGGCCGCAGCCAGCAATCCGGCGGGCATGGTGATGGTGGGCGACCGCGTTGACTTCGGGCTCGAGTGGTTCCGCCCCACGCGCAGCTCGGATATCGTCGGCAACGGGGTCCCCGGAGTCAACGGCAGCTACGACGGCAATGCCACTCACGACTTCTTCATTCCCGAGTTTGGCTACAACAGGATGATCAACGACACCATGTCGCTGGGCGTCTCGGTGTTTGGCAACGGCGGCATGAATACCGACTACGGCCACAACCCGTTTGGGGTGTACGCCCAGATGGGCGGGGTGTCGAACCCGGGGGCGGGCGGGCAGAACATGGCCCAGTTGTTTGTCAGCCCCACCTGGTCCATGAAGCTCAATCCCACCAATGCCATCGGCGTGTCCCTGAACCTGGCCTACCAGCAGTTCAGCGCCAAGGGGCTGTATGCCTTCGAGCAGATCTCGGCCACGCCCACGGCGCTCACCAACAATGGGACGGATTCCTCCACCGGTTATGGGGCGCGCATCGGCTGGACCGGACAGGTCACGCCGGCGGTCACGCTGGGCGCCACCTACCAGACCAAGACCAAGATGGGCAAGTTCAACAACTACAGCGGGCTGTTTGCCGAGCAGGGCGGATTCGACATCCCCGCCAATTACGGCGTGGGCATGGCGATCAAGGCCGCACCCGCCACCACGCTGGCCTTTGACGTGGAAAAAATCCAGTACAGCGGCGTTGCTTCCGTCACCAACCCCCTGGTTTTTCCGCCCACCGGCCCCGCCACCATGCTGGGCGGCAGCAGCGGTTCCGGTTTTGGCTGGCAGGACATGACGGTCTACAAGCTGGGGGTCAGCCAGGTCATCAGTCCCACCCTGACCCTGCGCGCCGGCTACAACCACAACAACCAGCAGATCCCCGCGTCCCAGACCTTCTTCAACATCCTGGCCCCGGGCGTCGTGCAGGATCATGCCACGCTGGGCGCCACCTGGATCCTGCCCAACAAGGCGGAACTCACGGTGTCCTACATGCATGCCTTCACCAAGACCCTCAATGGCAGCAACTCCATCCCTGCAGGATTCGGCGGCGGCAATGCCAACCTCAGCATGTACGAGGATTCCATCGGCATCGCCTACGGCTGGTAAGTTTCTTCTCCAGGTCTGAGAGCAATCTCAGTTGCCCGCCCCTGCATGTCGGCGGGCATTTTTTTTGCCGGAGAAGGAAGGTCAGCCCGCGATGCGGTCGAGGTAGCGTGCGCGGTACAGCAGCCGCGGGTGTGTGGGGTCGTCGGTAAACCCGCTGCGGTCATGCAGCACGTTGTTGCACAGCAGGCCCATGCCGGGGGCAAGGCGGGTGCGCAGGATGTAGGGCGAAGGCGCTGCCAGCAGGGCTTCCAGGGCTGCCACCGCAGCACGCGTGGCCTCGTCCTCCTTCCAGGCAATGCTGCGGGTGCGCGCCGTGTAGCGCATGTGCAGCCGGCCGCTGTGGGCATCCACCGAGAATACGGGGCCGCCCTGTTGCGGGCGCACGCCGTCCACCGCGTCCACCCGTTCCGGAATGACCATGGCGTCGGGCTGCATGAGGGCCCGGATGTGCGCCGGATCCTGGTCGCGCAGCAGCAGGTAGGCCATTTCGTGGTCCATCAGTCCGTTGTCGCCGCCTTCGCGCGCGCTTTGCACGCAATGCAGGATCATGCCGCGGATCAGCCGGCCGGGTGGGTTGTAGTAGCCGTCGGTGTGCCACTTGATGGGACGGTTGGTATAGGGAATGTACGCTTCGCGCGTGCCGCCTTCGTGCACGCTGATTTTTGAAATGCCGTCCTCGTCGGCGAGCCAGTTGGCGTCGAGCTGCGTCAGCCCGAACTGCGCGCCCAACTGCCGCGGAATCCCGGGGTCGGCGTCCATTACGCGGCTGGCGTAGAGCGCCATGTTCCAGCGGCGGATGCGCGTCATCACAGCATCGTGCTCAACTGCGGTCAGCGCGCGCGGGTCCCCGATCTCCACCAGCAGGCTGTCTGTCGTGGGCGGGGGCGGCGCCAGCTTGTCGCGGCGCCAGGCTGCATAAGCGCCGTGGGCCGTCAGGTCGAAGGGGGAGGCCGTCATGGGGGAACCGGCTATTCCGGACCGCTCAGGCGGCTGCTGCGCGGCGGGCGCGGCGTGTCGTCCAGCAGCCCCTTCATGGCCTTCTCCAGGGTGGCGATGGCTTCAGGCGCCTCGACGCTCATCATCTGGTCAATGATCCATTGCTGGTCGTCGCCCGTCATGACCGCTTCCATGGCGTGGCCCAGGTAGCGCACGAAGGCAAAATTCAGGTCCTGGGGATCATAGTCGAAACCGGCGTAATCCTCGGCGCACGCATTGAGGCGCGTAATGAAACGCGCTTTCTGCGTGATGGGGTCGTCGCCCAGCAGCTCGGCCTGGTTTTCAGAGAGGGTCTCGGCCACGCGGTGGGCGAGGGCGGAGGTAAAGGCCACCCGCAGGTTCCAGGGGCGCTGGCGGAAGGCGATGCGGTCGGCCACCTGGATCAGGAAGATCAGGAATTCCTGCAGGAAATCGAAGTACTGGCGTCCCACTTCCACGTCGAAGTGGGCGCGGCGCGTGTTTCTGAGGGCGTTCTGGGCCACGCGCCAGGCAATGAACGCAACGGCGCCGGCGATCTCCTCGGGAGATTTGGGCTTGCCGCCTTTAAACCACTGGCTCTTGACACGCATGGGCCGGGCGCTTCAGTCCTTGCGGATGTAGAACGCGTATTCTCCTGCCGCCGTCTCCACCGTATCCACGAGGGTCATGTGCGTGGCGCTGGCCCAGCCTGTGATGTCGGAGCGGATGCCGGGGCAGTTGCTGATCAGCTTCAGCACTTCCTTCGGCTGCATGCCGTTGAGCAGTTTCTTCGCTTCCACGATGGGGCCGGGGCAGGACACGCCGCGGATGTCCAGCACGACGTGGGCCTCGTGCAAGGCGCTGCGTCCCTTCTGGAGATAGTAGCCGGTGCCGCCGTCCTTCATCCTTTCCGTCCTGAGCAGCTGGTTGCCGGTTTGCCGGGTCCAGGCCAGAAGGTCGTCGTGAGTGCCCGGGCAATCGGATACCAGCAGCAGCACCTGTCCGGATTCCAGCGCATCCACCATGCGCTTGGCACCCAGGAGCGGTCCGGGACAGGTCAGCCCCTTGAGGTCCAGAAACACGTCGGCGACCTGCGCATTCATGCTAGTACCCTCCCTTGCCGTAGGGCTGGGGCAGGCCGGCAATCTTGGCGGCCTGCTTGGCCGGGCCGAGGGGGAACAGGTCATACAGGAACTTGCTGTCGGCTTCGGGCATGAACTCCTGCAAATCCTTGAGCATGTTCCTGAAATTGGGGGTATGTCCGTGTTCCCGGTATTCGTCGCGCATGTACTGGATGATCAGCCAGTGCGTGGGGGTCAGCGAAATGTTTTCCGCCTCGGCGATGACGGCCACGGTGTCGTCATCGAAATTGGGTTCCAGCAGATAACCGTCAGCATCCGTTTCCAGCGTTGCTTCACCTACGACGTATCCCATGGATCGGCTCCTCCTGTGTTGTTTTCGGTACCCGGCTCATTCCAGGTTGGGAATGGCCTTGAAGGGCACAAAAATGCCGCACCCCAGGGGGCGGCCCTCGCCCAGTCCCACGCCTTGCAGGCGCAGGGATTGTTCCGGTTTCAGGTGATGCACCACCAGGCTGAAACCACTGATGCCGTGCTCGCCGTCCGGGAGGGTGCGATGCTTGCCGCAGATGCACTGGGCTTCGATGCCCATTCCTGCAAGCGCGTCCCTGACGCTGCCCATGAATGCCGCTTCGTCCAGTGCGGTGGCCACCAGATGCGCGTGCAGGGTGGGGTGCCCCACGTGCGGGCGCACCTCGCTCTCGTCCACGGAGAGCAGCGCATCTCCCACGGAGAGTTGCCGTCCGCTCAGGGCCCGGGCCTGGGCGATGCGCCCGGTGGGCAGGCGCAATACCAGTTTGGTGCGGCGCGGCAGCCAGATGCCGCGGTCGTGCTGCGTGCCGCGCAGCGGCAGCACCCCGGCCAGGGGTTCTCCGGCAAGCCAGGGCAACGCCTCCACGAGGCCCTGCAGAAGCGTGCGCGCGTAGCCCGTCGGCACGAAATCACCCCGCAGCCCAAAGGCCAGGTCGGTCATGTCGGGGCAGGGCGTGGACATGATTCAGCCGCCCTGCGCGGCGGCCCAATGTTGCAGCACAGCACCCAGTTCGCGCGCTGTGATGGGGTCGATGTCGAAGATGGTAAAGCGCTTGCCTTCGCGGATGCGCAAGCGCATCAGGGGCATGCCGCCTTCGGCGTGTTCGATCTGCTGCACCTCGATCTCCTGTTGTCCCAGCGGGACGGTAAAGCGTGCCAATGCGGTGATTTCAGCCATGGTCATGGTTCCTGAGCGATGCGTCTATAGCCTCTACAGGGGGGCGTGGGTGTAACCCATCAGGAAAGGGCATCCCCCCCCATTCGGGTTATTTAATGTCCAGAGGAGTTCAGTGATGATGGCATACAAATAACAAATTTTCGAATCGCTGGCAGTGTTCACAAGCGACCCAACAAGCAAGCAAGGAGGAGACATGGCTAAGAAAATGTACGACACGCCGAACCTGGACGCGTTGGAGTCGGGACCCTGGCCCAGCTTCGTCACGGGTTTGAAGCGCCTCGCCCAGGACAAGGACCAGGTGGTGGATCTGCTGGGACAGCTCGAAACGTCCTACAAGACCAAGAAGGGCTACTGGAAAGGCGGCACGGTGGGCGTCTTCGGTTATGGCGGCGGCGTCATTCCGCGCTTTACCGAATTGAAGGACGAAAACGGCCAGCCGGTCTACAAGGACGCCGCCGAGTTCCACACCCTGCGCGTGATGCCGCCTCCAGGCATGCACTACGACACCAACGTGCTGCGCAAGATGTGCGACATCTGGGAACGTCATGGCTCGGGTCTGATTGCCTTCCACGGCCAGTCGGGCGACATCATGTTCCAGGGGGCCACCACCGAGAACGTGCAGAAGGCTTTCGACGAAATCAACGAACTGGGCTTCGACCTGGGCGGCGCCGGGCCTGCGGTGCGCACCTCCATGTCCTGCGTGGGCAGCGCGCGTTGCGAGCAGTCCTGCTACGACGAAGCACGCGCGCACCGTGCCGTAGTCAACACCTTCCTGGACGACATCCACCGGCCTTCGCTGCCCTATAAGTTCAAGTTCAAGTTTTCCGGCTGTCCCAACGACTGCATGAACTCCATCCAGCGCGCGGACATGTCGGTCATCGGTACCTGGCGCGACAACATCCGTACCGACAATGCCATGGGGCGTGCCTGGTTCCAGAAGCAGGGCCTCAATCGCCTGATCAATTCGGTGGTGGCGCGCTGCCCCACCAACGCCATTCGCGTCAAGGACGCGGGTAAGGCACGCAACGACGGTCATTACTCCAGTCTCGAGCTCAACGATGCCCAGTCCCTGGAAATCGACAACAAAAGCTGCGTGCGCTGCATGCAGTGCATCAATGCCATGACCGGGGCCCTGTCCCCAGGCAAGGACAAGGGGGCGACGATCCTGGTGGGCGGAAAGCGCACCCTCAAGATCGGCGACCTCATGGGGACCGTGGTGGTTCCCTTCATGAAGCTCGAGTCCGACGAGGACTATGAAAAACTGGTGGAACTGGCGCAAAAGATCATTGATTTCTTCGCCGAGAATGCGCTGGAACACGAGCGCACCGGCGAGATGATCGAACGCATCGGCCTCGTCAATTTCCTGGATGCCATGGAAATCGAAGTGGATCCCAACATGGTCAACTCCCCGCGCATGAACCCCTACGTGCGCACCGATGGCTGGGATGAGGAAGTGGCCAAGATAAACGCCAAAAAACAGGCTGCCGGAGGAGAGTGATCGTGAGCCAACCCCAAATGCGTCGTCCCGTGGAAAGTGGCGTGCCGGACAACAAGCAGTACCTGCATCCCACCCTGCTCAAAAATTACGGAAACTGGAAATACCACGACCGGCCGCGTCCTGGCGTGCTGCACCACGTGTCGCACACGGGCGACCAGGTCTGGTCCGTGCGCGCCGGCACCCAGCGCCAGATGGACGTGTACACCATCCGCAAGCTGTGCGACATCGCCGACCGCTTTGCCGACGGGCACGTGCGCTTCACCATCCGCTCCAACATCGAATTCATGGTGGCTGACCAGGCCAAGGTGGCGCCACTCATCAGCGAGCTGGAAGCCAGCGGCTTTCCCGTGGGCGGCACGGGCAACTCCATTTCGATGATTGCCCATACCCAGGGCTGGTTGCACTGCGACATTCCGGGCACGGATGCCTCGGGAGTGGTCAAGTCGCTGATGGACGAGCTGATCGACGAGTTCCGCCGCGAAGAAATGCCCAACCGGGTGCACCTCTCCACCTCCTGCTGCGAAATCAATTGCGGCGGCCAGGCGGACATCGCCATCATCGTGCAGCACACCAAGCCGCCCAAGATCAACCACGATCTGGTGGCCAACGTGTGCGAACGCCCGGCGGTGGTGGCGCGCTGTCCGGTGGCGGCCATTCGCCCGGCCATGGTCAACGGCAAGCCGTCGCTGGAAGTGGACGAGGAAAAATGCGTCTGCTGCGGCGCCTGCTACCCGCCATGCCCCCCCATGCAGATCAACGATCCGGAGCATTCCAAGATTGCCATCTGGGTGGGCGGCAAGAACTCGAATGCGCGCGCCAAGCCCACGTTCATGAAGATGGTGGCGTCCGGACTGCCCAACAACCCGCCGCGCTGGACCGAAGTGGGCGACGTGGTGAAGAAGATCCTGCACGCCTACAAGGCGGATGGCCGGGCCTGGGAGCGCATGTCGGACTGGATCGAACGGATTGGCTGGCCCCGTTTCTTCGAGCTCACCGAACTGCCCTTCACCAAGTACCTGGTGGATGACTGGCGGGGCTCGCGCGCCAATCTCAATGCCTCGGCGCATATCCGCTTCTGATCGGGGTGACCATGAAGTTTGGCATTGTCGTCAACGAAGGACCCTACCAGCACCAGGCCAGCGATTCCGCCTACCTGTTTTGCAAGGCGGCGCTGGCGCAGGGCCACGAAATCTTCCGGGTGTTCTTTTATCACGACGGGGTCAACAACGCCTCGCGCCTGACCGAGCCCCCGCAGGACGATCGCAACATCGTGGCCCGCTGGAGCAGGCTGGCCGAGGAACAGGGCATCGATCTCGTGGTCTGCGTGGCCGCCGCTCTGCGGCGCGGCATCAAGGACGAAAACCTGGCGCCGGGGTTTCGCATCTCGGGGCTGGGTCAACTCGTGGAGGCGGGCATTCAGGCTGACCGGCTGGTGACGTTTGGGGATTGAGAGGCACGCATGAGCGAAGAGAGCAGCATCAAGAAATTCATGTTCGTCAACCGCAAGCCTCCCTACGGCACGGTCTATGCACTGGAGGCGCTGGAGGTGGTGCTGATCACGGCAGCCTTCGACCAGGACGTGTCCCTGGTGTTTCTGGACGATGGCGTGTACCAGTTGCGCAAGGGGCAGCAGACCAAGGGTATCGAAACCAAGAACTTTTCGCCCACCTACCGGGCCCTGGATGGCTACGACATCGAGAAGCTCTACGTGGAGAAGGAATCGCTGGAGGCGCGGGGCCTGACCGAAGACGACCTGCTGGTGGACGTCATGGTGCTGGATCGGGCGGCGCTGGGCGCATTGATGGACCAGCAGGATGTTGTTTTGAGTTTTTGAAAGAGGAGAGCGCGCATGCTGCATATCGTCAATAAATCGCCGCTGGGCCACGCCGCACTGGATTCCTGCCTGCGCGTGGCGCAAGGTGGCGATCTCTTGTTGATCGAGGATGCCGTCTATGCCGCCAGTGCAGGCACCCTGTTCGAACCGCTGATGCGCGACGCCCTGAAGCGATTCAAGGTATACGCCCTGCAGCCCGACCTCGAGGCGCGCGGCGTGGCGGTCCACCTGATCGAAGGCATTGCCGTGGTGGACTACGGCGGTTTCGTCGATCTCGTCGCCCGGAACAAGACCTGTCAGTCCTGGCTGTAAGCAGCCACATCAACCTATAAACGGAGGAGAGCGCAATGCCCAACATCGAAGTCAACGGCAAGTCGTACGAAACGGACGAAGAAGGTTATCTCGTCAACCTGGCGGACTGGAACCGGGATGTAGCCGACTACATCGCCAAGGCGGAAAGCGTCAACATGACGGACCAGCACTGGGAAGTGGTGGATTTTCTGCGCGGGTACTACGACGAATACCAGATCGCCCCGGCGGTGCGCGTGTTGACCAAGGCCATCGGCAAAAAACTGGGGCCGGAAAAAGGAAACAGCCAGTACCTGTACGAGCTGTTTCCCTACGGTCCGGCCAAGCAGGCGTGCAAGATCGCGGGCCTGCCCAAGCCCACGGGTTGCGTGTAATCAACGCATCGCGGTCCGCTGCGGCGGCGTGAAGCCGCCGCTTCTCCCCAACGGGAGGGCGGGCCTGCCGGGGTGAATGACATGACGACAGCCAGCATGGTCTTTGCGTTGCTGTTCTATCTTGCGGCACTGGTGTTTGCGGGCGGCCTGCTGGTGCGCATTGCAGGCTACGCCCGGACGCCGGCACCGCTCAGGATTCCCACCACGCCAGCACCGACCACGATCCGCGGAGTGGTGTTTCGCATGGCGCGCGAAGTCATGCTGTTTGAAAGCCTCTTCAAGGCCAACCTGTGGATCTGGGCCCTGGGCATCCTGTTTCATTTCGGCCTCGCCCTGGTGGTGCTGCGCCACCTGCGCTATTTCACCGAGCCGGTCTGGTTCTGGGTGGCCGCGGTGCAGCCCTTCGGTATCTACGGCGGCATGGCCATGGTGCTGGGCCTGGCTGGCCTGTGGGCGCGGCGCCTCCTGGTGGAACGCATCCGCTACATTTCCACGCCTTCCGATCACCTCATGCTGGTACTGCTGCTGGGCATCGGCCTGTCGGGGCTGGCCATGCAGTACGTGGCGCATCCCGATGTCATCGCGGTCAAGCGGTTTTTCCTGGGTTGGCTGCATTTCAGCATCCAGCCGCTGCCGGACAGCTTGCTGCTGTACCTGCACCTTTCCCTGGTGCTGGTGTTGATGATCGTATTTCCGTTCAGCAAGCTGCTGCACGCCCCCGGCGTCTTCTTTTCTCCCACCCGCAACCAGGTGGACGATTCCAGGGAAGTGCGCCACGTGTCGGCGTGGGCGGCACGCATGGATGTGGAGCGCCCCCATGGCTGAAACCGTCGTCGCCCCGCCTTACCGCGTCATCCCCATCGTGCCGGAACTGAAACCCGGCGCCATGAAGGAGGTGCGCTCCTTCGTGGCCAATGAAAAGATCCAGACGGCGCTGGGGTTTCCCGGGCAGCTGGTGGAGGACTGGCAGGAAAAGGCATTGGCGCGCATGGGCGAGCTGCTGGGCAAGTACCGCTCGCTCAGGGTCTACATGGACGCCTGCGTGCATTGTGGTGCCTGCAGCGACAAGTGCCATTACTTCATCGGAACCCAGGATCCCAAGAACATGCCGGTGGCGCGCCAGGACCTGATGCGCAGCGTCTATCGGCGCTATTTCACCCTCGCCGGAAAATACTTTCCCTGGCTTGTGGGCGCGCGCGACCTGACGCGCGAGGTGCTGGACGAGTGGTACACCTATTTCAACCAGTGCTCGGAATGCCGCCGCTGCTCCGTGTTCTGTCCCTACGGCATCGATACGGCCGAAGTGACCATGGCAGCGCGCGAGATCCTGGATTCGGTGGGCTACGGCCAGAAATATTCCAACGAGATCATCGGCAAGGTGCACAGCATCGGCAACAACCTGGGGCTGCCGGCCCCGGCACTGATCGATACGCTGCAGGGGCTGGAAGAGGACGTCAAGGAAGACACCGGCGTGGATGTGCGTTTCCCCATTGACGTGAAGGGCGCCGAAGTCCTTCTCATCACCCCCTCCGCCGACTTTTTTGCCGAACCCCACATTGACAGCCTGATCGGCTACGCCAAGGTGTTCCATGCCGCAGGCATCAGCTGGACCCTGTCCTCCATGGCGTCCGAAGCCGGCAATTTCGGCATGTTCATCGGCAACTACGACCAGTTGCGCAAGATCGCCCTGCGCATCCGCGAGGCGGCCCTCGAGCTTGGGGTCAAGCGCATCGTGGTGGGCGAATGCGGGCATGCCTGGCGCGTGGCCTACAGCTTCTGGAACACCCTCACCGGCATCGGCGCGGGGGCGACCGACCCCTTTGCCCTGCAGCTGCAAAAGCAGCTGGACGCGCGCTACCGCCAGCCCACCCACATCTGCGAATTGACCTGGGACCTGATCGAGCGTGATGCATTGCGCTTCGACAAGGAAGCCAACGACCAGTACGTGGTGACCTTTCACGATTCGTGCAACGTGGCGCGCGGGTCGCGCATGGGCGACTTTGCCGGCGGACAGTTCGAGATTCCGCGCAACATCATCCGCGCCGTGGCCAACCATTACGTGGAAATGGCGGACCACACCACCCGCGAAAAAACCTTCTGCTGCGGGGGCGGGGGCGGCCTGCTCACCGACGACCTGATCGACCTGCGGGTCAAGGGCGCCCTGCCGCGCATGGAGGCCCTGCAGGAGGTGGTGGACGTGCACGGCGTCAATTTCATGGCCACCATCTGCGCCATCTGCAAGGCGCAGTTCAGCAAGGTGCTGCCTTACTACAAATTCGACCGGCGGCTGGTGGGCGGCGTTCATCAGCTGGTCAGCAACGCCATCATCCTGGGCGAGACCCATTAGCACGCAATCATTCACCGGAGGCATGTCATGTCAGACACGATCGAGCAGGGCGACACCAAACTGACTTTCCGTCGCTACAAGGACGGGGACAGTGCGACGCATTCCCTGCGGGACAAGATCATCCAGGCCAGCTACTCGCACAAGTGCCCCACCTACATCCAGTCCACGCCACCCTGCCAGGGCAGCTGCCCCTCGGGTGAGGACATCCGGCGTTGGTTGCAGATCGCCCGGGGCATGGAAAAGCCGCCGGCGGGCATGCCCTGGCAGGAATTTGCCTGGCGCGTGCTGACCGAAGCCAACCCCTTCCCCTCGGTCATGGGGCGGGTCTGCCCCGCGCCCTGCGAGTCGGGTTGCAACCGCAACGAGGTGGAAGACCACGTGGGCATCAACTCGGTGGAGCATTTCCTGGGTGAATACGCGGTTGCCAACCACCTCAAGTTCAAGGCGCCGGAAAAGACCACGGGCAAGCGCGTCGCGGTGATCGGCGGCGGCCCGGCGGGGTTGTCCTGCGCCTACCAGCTGGCCCTCAAGGGGCATGCAGTCACCATTTTCGACGAGCACGAGCACCTGGGCGGCATGATGCGTTACGGCATTCCGGGCTTTCGCACGCCGCGCCACGTGCTGGACGCCGAAATCCAGCGCATCCTGGAGCTGGGCGTACAAACCCGCCTGAACTGCCATATCGGCAAGGACGTGACCCTGGAGCAGATCCGTGCGGAATACGACGCCGTGTTCCTGGGCATGGGCGCCCAGTCCGGCCGGGCCCTGCCCACGCCCGACAGCGAAGCCCCCAACGTGGTGACGGCCACGGCCTTTCTCAAGGCCTTCAACGACGGGCGGCTCAAATACGTGGGCAAGCGCGTGGTGGTGGTGGGCGGAGGCGACACCTCCATTGACGTGGCCACCGTGGCCCGCCGCTTGGGCCACATCGAACACGGCAAGCCGGTGGATACCGAACGCGCCATCGCCGGGCGCATGGCCCACGACGTGGCCGAGATTTCCTCCAAGGAAGGCGCCGACGTCACGCTGACCTCGGTATTTGCCGTTGACAAGATGCAGGCCAACAAGCACGAAGTGGAGCAGGCACTGGCCGAAGGCATCGACATCCGCGGCGGGCTCGTGCCCGTGGGCATCGTGCGCGGCGCCGACGGACGGGCCACGGCCCTGCGCGTCATGCGCTGCGAGGCCAGGTTCGCGGGTGGCAAGCTGGAAATCAGGCAGGTGGAGGGCAGCGAGGAGGACATCCCGGCGGACCTGATCGTCTCTGCCATCGGCCAGGCCGTGGATTTTGCCGGGCTGGAAGAGTTCGACAACGGCCGCGGCGCGGTGAGCGCGGACAGGAACTACCAGGTGCAGGGCAAGCCGGGCGTCTATGCCGGCGGCGACGTCATCCGCCCGCATCTGCTGACCACCGCCATCGGACACGGCGCCATCGCTGCGGACGGCATTGACCGGTTCCTGGCCGGGGAAGAACCCGAGAAGCGCCCGAAAATAGACGTCCACACCTTCGACCTGATGCGCAAGATGGTGGAGTCCGGCCTGTCCATCGAGCCCATCACCGAGCCCACCTGGGGCACGGACAGCGCCGCGGTGGTCCACAATTTTGACAACCGTTCGGGCCGCTACGTCATCACCCACGAGGAGCTCTTCCTCGGGCATTTCGGTTACGTGGCCCGCAACAAGCGGGCCGTCACCACGCTCACCCGGGAAACCGCGCTGGGCAACTTCGACGAGCGCCTGCACGCCCTGTCCGAAGCCGAGGCGGTGGCGGAAGCCAAGCGCTGCATGAGCTGCGGCATGTGCTTCCAGTGCGACAACTGCGTGGTCTATTGTCCGCAAACCGCCGTGTTCCGGGTGCCCAAGTCCAAGTCCACCGTGGGGCGCTACGTGGATACCGATTACACCAAGTGCATCGGCTGCCACATCTGCCACGACGTCTGTCCCACCGGGTACATCCAGATGGGGTTGGGCGAGTAGGGGAGGACGGCATGACACTGCGCTGGGCCGGGCTTTGGAGAATGGCGCTGCTGCTGGTTCTTGCAGGGCCGCTCGCGGCTGCCGTGAACGAGCCCGTGCTCGACATCGGGCAGGGCGGGCATTGCGTGGACGACCCGCAATTCATGCGGCTCAACCACATGAAACTGCTGCGCCACCAGCGCGACGAGACCGTGCGCCAGGGTATCCGTGGCGGCAAGTACAGCCTGGCCGGCTGCGTGGATTGCCATGCCAGCAAGAAAAACCACAGCGTGCTGGGCACCGACCAGAATTTCTGCCAGGGCTGCCACGTCTATGCTGCCGTCAGGATCGACTGCTTTGAATGCCATTCCAGCACGCCGCGCCGGTCCATCGCAGGGGAGGTGCTGAAATGAGCTGCGGCCACGATCATCAGCGGCGCCAGTTCCTCTCCCGGGGGGCGGCCCTGACCGCCGCCGTCACCATTGCGCCGGGCCTCATGCTGTACGACTTTGCGCGCGCCCGCCCGTCGGGCGAGCCTGCCTCGAGCGCGGTGCGCTGGGGCATGCTGATCGATACCACCCAGTGCGAGAGCGGTTGCGATGCCTGCGTGCGCGCCTGCAACAAGGAAAACAGCCTCCCGGGCGGAACGCTGCCCACCGATCCCCAGTGGATTCGCAAGCTCGAACTGCAGCAGGAAGGCACCGGGCGCAGGATTTCCCTGCCCATGATGTGCCAGCACTGCGCCGAACCCCCCTGCGTCGAGGTCTGCCCCACCGGGGCTTCCTTCAAGCGGGCGGACGGCATCGTCCTGGTGGACAAGCACCGCTGCATCGGCTGCCGCTATTGCATGATGGCCTGTCCCTACAAGGCGCGCTCCTTCGTGCACGAGCCGGTCACGGACCATTCAGGAGCCACGCCGCGCGGGCAGGGCACCGTGGAAAGCTGCACGCTGTGCGTGCATCGGGTGGACCAGGGGGTGGCCCCGGCCTGCGTGGAAGCCTGTGCCAGCGAAGGCCACCAGGCCATCCTGTTCGGCAACCTCAATGACCCCGACAGCGCCATCTCGCAGCGAATCCGCAGCGTGGCCTCGGCCAAGCTGCGCGCCGACCTCAACCTGGATCCGGGCATCTCCTTTGTGGGGTTATAGCCGCCATGCACCATAAAACCTTTGCCCAGATCGAAATCCGCTACTTCTACCTGTTGCTTGCCGCGGGGCTGCTGGTGGTGCTGGGCGGGCTTGCGGCCGCCCACCTGATGGAATCGCACGGGCACATCCTCACCGGCATGAACAATCAGGTGGTGTGG
>JAJZRV010000043.1 GCA_021850135.1 Pseudomonadota bacterium
CTTCATGAAGGACAAGGTGGGCGATGTGTTTGAAGGCACAGTGAGTTCCGTCACCGGTTTCGGGTTGTTCGTCGCGCTGGATGAGGTTTACGTGGAAGGGCTGGTGCACATTTCCGAGCTGGGAAGCGACTATTTCCACTTCGATGCGACCCGCCATCAATTGCTGGGCGAGCGCACCGGCCAGCGCTACCGCCTGGGCGACCGGATTGCGGTGCAACTGGTCCGGGTGGATATGGAAACCAACAAGATTGACTTCGTGCCGCAGTCGGCCCCAAAGTCCGCCCCCAAGTCCGGCGCTACAAAACACTCCAGGAAGCGGTAACCCCCATGGCCAAACTCAAAGTCATCTACGGCTTTCACGCCGTAGCCAGCCGCTTGCGGCATCACCCAGAAACCATTCGCGAACTGTACGTGGACGCCACCCGAAAGGATCCGCGCGCGCGCGATTTCCTGGCCCTGGCGGATGCGGCGGGCGTGCCCGTGCATGCCGTCCCGGCCGAGCGCCTCAACGGGATGGCGGGCACCTCCCGCCACCAGGGGGTCGTGGCCCAGGCGGAGGCCGTGGCCTTGCGCGTGGACCTCGACGAACTCGTGGAGGCGGCGGGAGGCGACCTGCTGCTGCTGGTGCTGGACGGGGTCCAGGACCCCCATAACCTGGGCGCGTGCCTGCGCGTGGCCGATGCCATGGGGGCGCACGCCGTGGTGGCGCCGCGCGACCGGGCAGTCTCCCTCTCGCCCACAGTGGCCAAGGTGGCCTCGGGGGCGGCCGAGACCGTGCCCTACATCACGGTCACCAACCTGGCCCGCACCCTGCGTGACCTCAAGGACCACGCGGTCTGGGTGGTGGGGACCGACGACCAGGCGCAGGACGACCTCTTCACCGCCCGGTTCCAGCGCCCCATGGCCTGGGTGCTGGGGGCCGAGGGGGCAGGATTGCGCCGCCTGACGCGGGAAAACTGCGACCAACTGGTGCGCATCCCCATGTTCGGGTCAGTGGAGTCCCTCAATGTGTCTGTCGCAGCGGGAATCTGTCTTTACGAGTCGCGCCGCCGGACGCCTTGATTACACGGGGGTTTTTCTATAGAATAGCCGCTCCCTGAAACCTTGCCTGCAACTGCGCCCATCAGTGCAGGCTTTGCCGCAAAAGTGCGGCATATCCACAAGGAGAACTCAATGAGGCATTACGAGATCGTATTCATCGTTCATCCCGACCAGAGCGAGCAAGTGGGCGCCATGGTCGAGCGCTACAGGAACATGGTCACCCAGGGCGGGGGCGTCGTGCACCGCCTGGAGGACTGGGGCCGTCGTCAGCTGGCCTATCCCATCCAGAAAATTCACAAGGCACATTACGTGCTCATGAACATCGAGTGCGAAAGCGCCGTGCTCAGCGAGCTCGAGAATGCTTTCCGCTTCAATGATGCCGTCCTGCGTCACCTCACCATCCAGATGAAGGCTGCGGTCACCGCGCCGTCGCCCATGATGCGTGAAGACAAGCGCGCCCAGCCCCGTGAGGAAGGTCTTCGCGATGCCGAGCCTGCGGCGGAGGCGGCGCCGGCCGCTTGAGCCGGAACGAACTGGTCCTGAGTGGCGTGATCGCGACTCGCGACCTGTTGCGCTATACCCCGGCAGGCATTCCCCTACTGAATTTCGTGTTGCAGCACGAATCGGAACAGCAGGAAGCCGGCCAGGCATTCAAGACACAGCTTGAGATTTCCGTGTCGGTGCTGGGAGAGGCTGCGGTGCATCTGGACCGCGTCAGCGCAGGAGCCCGGATCATGTTGAAGGGGTTTCTGGCCAGAAAAAGCCGCAACAGTCGTCAGTTTGTCATGCGCGCCGAACAATTTAAGTTAATCGATGGAGAGTGAAATGGCTCGTCCTACCAAAAAGAAAGATGGCAAGAAAGATGCACGCAACAGCAACCGTGGCGGAATGTTCCGTCGTCGCAAGTTCTGCCGGTTTACTGTCGAGAAGATCGAGTGGGTGGACTACAAGGATGTGGATCTGCTGAAGGATTTCATCAATGAAAACGGCAAGATCATCCCGGCCCGGATTACCGGTACGAAGGCGATCTACCAGCGCCAGCTGAGCACCGCCGTGAAGCGTGCGCGCTTCCTGGCCTTGCTGCCCTACACTGATTTGCACTAAGGAGATTCACCATGGAAGTCATCCTCATGGAAAAAGTGGTCAACCTGGGACAGCTTGGCGACATCGTCAAGGTCAAGGAAGGCTACGCCCGCAATTTTCTGATTCCCCAAGGCAAGGCCAAGCGTGCGACCGAAACCAATCGCAAGGAATTTGAAGCCCGCCGTGCCGAGCTGGAAAAGCAGCAGATGGACGCGTTGGCCACGGCCCACGCCCGTGCCGAAAAACTGGCAGGCCTTCTGGTGCAGGTCACGCAGAAGGCTGGCGTGGATGGCCGCCTGTTTGGCTCGGTCACCAACCACGACATCGTGGACGCGCTGAAGGCCCAGGGCTTCGAGGCCAGCAAGGCCGAAGTCCGCCTGCCCAATGGCCCGCTCAAGACCGTGGGCGACCATCCCGTGACGCTGGCACTGCACAGCGACGTCACGGCAGAAATCACGGTTTCGGTGTTGGGAGAAAGCTGATCCAACGCCTCATGGCAGACGACGCCGCCATCGATTCCCTCCGGGTTCCGCCTCATAACATCGAGGCAGAACAGGCGGTACTGGGCGGTCTGCTGCTGGACAATCTGGCCTGGGACAAGATCGGAGACCAGGTCAGTGAGTCCGATTTCTACCGCGATGACCATCGCAAAATCTACCGCGCCGTTCTGGCGCTGCTCGATCGCTCACGCCCTGCGGACATCCTGACGGTGTCCGAAGAGCTCACCCTGCGGGGCGAGCTCGAAAGCGTGGGGGGGCTGGCTTACCTCGGCGCGCTGGCCCATAACACGCCCAGCGCCGCCAACATCCGCCGTTACGCCGAAATCGTCCGGGAACGGGCATTGATGCGCGGCCTCGTCCAGGTCGGCACCGAAATCACCGAAAGCGCATTGAGTCCCTCGGGGCGCGATGCGCGCGCGCTGCTCGACGAAGCCGAAGCCAAGGTGTTCAATATTGCCGAACGGGGCTCCCGCTCGGCCCAGGGGTTCCGGCCCCTGCGCGATCCGCTGGCCGAAGTGGTGGAGCGGGTGGACGAGCTTTACCGTTCGGGCAACCATGATCCGGTCACCGGCATTCCCACCGGGTTTGTGGACCTGGACGAAAAAACGTCGGGTTTTCAGCAGGGCGACCTCATTATCGTGGCGGGGCGTCCCTCCATGGGAAAGACCGCCTTCGCGCTCAACATTGCCGGCAACGTGGGCGTAGACACCAAACTGCCCGTGGCGATTTTCAGCATGGAAATGTCCTCGGGGCAGCTGGCCATGCGTCTTCTGGGCTCGCATGGCCGCCTCAACCAGCAGGACCTGCGCACCGGACGCCTGAAGAGCGAGGACTTTGGCCGGCTCACGCGCGCCATGGGCGAGCTGAGCGAGATTCCCATCTACATTGACGAGTCTGCCGCACTCAATCCGCTGGACCTGCGCGCGCGGGCAAGGCGCCTGCATCGCCAGTACGGCGGGCTGGGGCTGATCGTGGTGGACTACCTGCAGCTGATGACGTCCGCGCGATCGGGCGAGAACCGGGCCACGGAAATTTCTGAAATTTCCCGCTCCCTCAAGGCGCTCGCCAAGGAACTGCACGTGCCGGTGGTGGCCCTCTCGCAGCTCAATCGCGGCCTGGAACAGCGCCCCAACAAGCGCCCGGTCATGTCCGACCTGCGCGAATCGGGCGCCATCGAGCAGGATGCCGACGTCATCCTGTTCATCTATCGCGACGAGGTGTACAACGAGGACTCGCCCGACAAGGGCGTGGCCGAAATCATCATCGGCAAGCAGCGTAACGGTCCCATCGGCACCGTGCGCCTGACCTTCCTTGGGCATTACACCCGCTTCGAAAACTTTGCCCAGGGCAGCGGTAACTTCCAGAGCGGCGACTACTGATCCCCGTGGCCCGGACCAAAGCCATTTATGCCTGCACCGAATGCGGCGGGCAGTCCACCAAATGGCAGGGACAATGTCCCCACTGCCAGGCCTGGAACACGCTGGTGGAGTCCCGTGCGGAAGCGGCCGCACCCTCGCGCTACTCCCCCCTCACCGAATCCAGACCGCTGCAAATGCTGGGCAATGTCCGTGCCGAGGCCATCGCACGCCTGAGCTCCGGCATCTCGGAATTCGACCGGGTGCTGGGCGGGGGCTTCGTTCCCGGCGGGGTGGTGCTGCTGGGTGGCGATCCGGGCATCGGCAAATCCACGCTGCTGCTGCAGGCCCTGGCGCAGGTCAGCCGCAACCACCCGGTGCTGTACGTCAGCGGCGAAGAATCTCCCGAACAGGTGGCTTCGCGCGCGCAACGCCTCAAGGTGGATTCCAGCCGCGTGGCGCTGCTCCCCGAAATCCAGCTGGAAAAAATACTCCAGGCCATCCAGGGTAACCGGCCGGCGCTGGTGGTGATTGATTCCATCCAGACCGTCTACAGCGATGCGCTGGAGTCCGCCCCGGGCTCGGTCTCTCAGGTGCGCGAATGCGCGGCGCAACTGACGCGCGCCGCCAAGGGCTCGGGCCCGGTGCTGGTGCTGGTGGGGCATGTGACGAAGGAGGGCGCGCTCGCGGGCCCGCGCGTGCTGGAGCACATCGTGGATACCGTGCTGTATTTTGAGGGGGACAGCAGCTCGAGTTTCCGCTTGGTGCGCGCCGCCAAGAACCGCTTTGGCGCCGTCAACGAACTGGGCGTGTTTGCCATGACCGAAACCGGGCTGCGCGAGGTGACCAATCCTTCCGCCATGTTCCTGTCGCATTACGATGCCCCTGTCCCGGGCTCCTGCATCACCGTCACGCTGGAAGGCACGCGGCCGCTGGCCGTGGAGATCCAGGCCCTGCTGGACCAGGCGCAGCAGGGCACGCCCAAGCGCCTGTCAGTGGGGCTGGAACAGAACCGCCTGGCCTTGCTGCTGGCGGTGCTGCACCGCCATGCCGGGGTGGCCTGCGCCGACCAGGACGTCTTCATCAATGCGGTCTCGGGGGTGCGGATTGCCGAGCCCGCGGCCGACCTGGCCGTCATGCTGGCCGTGGTCTCCAGCCTGCGCGGCAAACCCCTGCCGGAAAAATGGGTGGTCTTTGGCGAAGTGGGCCTGGCGGGCGAAGTGCGACCCGTGCAGCGCGGCCAGGAGCGCCTGAAGGAAGCGGCCAAACTGGGATTCACCCATGCCCTCATTCCGCGCGGCAACGCGCCGCGTCAGCCCATCGAGGGCATCCAGGTCACCGCCGTGGACCGCGTGGATCGCGCAGTCTCGGCGATTTTCAGGGGCGAATGATCTCGCCGCTGCGCCCCGCGCTCTCCGGTCCCATCCAGTAGCAATAGGTTTCCATCAGGCTTGCCGGTTGGCGCAGCAGCTCGCCCACTTCGCCCGGGTGCGTGCGGTTGCGCATGGGGGAAGCCACCTGGCCGGGAATCAGGATGTTGAAGCGCAGGTGCGACTGGTTGCTGAATTCGTCCGCAAAAATCCGGGCGAGCGCAATCAGGGCCGCATTGCTCACCCCAAATCCTCCCCAGTACGCGGCTGGCTTGAGGCCATGCTCCTCTGCGGTAAACAGCACCGAGGCATCCGGGGCCTGGCTTAGCAACGGCAGGCAGGCCTGGGTCAGGCCAAAGGGCGCGAACACATTGGTGGCAAAGGCGGGTTGCCATTGTTTGAGATGCTGCTGCGACAGCGGCCCCAGCTTCACGTAGTGGCTGGCGCTATGCAGGATGCCATCCAGCCGCCCCATCTCCTGCTCGATCGTCTGGGCCAACGCCTGGAAGCGGGCTTCATCCACGTCGGAGAGATCGAAGGGAATCACTGCCGGCTGCGGGTAACCCCGCTGGACGAGTTCGTCGTATACCGCGTTGAGGCGGCGCTCATTGCGCCCCAGCAACAGGACGGTGGCACCCTGGGCTGCAAAGGCCCGCGCTGCGTGGTGTCCCAGGCCGGAACCCGCGCCGGTGACAAGGATGACGCGTGATTGAAGGGGGAGCGTATTCATAGCCCGTCAGGATAGCAGCAACATCATTCCATCGCCAGACACTGGGCCGGCTGATAAAATGCACCCGTTGTGCCGTGGTGGCGAAATTGGTAGACGCAGCAGGTTTAGGTCCTGCCGCCGCGAGGCGTGGGGGTTCGAGTCCCTTCCACGGCACCAGGGACAGGTGGGTCATGATTTTCAGGCAACTCGCGATGGTTTGAGCGCTGAAATCAAACCTGTAACGAGACTGCTACATTTCTTTGCGAGAATGCGTAGATTTGTCATCTACGGGAAGCATGGAACATGTCCCTTCGCATTCGCCTGATCGCCCTGGTATTGATTTCAGCAATTTCAATCGTCGCGCTGGGGGCCTCCGTCTATTTTCAGTTCAAGAGAAACGCCTCGGCCGTGGATGCGGTTTTTGATTCGTCCGTGCCGGCGCTCATCGGGGTCTCCGAACTCGAGTCCGGAATCAAATCCATCCAGATGAATGCCGTCGAGGTGGTTTATGCGTCGGACTTGGGCTTCCATGAATCCCAGATTCAGAAATTGCCTGACGACATGAAGGCGCTGGATGCAAAACTTGCCGAACAACTGAAATATGCCAGCAGTGAACCCCAGAAAAATGTCATTGTTGAATTGCAGGACCAATTCAAGGAATATTTCGCCAGCATCAATCAGGCGGTGATGCTGAGAAAATCCGGGCAGAAGGATATGGCCTCGGCCGACATCAATGCCAATGCCACCGTCTCCCTGCGCGAAATCCAGCAAACGCTGGGCACGTTGATCATCGAGAAACAGCGGGCCAAGCAGGACGCCCTGCAAAAGATTGCCGCTTCGTTCAGAAACAACATTATCGGGCTCACGATTGCGGTTTCCGTGATCCTGGTTTTGCTCGTGGCGGCGGGAACCTGGATTTACCGCGGTATCGTCAATCCGATAAACGGCATGAAGCTCGCCATGGATGAGATTGCCGAAACACTGGACTTTACGCGGCGCGTGCCGATAAAAAGCAATGACGAGATCGGCCAGTCGGTCATGGCGTTCAACAAGCTGGTGGAAACCCTGCATGCCGCACTTTCCGAAATGGCCGGCATCATCAAGCAAAACGAGGTGGCTTCCCTGGAAATGCATCAGTCCGCAGCGCTCCTGGAACTCATTGCAGAGAACGGCCATAGTGCCTCTGCAGAAATCGATTCCGCCACGGAACAGATCATCAACCTGATTGGTGACGTGGCCTCGAATTCGGAAGGTGCGGGAGAACTGACCGCCAGGTCGGGCAAAGAAGCCATCGAGAATGGACACACCATCCGTTCTGCCGTTGATCGGGTCCATGACCTGACCCACAGCGTCGGTCAGGCCGCCGACCGCGTCTTTGAAATGGCGCAGGCGGGTCAGAACATTTCGATCGTGGTGGATGAAATCCGATTGATTGCCACGCAAACCAATCTGCTGGCCCTCAACGCGGCAATCGAAGCGGCACGCGCGGGGGAGGCCGGGCGCAGCTTTTCCGTCGTGGCTGACGAGGTCAGAAAGCTTGCCGAAAGCGTTGCCGTCTCGACGGAATCCATTTCATCCCGGATCAAGGAAATCCAGGATACGTCCGCATCTTCGTCGGAGTTCATGCGGCGCGTCATCTCGGACATGGAGCTCAGCATGAAAATGGTCAAGTCCGCAGGCTCGGGCATGGCCAACATCGAACACTATGCCGACCAGGTGACGGGAACAGTGGGGACAATCAAGCAACTGGCCGTCAGCGGTCTGGAATCGAGCGGAGGCATTGTCAACCAGGTCAGGAACATCAGGACCCTCATTGACGATGCGGGCAAGGCGGCGGTTCACACCAAGGACGCTGCCGAATCCATTCGGGACATCTCGCTGCAAATGGCCAACGTCGTCGAGCGCTTCAAGCTTGGCCATGCCCCGGCGTTTTAAACAGGCGAGGCGTCAAGCGTCCCTAAGCGTTCTTTCAGTCGTAATGGCGGAAGCTCACGTTGTTCTTGCCGGCCTTCTTTACTTCATACATCAGCTCGTCCGCGTCTTTCATGATTTCAGGGAACGTCTGGGTGACCCGGGCAAAGCGGATGACGCCGATGCTTGCGGTCACGGGTGAAAACTCCTGCAGGGCATTGTTGACCGCAAGGTGGATTTTCTTCCCGACCTCCGTGGCGGCTTCGGCGCCGATTTCCGGCAACAGCATGGCAAATTCATCACCGCCCAGGCGGGCCAGCAGATCATTGGTGCGCAGGGCAGCGCGCAGGGCATGGGCGATTGCGGTCAGTGCCGCGTCGCCCACATCGTGGCCCCGCATGTCGTTTAGCTGCTTGAAATTGTCCAGGTCCAGGTAGATCACAGACAAGGGACGGCCGTAACGCTTGGAGCGCTCCACCTCAAAGTTGCCCGCCTCGACGAAGCCGCGCCGGTTTTGCAGGCCGGTCAGCGCATCGTGCGTGGCGTGCACATGTTCCTGTTCAAACTGCAGGCGCAGCTGTGAAAATTGCCTTGCCAGGACCAGCGCCAGCAGCAAGGCCTCCAGGGTGACCGCCAGGAGACCGAGGTGTTCGACGTAGAGGGTATTGAGCCCTGCCATTTTTCCAAGGGAAATGGCCAGGGCCCCCAATGCAAAAAACACCAGTACGGCGGCCAGATACATGGGTGCCGAAAAGTGCCCCTGGCGCATGCGCGTAACGCCCGACAGCAGGCCGTACCCCAGAAACAGCGCCACGCCGATGCGATCGAGTTCCAGAGACCAGTGGGGTTTGGCCATGGCCAGCAGCACAAAGGTTGCAAAGAGGCCCAGCAGTGCCACACCTAACCGGTACAGCCGCGGATTGCCTGTGCGCGTGATGTCCAGCAACCGCAATACGAACAGAATGTATATGCCGTTGGAAAGCAGGATGGGAAAGCTGATCAGGTAGAACCAGTGCAACCCGAACAGGTCGTTGAAGACCAGTAGCGCCGTGCCGTTGTACAGCATGTTTCCAAGAATGAACAGGGCGTAGAGCCCATCCGTGGCGTTGCACCGAATGCCCGCCAGCACGGTGTAATAGAACATCAGGCCGAGCAGGGCGCCCAGACACAGCAGCGTCAGGGCATTGGCCGGCTTTATGGCCTGCTGGTAATGCGACAGCGTGTCGAGATAGGGGGCCGGTTGCGCCAGAAAAAACGGGGAGGAGATCTCCGTGGTCAGCCGGTAATGACCTGGCTGCAGCATGAACTCGCGGCCATGGCGCAGAAAGAACGGATTGGGGGTCGTGCTTTGAATGCCGCCTTCCGCCTCGGCAAAGAGGTGGCCCTGGTCATCGAAAACCCTGTGATGGAACCGTCCGATCACACTGGAGTTCTCGAAATCCACTACCAGTGGCGTGGCCTGCCCGAGCTCGAACGTGCCCTGCCATAGATAGCGGCCACCGGTTTTGTTGACATGATCCACAGGGGTCATGCCATCGCATTGCGACGTTGATGTTTCGGCGCACTGGAAGAGTCGCGGCACCTCTACCCACTGCCCCTCCAGCTTCAATGGCTGGGCGGTGCAGGGCAACCCAATGAGCAGCAGGAGGAAAAAAACAGGAAAGTGAACCCGGCGGACTGCGCCGAACGCGTTAATGAGTGAACTGACCATGGGCCATTTTCTCATGGATGCTACCTTTTTCATATTTCAAGGCCTCAAATCCTGGCGCACGATGCCAAAGTGGGCATAAGCTCCTAGAATGGCCTTGTCGGCAGAGCTGAAGAAATAGCGATACGGGAAAAGATGTCATGGTCAAAGACGTTACCAACGTAAAGGCAGTAGAAATCAACTGGCTTCCCGATGTGGAAGCGCAGGACTACCCTGCGGCAGAATCCTACCTTCTCATCATCTACATGCCGGACAGGGTTGCTGAAATCATGGCTGCCCTGAGAAAAGCCGCTCTGGTGCAATTCAAGGCCAAGGACATTTTCCGGGCTTCGCAATTGTCGTTGCTGGGCGTGAGTAATTCACATGTTGATAAGGACCGCGCAAAGATTCTCGCCGGAAAAGGCTTGTCTCCTCTTCTTCTGGTAAGGGATCCGCAGAACGGCAAAGTGGTGATCGCCGACGGTTATCACCGCCTGTGTGCTGTTTATGGGTTTAACGAGGATGCTTTGATCCGGTGCAAGATCGTTTGAGCAGTTCAGGGCAGTGAACCAAATAGTTTCACCAACTGATCCGTTGCGGTTCCCCACCCTTCATGGAATCCCATCTTCATGTGTTGTTCGCGCCCTTGAGCTGTTCCATGGCGCGCTATGGCAGTGTATCTGGTTTGTCCTTCCCCAGCGTCTTCAAACAGGATGGTGGCTGTAAAGCCCAGTCCTGGGGTTGGCGCTGGAACCCAGTCTGCGTGCAGCAGGTCTGTGAAAGTGAGCCGCTCTTCAGGCATCACTTCCAGGTAACTCCCCTCGTTGTCGGCTTCCCAGTGGTTGGGTCCCACCATATGGGTATAGAAGCGTCCGCCAGCACACAGGTCCAGTACGCAGCGGTCCACAGCATAGGGGGCGGGGCAGAACCATTGCTTCAGCAATTCAGGTTCTGTCCAGGCGCGCCAGACCAGATCTCTCTTGACGGGCAGCACGCGTGAAAGCACCAAGCGATACCCTTGAGCTTCGTTTGTCTGGACATATCCGCTGCCTTCCGTGTAATGAGCCAGGCGAGCCGTGGTTTCGCGGCCGCCTTGGGCTGCGCCGTAATCGCGGATGAGCTGGTCACGCAGGGCATTGCTGCCAAATTCGGCTTGCCAGGTCAGCAGCGTATGGCCATTTTGATCTTCAAATTTCACGGCTGAGCTAAAGAGGGTCGAGTCAATGTTATCGGCTTGCACGTGGTGGTATTCCAGATGCCAGGGTTCCGTGTCGGATCCTCGGGCAATCCGTGTCCAGACGATGTGGTTGGGAAAATCCCGTGGCCCGCCCGGGTTTTTGGATTGGGGATGCGGGTCGGGACCGTGCATGGTAAACACCCAATGCCCATTCACCCGAAATTCGAACAGCGCCGTGGTTACGGAAAACCCTTTGGGCCCCCACCATTGCCCCAGTTGGCCTGAATCCGTCCAGGCATCCCAGACCCGTTCCCGAGGTGCCTTGATCAAGCGGGTTTGAATGATTTGTGAGCCGCCGGGTTCAGCCAGGGTTTCCGTGGCTTGGGCATCCAGGGGTAGGGCGAGCGGGGGCATTTGAACGGTCATTGGGATTCTCCCGATTGTTGTTGCTGCAGATTGGTGACGAAGGCATCAAGGCGGTCGAGCCTTGCTTCCCATTCGGCACGGTATTGGTCTATCCAGGCTGATGCCTCCTTCAAGGGCTGCGCTTGCAACTTGCAGGGTTTGCGTTGGGCCTGGCGGCTACGGGAAATCAGCCCCGCGCGTTCCAGGATGCGCAAATGCTTGGTGACTGCAGGGACGCTGATGGAAAAAGGAGAGGCCAGTTCAGTCAGGGTCCGTTCGCCTTGAGACAAGGCCTGGAGCATGGCCCGGCGGGTGGGGTCAGCAAGGGCTATGAAGACGGCGCTGAGATGGTCGGGTGAAGGCTGAGCGCTTTGAGTGGGGCTCAATCTCATATTTAACCTAAAAGTTAATTAACTATTAGGTTTATATACACTGAAGAACTTCATGTCAAGGCCTGGTAAAAAATATGTCCAATCATAATTTTTTCGGCTACATCACCGCATTGAACACATAGCCCACGATGGTAATGCCGACGGTGACAATGCCGGCAAACAAGGCAATCAACCGGGGCCGCATGACTTTCTTCAGGATCATGAATTCCGGCAGAGACAGGGCGGTCACGGACATCATGAAGGCCAGGGTGGTGCCCAGGGCCGCCCCTTTTCCCAGCAGTGCCTGTACCACCGGAATGATGCCGGCTGCATTGGAGTACATGGGAACCCCCAGCACCACCGCGAGGGGGACCGACCACCAGGCATTCCGGCCCATCAGATGCGCCATGAAATCTTCGGGCACATAGCCGTGGATCCAGGCGCCCACCCCCACACCGGCAATGATGTAGGGCGTGACCTTGAAGACGATTTCGCGCACATGCCGCGCTCCCTGGGCAAAGCGCTGGGTCCAGGTGGGCCGTTCTTCCTCATGGGTGACTTCGGGCAGCTCAAAAACCCAGGGTTCCACCAGATTGACAGGATTGAGGCGGCCGATGACCAGGCCGGACACAATGGCCACCAACAATCCCAAAGCCAGGTAAATCAGGGCGATTTTCCAGCCAAACAATCCAAATAACAGGGCGAGCGCCACTTCATTGACCATGGGAGCTGAGACCAAAAACGAAAAAGTGACCCCCAAGGGCACGCCCGAAGTCAGGAACCCGATAAAAAGAGGCACTGCCGAGCAGGAACAGAAAGGGGTGACGATCCCCAACGAGGCTGCCAGCACGTTTCCCACCCCCTGATGCTTGCCAGACAGGATCGCGCGGGTCCTTTCAGGGGTGAACCAGGTCTGAACCACGCCCACCAGGAACACGATCAGCGCGAGCAGCATCAGCACCTTGGGCACTTCAAACACGAAAAAGCTGGCGGCATCATAAAAATAGGAACCCTTCTGCAGGTTGAGAAGGTGGTCCACCACCCAATCCGCACCGATCTGCAGGTTGAAGTAAATGGCAAACCAAACAACGGCCGCCACGCCCAAGCCAACCAGCCAGTGTGTAAGGTCATGGTCCTGATGTCTTTCCACAAGTGTGTTCATGCTGTTGCCTCATTCAAGTCGCCTTGACAAGAGGACGAATCAGGCGCAAAAAAGACGCATGGGATGGCTGATTTATTAACATTGCGTCAATTGAATGGACTCCTCCGAACTTTCCTGTGTGCAAAAGGCCTGGCAACAGCATCGCGCTGAATTGCGGGGCTATCTGTTGCACCGTATGAAAGATGTTTCTCAGGCGGAGGATCTGTTGCAGGAAGTGTTTCTGAAAGCCATGACCCACGGCCAGCAATTTTGCACCCTGGATAATCCCCGGGCCTGGCTCTATCAGGTGGCCCGAAATGCCTTGATCGACAGTCTGCGGCTCACCAAAGTTGCCATTCCCCTGCCAGAAGACCTTGCGCAGGAGCCGGATGCCCTGGCCCCTGTGGATGAACTCTCCGAATGCGTGGCTCGGGTGCTGACCGAACTGTCCCCTCAAGACCGGGAAGTGATTCAGCAGTGTGACATAGAAGGTATGAAGCAGCAGGATTTTGCAGTATCCCACGGCCTTTCCCTGACAGCAGTGAAGTCCCGAATCCAGCGGGCACGCCAGCGCATGCGCGCGCAGATGACGGAAGCCTGCCAGGTGCAGTTTGACGAGGCGGGGCAGGTCTGCTGCCATGTGCCACGCTCTTCGCCTTGAAAGGTCATCTGTAGGCTCCTGCGTCTTTTTCCCCATTCCTTCGCCTCCTTGCGTGAAACGCGATGAATTGGTTTGGGATAACACCGAACAAAGCATGGCGCTTATTACAGGAGCTGTGACATGAAAGACATCAAGGTATTGGGGACGGGATGTGCCAACTGCAAAACCACGATCGCCCTGATCGAGCAGGCTGCTCAGGTCAAAGGGGTTCCCGTCAAACTGGAAAAAGTTGAAGCTTTGAAAGACATCATGGGTTATGGGGTCATGTCCACGCCCGGCGTGGTGATTGATGGCAAAGTGGTGCACGCCGGAGGCATCCCTTCGCGAGAGAAAATCGAGCAATGGCTGGCCGCTCCATGAACAAGCCGTCCGACAAACTCGAATACCAGGTCCAGGCTAATCGGATCGACGCCCATGGCAGCGTAGTGCGCTGCAAGGATTCCGAAATCGCTCTCGGTACGGATCTTGTCGTGCGTCAGGATGTGCCACCTCGTATGGAATCGATCGAATATGAAATCAGGGTGGACACGGATGAAAGCGATGTGCGCCTGGATTTGTTACATGAAAACGTGAAGAAGTATGGCGCCGTTTTCAACACCGTCGCTCCGGGAACCCTGCTCAGGGGCGTGCTAAAACGCACTTGAGCCAGATAATGGTCGGTTGCCCAGGGCGGCACCAAACGATTCAACTGCGATTGCTGGTTTTGTTTTCTGTAAACAGTGGATCACTTTGCTTTCCACTACCTGAAAGCTGGCCAGCGTAACGAATTACGTGGGTCAGTTTTGTGTGAACGTTAACACCGATTGTCGGCAAGTCGGCCAAAGCTGTCAGCCAGCTTGGTAGCGCAATCGTCTGTTTCGTGCCAAGAGCAGACGGCACCCTACTTTCTTCAAAGCAGAC
>JAJZRV010000117.1 GCA_021850135.1 Pseudomonadota bacterium
CTGGATGCGGCGCATTCCTCCGTCAGTTGTACCGTCACCACCGAAACAGTCGGCCGGACGGGGGTGGAAATGGAAGCCCTGACCGCCGTCCAGATTGGTCTGCTGACGATTTATGACATGTGCAAGGCCGTGGACCGCGGCATGGCCATGGGCGACATCCGCCTGCTGGAAAAATCTGGTGGAAAATCAGGGGACTGGAAGGCCAGCACGCCCTGACTGCAGCATCCTGAAGGCCTCCCTGGCCGCGGCGCGCCCCTCATCCGCCGGCACCACCCAGACTTCCACGGCGCTCTCCGGGGCGTGGATGGCAGCCACCCGATCCTGTCGCCCTCCCCGGTTCCGCTCCGGATCCAGCACCACACCAAGATAGCCCAGTTGCGCAGCGACGTCGCTGCGCAACTGGGCGTCGTGTTCCCCGATCCCACCCGTAAAGGCGATGACGTCGAGCCCTCCCAGGACCGCCGCCATAGCACCCGCTTCGCGCACCACGCGCGCGGTAAACAGGTCAATGGCGCATTGCGCCCGCACATCGGCGGTGGCGCGCAACACCCGCAGGTCGGAAGAGCGCCCTGACACGCCCAGCAACCCGGATTGCCGGTACAGCAGGGTTTCAAGGCGCGCAGCATCCCAACCCTGCCCCATCAGGTAAAGCAGGACACCGGGATCGAGCGCGCCGCAGCGCGTGCCCATCACCAATCCGTCCAGCGCCGTAAACCCCATGGTGCTGGCCACGCTGCGCCCCTGGCGCGCCGCACAGAGGCTGGCCCCACTGCCAAGGTGCGCCATCAGCAGGCGCCCTCCGGAACGCGTGCTGTGCAACTGCAATGTATCCCGCACGTGCTGATAGGACAGCCCATGAAACCCATAGCGGCGAATTCCCTGCTGGAACAGCGCTTCGGGCAGGGCAAAGCGGGCCTCGTGCTCCGGCATGGTGGCATGGAAGGCGGTGTCGAAGCACGCCACTTGGGGCACGTCCGGCAGCAGTTTCCAGAACCGGCGAATGCCTTCCAGATTGTGCGGCTGGTGCAACGGGGCCAACGGGTTCAGTTGCGCCAGTGCCTGCAACACCGCTTCGGTGACGCGCACACTGGACTGGAACCGGGAGCCACCATGGACCACCCGGTGCGCCACGGCGCGCAGCCGCATCGCGGGCGCAGCATCGTCCAGGCGTCCGACCACTTCGTCCAGTGCCGCTGCAAAGGCCCCTTCGCCCTGCTGCAGCCCTTCGAGCGTGCCTACCTCGCTGGCTGCGCCTACCCCCGCCCCGGTCAACGGATAGAGCGCAAACTTGAGCGTAGAAGAACCGACGTTGACGGAGAGAATGCCTTCTTGGGCAGGAAGGAGGGCCATCGAAAGCTACGGCCTGTATTTGCGATGGTGGTGGGCGATCAGTTGCGCCAGCAATGCCGAGGCGATCCGGGCGCTGGCACCGTCTGCCCTGCTGGTCAGCGCCACGGGCACCCGCCCGCCCATGACCACGCCGCTGGCAGTGCCGCCTGCAAGATACTCCAGCTGTTTGGCCAGCATGTTGCCGGATTCGAGGTCCGGCACGACCAGGATGTCGGCCACGCCGGCCACCGGCGAATCGATCTGCTTGATGGCCGCCGCTTCGCCAGAAATGGCGCTGTCAAAGGCCAGCGGGCCATCCAGGACAGCACCGCTGATCTGTCCGCGATCGGCCATTTTGCACAGGGCTGCCGCGTCCACCGTGGAGGGGATCGCGGGGTTGACCGTTTCCACCGCAGACAAGATGGCCACCCGGGGCGTTTCCACTCCCAGAATCTGCGCCAGCGCGATGGCGTTTTGCACGATATCCATCTTTTCGGCCAGGGTGGGCCGGATGTTGAGGGCCGCATCCGTGATGAGCAGGGGCTTTTCGTACAACGGAACTTCGAAGCGGAAGATGTGCGACATGCGCCGTTTGGTGCGGAAATCCCGGTTCGAAAGCGCCGCATGCATGAGTTCGTCCGTATGCAGACTGCCTTTCATGAGGGCTTCGACTCGCCCCTGGACGGCCATCTCCACGGCAATGTCGGCTCCAGCGTGGCTGTAGGGGGCCTGGACCAGTTCGATACCACCGAGATCAGCGCCGATTTCGTCGGCCACTTCCCTGATGCGGGCTTCGGGCCCCACCAGCACGGGGACGATCAGCCCTGCCTGCCCCGCTTCCAGTGCGCCCTGCAAGGAGCCGGCCTCGCAAGGATGCACCACGGCGCAACGCACCGGATCCAGTCCGGCACCCCTTGCCAGCAGCGCCTTGAGTAGTTGCTCATGGGTTTGCGCCATGCCTTGCCCTCGCCAAGTGCCTCCATAAGCTTTAATATTAGCATTGCGGCCGGCGATCCCGGTTGCCCGTCCATATCAACAACCGCTGATCGCGAGGTATTTCGAATGTCCGCCCTGCCTGATAACGACAAACAAGAAACCCAAGAATGGCTGGACGCCCTGGAGAGCGTCCTGGAACTGGAGGGACCTGAACGCGCCCATTTCATCCTGGAGCAGCTCATTGACAAGGCCCGCCGCTCCGGCGCCTTCCTGCCCTACAGCGCCAACACGGCGTACATCAACACCATTCCTCCGG
>JAJZRV010000044.1 GCA_021850135.1 Pseudomonadota bacterium
AAGGCTGGTGCTCTATCCGATTGAGCTACGGGCACCTGTCAGGAACACCCTAAATCTTGGTCGGGGTGGAGAGATTCGAACTCCCGACATCCTGGTCCCAAACCAGGCGCGCTACCAGGCTACGCTACACCCCGAACCCGCGATTATCCCGGTTGGGGGCCGAAAAATCAAATCATTGAATGACGTCCGCGCCCGCAGGCGGCGTGAAACGGAACGTGTCCGGCGCGAAATGCGGCGCCTTGTCGAACTGGGAAAAATGGATGGTGATGGTGTGCCCAAAACTGTCCTGAAGCTCCATGCGCACCAGGGCGACCGCATCGAAACCCAGGCGGATCCGCTCAAACCCGGAGTCCGCAGTCCGGGGGGTTGCCATCACCCATTCCAGCCCTTCCGAGGCACCGCCCTCCTCCAGATGGAAACCCTTTTCGAGGGCATTGTCGCCCGCCAGGATGGCTGCCGGCGTGGAGCCCAGGCTTTCGTTGAGCTTCTTTCGGGTGACCTGCTTGAGATCGGGGTCCCAGATCCACAACGTGCGGCCATCCCCCACGATGGTCTGGGGATAGGGCTTCTGGTATTCCCAACGAAACCGCCCCGGCCGCGAAAACTGGAACAGGCCGCTGCTGTTCTGCGCCGCCGAGGCGGCTTTGGCGCCATGATTGGTCTGGGTGAACTGCGCCTGCCCCGACTGCGTGTCCTGAACGAAATGCTTCAGGCGCTCCAGCCCGCTGCTCCAGGCTGATCCTGCAGTGCCCAGCATGACCGCTGTCAGTACCCACGCCATGCGGCGGGACCGTTTCTGTTTCATTTTTCGTTTCCTCCAGGCACCAGCACTTCGCGGTTGCCATTGGTGGCCATGGAAGACACCAGCCCGGCACGCTCCATATCCTCGATCAGGCGTGCCGCCCGGTTATAACCGATCCGCAGGTGACGCTGCACCAGGGAGATGGAAGCGCGGCGCGACTGCAGCACGATGGCCACCGCCTGGTCATACAGCGGGTCCGCCTCGCCGCCGGCCGCAGCCTCTCCGCCGCCCAGTTCCTGTTCGGCTGCCGCAGCGGCGCCGCCATCCAGCAGCCCTTCCACATAGTCCGGTTCACCCTGGGCCTTCAGGAATTCCACCACGCGATGCACTTCATGGTCGGCCACATAGGCGCCATGCACCCTTTGGGGATAACCGGCCCCGGTGGGCAGGTAGAGCATGTCCCCCTGCCCCAGCAAGGCCTCGGCCCCCATCTGGTCGAGGATGGTGCGCGAATCCACGCGGCTGGAAACCTGGAACGAGACACGCGTGGGAATGTTGGCCTTGATGAGGCCCGTGATGACGTCCACGGAGGGGCGCTGCGTCGCCACCACAAGGTGGATGCCTGCCGCGCGTGCCTTCTGCGCGATGCGCGCAATGATCTCCTCCACTTTCTTGCCCACCACCATCATGAGGTCCGCCAGCTCGTCAATCACCACGACCACGTTGGGCAGGGACGTGAGCGGCTCGGGATCCTCCGGCGTCAGGGTGAAGGGGTTGGTGAGTTTCTCGCCCGATTTCTCGGCGTCCTCGACCTTGTGGTTGTAGCCCGCGAGGTTGCGCACACCCAGGGCCGACATGAGCTTGTAGCGTTTATCCATTTCGGTGACGCACCACTGCAAGGCGTGCGCCGCTTCCTTCATGTCCACCACCACCGGGGCGAGGAGATGCGGAATGCCGTCGTAAACCGACAGTTCCAGCATCTTGGGGTCCACCAGGATCAGGCGCACCTGCTGCGGCGTCGCCTTGTACAACAGGCTCAGGATCATGGCATTGATCGCCACCGACTTGCCCGACCCCGTGGTGCCTGCCACCAAAAGATGCGGCATTTTGGCCAGGTCCACCACCACGGGGTGACCGGCAATGTCCTTGCCCATGGCGAGCGTGAGCGGCGACCCCATGTCGCCGTAGGCCTCCGAGCCGATGATTTCGGACAGGCGCACCACTTCGCGGCGCGGATTGGGAATCTCGAGCCCCATGCAGCTTTTGCCGGGAATGGTTTCCACCACCCGAATATTGCCCACCGACAGGGCACGCGCCAGATCCTTGACGAGGTTGACGATCTGGCTGCCCTTTACGCCCACGGCGGGTTCGATTTCATAGCGGGTGATCACCGGCCCGGGATAGGCCGCCAGCACCTTGACTTCCACATTGAAGTCGGCGAGCTTGCGCTCGATGAGGCGCGAGGTGAATTCCAGCGTTTCGGCCGACACCGTTTCGCTTTGGGCTTCGGGTTGGTCCAGCAGGGACAGGGGCGGCAGATCGGAATCGGGCAGGTCGCGAAACAGCGAGGCCTGCTTTTCCTTCACGGCCCGGGTGGACTGGGGAATGGGTGCCACCGGCGGCGCGATCAGCAGGGGCGCCTGGGTGTCCTTCTGCTTGCGCGCTTCCACCACCACCGCTTCGCGCGCTTCTTCGGCCCGGCGCCCCACCCGGCGATCCTGCCAGGCGCGCCATTGTTCCACCAGACCCAGCGCAGCGCGCTCCACCTGGGTGCCCACCCATTCCGCCATCTGGATCCAGGAGAGTCCCGTCAGCAGGGAAAAGCCGATGGCAAAGCCCGTCAGGAAAAGCATCAGCGCGCCGCTCACGCCAAGCGCCGTGGCCGCCATGTCGGCAAACTCGCACCCCACCACCCCGCCTGCGCCGCTGCAGGTGCCCGCTCCCGTGGGCTGGAGCGGCAGTTCGAACTGGCTTCCGGCAAACCGCATGGCTTCGATGGCGGCGCTGGTGAACAACAGCAGCCAGAAGCCGCCCGTCATGGCGAGCACCCAATGACGGCTGCGCGCGGGTTGCGCGATACCGATTTCCTTTTCCCGGTCGGAGGCGAGCGCGCGATAACCGCGCCACACGGCAAGACATAAGGCCACCACAAACCAGGCGGTCGAATAGCCAAACAGGTAGAGCAGCAAATCGGACATCCAGGCGCCGACGCGCCCGCCCGCATTGGCCACCCCATGGGAGGAGGCCCCTACCGACCAGCCCGGGTCACTGCGATGATAGGTGACCAGTACCATGGCCAGGTACGCGGCTGCCAGAACCACCAGACCCAACAGGGCCTCACGCAGCAGACGCGCCAGCTTTGAAGGAACGGGAGTGGCAGACATGCGCGGATTATAGCCTGTCTGCCGGGTGTTATACTTTGCACTTTTTGCAGGTGTGATTCCATGAGCCAAGCGCCTCGTCACTGCCCTCTGCTGATCCTGGGTTCGGGCCCGGCGGGTTATACCGCCGCCGTCTATGCCGCCCGTGCCAATCTCCACCCCGTGCTGATCACGGGAGTCGCCCAGGGCGGACAGCTGATGACCACGACCGAAGTGGACAACTGGCCTGCCGACGCCATGGGTGTGCAGGGCCCGGAGTTGATGCAGCGGTTTCAGCAGCATGCCGAGCGGTTCCACACCGAAATCCTGTTCGACCATATCCATCGTGCCGACCTGCAGGCCCGCCCCTTCACCCTGCAGGGCGATAACGGCACCTACACCTGCGACGCCCTGATCATTGCCACGGGGGCCTCCGCGCTCTACCTGGGCCTGCCTTCCGAAGAGGCCTTCATGGGCCGCGGCGTGTCGGGCTGCGCCACCTGCGACGGCTTCTTCTATCGCGGCGAGGACGTGGCGGTCATCGGCGGCGGCAACACGGCCGTGGAGGAGGCGCTCTATCTCAGCAACATCGCGCGCAGCGTGACCCTGGTCCATCGCCGCGACAAGCTGCGGGCCGAACCCATCCTGGTGGACCAGCTTCTGGAAAAATCCCGCACCGGCAACGTGCGCCTGTTGTGGAACCACACGCTGGATGAAGTGCTGGGCGATGGCAGCGGCGTCACCGGCATGCGCGTCAGGAGCACCGAAACCCAGGCCACCCGGGACATGCCGCTCAAGGGGGTGTTCATCGCCATCGGACACCGTCCCAATACCGAACTGTTTGCCGGCCAGCTGGCCATGGAAAACGGTTACATCGTGACCCAGACCGGACGCAACGGGGGCTTTACCCAAACCAGCATTCCCGGCGTCTTTGCCGCCGGCGACGTGCAGGACCACGTGTACCGCCAGGCCATCACCAGCGCTGCCACAGGCTGCATGGCAGCGCTCGATGCCCAGCGCTACCTGGAGAATCTTGCCCATCCGGCATGAAGCGCCCCCTGGCCATCGCATTGCTGTTTGTCCTGCTATGGGGGATGGGGCTCGCAACGCGCAGCATCACCCGACCTGACGAGGGCCGCTACGCGGAGATCGCGCGCGAAATGGCCGTCTCGGGAGACTGGGTCACGCCCCGCCTGAACGGCATTCCCTATTTTGAAAAACCCCCGCTGCAATATTGGGCCACGGCCCAGAGCATCGGGATGCTGGGCCCCACCGCGCTGGCAGCACGCCTGTGGACTGCCCTGATGGGGTTGCTTGGCGTGTGGGTGGTGTGGCGTAGCGGCGACCGGCTGTTTGGGCATGGCAGCGGCAAATGGGCCGCGCTCGTCCTCGTCAGCAGCCTTTATTACGCGGCGCTGGGCCACATCAACTCGCTCGACATGGGGGTGAGCGTCTGGATGACCGTGTCGGTCTGCGCATTTCTGCGCGCCCAGGTGGAGGACCGGCGCTGGATGATGCTGGCCTGGGCCGGAGCTGCGGCAGCCGTCCTGAGCAAGGGGCTGATGGCCCTGGTGCTGCCCGGCGGCGCCCTGCTGCTGTATTCCCTGTGGACCCGCGACCTGTCTCCCTGGCGGCGCCTCGACCCCATCCGCGGCCTCCTGATCTTTCTCGCGCTTGCCGCCCCCTGGTTCCTGCTGAGCGCCGCGGCGCATCCGGAATTCCTTCACTTCTTTTTCATCCACGAACACCTCGAGCGCTTTACCAGCACCGTCCACCAGCGCGTGGAACCGTTCTGGTATTTTCTCCCGATCCTGCTGGCCGGATGGCTGCCCTGGACCGGCCTGCTCTATGCCAGCGTGATCCGCCCGCTGCGCGGATTTCATTCGCGCGTGTTCTCGCCGCAGCGCTTCCTGGCCCTTTATGCAGTGTTCGTGGTGCTGTTTTTCAGCATCTCGGGTTCCAAGCTGCCCTCCTACATCCTGCCGGCCTTTCCGCCCATCGCCCTGCTGATGGGGCGCACGCTGGCGCAACGACCCAGAATGCCGACGAGTCCGCTGGGGCTGGCCCTGCTGTGGGCGGGCGTACTGCTCTTTGCCGCGACCGCCCTGCGCTTTCCCGATCTTGCCGCCCAATGGGGCATTGCCTCGGGGGTGGATGACGACATGGTCGCAGCCTACCAGCACTTTGCGCACTGGATGCTGGCCGCCGGCATCGCCCTGCTCGCCGGGGTGCTGCTGGCATTGCGCTGGCGGGCTGCATCGTTCAGGGCCTTCACGGCGCTGGCCTTCGCTTCCCTTGTGGCCGTGCAGCTCCTGATGCAGGGCAGCGAGACTCTCTCCGACGTGACTTCCAGTCGCCGCATCGCGCAGGACTATGCTGCGGAATTCCGGGCGGCTTCGCACATCTACAGCGTCGGCACCTACGACCAGACGCTCGACTACTACCTGCAGCGCACGGTGGTGCTGGTGGCCTTTCAGGACGAACTGGCTTTCGGCCTGACGCTCGAGCCCTGGCGCGCCATTCCCACGCTCGACGCCTTCCGGGGCGCATGGCTGGACGAGGCGGGCGCGCGCGCCATCATGACGCCTGCAACCTTCGACGCGCTTGCCGCCGCCGGATGGCCCATGCGCGTGATTTTCAGGGACACGCGCCGTGTTATAGTGGCGCGCATATGAGCCTAGCCAGTTTTTCCCTGATCCTCACGGGCGTTTTGCTCAACGCCGTCGCCCAGTTGCTGCTGAAAGCCGGCACCAACGCCATCGGCCATTTCGACTTCACATGGCGCAACGTCGTCCCGATCGGCTGGCAGGTGGCCACCGAACCCCATATCCTGGGCGGCCTGATGTGCTATGTGGTGAGCGTTGGGGTATGGATCCTGGCGCTGTCGCGCGTTCCCGTCTCCATTGCCTATCCCATGCTGTCCATCGGTTACGTGGTCAATGCCGTGGCCGCTTACTGGCTGCTGGGTGAATCGTTTTCCGCCATGCGCCTGACCGGCATTTTCATCGTCATTCTGGGAGTGTTCCTCATTGCACGCAGCTGATTCCCCCGGGTCCAAACCCTTCCTTCCCTTTGCCCGTCCCACCATTGACGAGACCATGGTGGCGGCGGTGGCCGATACCCTGCGTTCCCTCTGGATCACCTCGGGACCACAGGTGCTGGCCTTTGAAAAAGCCCTGTCCGACTACCACGGCGGCCGCCCGGTACGCGTCTTCACATCGGCCACGGCGGCACTGGAAGTCGCCCTGCTGGTCGCGGGCATCGGCCCGGGCGACGAGGTCATCATGCCGGCGCAGACCTTTTTTTCCTGCGCCAACGCCATCGCGCGCACCGGCGCCCGGCCCGTTTTCGTGGACGTGGATCCCGTCACGCGCAACATGGACCTGGCCGCCACGGAAGCCGCCATCAATGCGCGCACGCGGGCCCTCATGCCCACGCATTTTGCGGGACTGCCCATGGACATGGATGCGCTTTATGAGCTGGCCGGCGACACCAACCTGCGCGTCATCGAGGATGCGGCGCTGGCTATCGGCAGCCGCTGGCAGGGCAAGCGCATCGGCAGTTTCGGGGACATCGCAAGCTTCAGCTTCCACCCCAACAAGAACATGACCACCATCGAGGGGGGCGCCCTCGTGTTTGCCAACGAGTCCGAGGCGCGACTGGCCGAACAATTCCGTTTTCACGGCATCACGCGCAACCCGGACGGCACCCGCGACGTCGCGGTGCTGGGCGGCAAGTACAACCTCCCCGACGTCAACGCGCGCCTGGGGCTATTGCAGCTGGCCCGTCTTGACGAGTTCACCGCGCGGCGCCAGCAACTGGTAGCCCGATATTTCGAGCAACTGCAGACCGACCCGCCCTGCACCCTGCCGGCACGCGGCGATGCGGGCCACAGCTGGAATTTCTTCGCCCCGCTGCTGCCCCTGGACCAGCTGATCCTGACGCGCAAACAGATCATGGATGCGCTGCAGGCCGAGGGCATCGGCACCGGCATCTCCTACGAGGCCGTGCACCTCACCACCCAGTACCGCAAGCTTGGATACCGCGAAGGGGATTTCCCCCACGCCGAGCACATTGCCCGGACCACGCTGACCCTGCCGCTGTATCCCGCGCTCCAGGAATCCGACGTGGATCGGGTGTGCGAAACACTGCGGGTCGTCCTTCACGCTGCCAAACGTTGACCGCCATGCCCACCCCCAATCTTTCCGTCATCATTCCGGTCTATAACGAGGAAGCGGGCCTGCAGGCCCTGTTCGACCGCCTCTACCCTGCCCTCGATGCGCTGCGGATTCCCTACGAAGCCGTGTTCATCAACGACGGCAGCACGGATCGTTCGGCCGCCCTGTTGCGCGCCCAGTTTGAAAAGCGCCCCGAGGTCACGCGCATCGTCCTGCTCAACGGCAACTACGGGCAGCACATGGCCATCATGGCGGGCTTCGAGCAATGCCGCGGCGATCGGGTCGTGACCCTGGACGCCGACCTGCAAAACCCGCCGGAGGAAATCGGCAAGCTGCTCGCCGCCATGGACGAGGGCCACGATTACGTCGGCACCGTGCGCCAGAACCGCCAGGACAGCACCTGGCGCCGCTGGGCCTCGCGCCTGATGAACCGCCTGCGCGAACGCATCACGCGCATCCACATGACCGACCAGGGCTGCATGTTGCGTGCCTACGATCGCAGGATCGTGCGCGCCATCGCCTCCTGCCGCGAGGTCAACACCTTCATCCCGGCACTGGCCTACACTTTTTCGGCCCACCCCGCCGAAGTGGCGGTACGCCATGAAGAAAGGGCGGCCGGCGAATCCAAATATTCCCTGTACAGCCTGGTGCGCCTCAACTTCGACCTCGTGACGGGTTTTTCCGTCATCCCGCTGCAGCTGTTTTCCCTGCTGGGCATGGTCCTGTCCCTGCTGTCGGGCCTCTTCGTGGTGTACCTGTTCATCCGGCGCCTGGTGGTGGGACCGGAAGCCGAAGGCCTGTTCACCCTGTTTGCCATCACCTTCTTCCTGATCAGCATCCTGCTGTTTGGCATCGGCCTCCTGGGCGAGTACGTGGGCCGGATCTACCAGCAGGTGCGCGACCGCCCGCGCTTCCTCATCGAAGCCATCCTGGAAGCGCCGCACGAAGACACGGAAAACGCATGACCCGCGCCGTCGTCTTTGCGTACCACACCATCGGGGTGCGCTGCCTGGAGGTCCTGCTCGATCACGGTGTGGACGTGGCCCTGGTGCTGACGCATCGCGACAACCCGCAGGAGAACATCTGGTTCGAGAGTGTGGCCGATCTGGCCCGGGCACGCGGCATTCCGGCAATCACCCCGGAAGACCCCAACGATCCTGCCATCGTGCAGAAAATTCGCGACCTCGCGCCAGACTTCCTGTTTTCGTTTTACTATCGCCACATGCTGGGCGCGGCACTGCTGGCACTCCCCTCCCGCGGGGCCTATAACCTGCACGGTTCCCTGCTGCCGAAGTTTCGGGGCCGGGTGCCCATCAACTGGGCCGTCATCCAGGGCGAAACCGAAACCGGCGCCACGCTCCACGCCATGACCGTCAAACCGGACCAGGGCGACATCGTGGCCCAGGAACGGGTGCCCATCGGGCCGGACGACACGGCCTTCGAGGTCTTTGAGCGGGTGACGCAGGCGGGCATCCGGGCCCTGAAAGGCGCGCTCCCTGCCCTGATGGCGGGACAGGCGCCCCACCGTCCCCAGGATCTCGCCGCGGGCTCCTATTACGGCGGGCGACGCCCCGAGGACGGCCGCATTGACTGGAGCCAGCCGGCATGGGCCATCCACAATCTGGTCCGCGGCGTGGCCCCGCCCTATCCCGGCGCATTCACGCAGTTGCATGGCAGCACCGCACGCATCCTGCGCACCAGCCTGACAGAACGCAGTGACGCCATTGCCCGCACGACCGGCGGGGACGGGCTTCCCCTGTACATCCTGGCCATGGAACTGGACGGCCAGCCCCTGGATGCGGCTGAATTCCAGCGCCGTTTTCCTCTCGGCGTACACCCCTGCTGACTGGTATAATCGCGGTTTTATTTGCGGTTGGATCTCATGAAAAAAATTCTGATTCTCGGCGTCAACGGATTCATCGGCCATCACCTCAGTCAACGCATTCTCAACACCACCGACTGGGATGTTTATGGGATGGACATGCAAAGCGAACGGGTATCCGACCTGATCGACCATCCGCGCTTCCATTTCTTTGAAGGCGACATCACCATCAACAAGGAATGGATCGAATACCACATCAAGAAGTGCGACGTGGTGCTGCCGCTCGTGGCCATTGCCACCCCGGCCACTTACGTCCAGCAGCCGCTGCGTGTGTTCGAGCTGGACTTCGAGGCCAACCTGCCCATCGTGCGCAGCTGCGTCAAGTACAAGAAACGCATCCTTTTTCCGTCCACCTCCGAGGTGTACGGCATGTGCCGCGACAGCGAATTCGATCCGGACCACTCCGACCTCATCCTGGGGCCCATCGAAAAACAGCGCTGGATCTATTCCTGCAGCAAGCAGCTGATGGACCGGGTCATCTGGGGCTATGGCATGCAGGATGGCCTGGATTTCACCCTGTTCCGTCCCTTCAACTGGATCGGTGCCGGGCTGGACAGCATCCACACCCCCAAGGAAGGCAGCTCGCGCGTCATCACCCAGTTCTTTGGCCACATCGTGCGCGGCGAAAACATCAAGCTGGTGGACGGCGGCACGCAAAAACGCGCCTTCACCTACATTGATGACGGCGTCTCGGCCCTGATGAAAATCATCGAAAACAAAAACGGCGTCGCCACCGGCAAGATCTACAACGTGGGCAATCCCGCCAACAACTACTCGGTCAAGGAGCTGGCCGAGATGATGCTGAAACTGGCCATGGAGTACCCCGAGTATCGCGAGACGGCCCAGCGCGTCAAACTGGTGGAAACCACCTCGGAAGCGTATTACGGCAAGGGATACCAGGACGTGCAAAACCGGGTGCCCAAGATCACCAACACCATGTCCGACCTGGCGTGGAAACCCCAGGTGACCATGGCCGATGCGCTGCGCTTCATTTTCGACTCCTACCGCAGCCAGGTAGCCGAAGCCCGCGGCCTGGTGGACTGAGCCGTCATGAGTGCCGCGCCGCTGGTGGGAATCGTCATGGGCAGCAACTCCGACTGGAGCGTCATGGAACATGCCGCCCGGATGCTGGAGCGCTTTGGCGTCCCCTACGAGTCCCGCGTGGTCTCGGCCCACCGCACGCCGGACCTGATGTTTGAATATGCCGCCCAGGCCCGCTCACGCGGGCTGGCCTGCATCATCGCCGGCGCCGGCGGCGCGGCCCACCTGCCCGGCATGCTGGCCGCCAAAACCACCCTGCCCGTGCTGGGGGTGCCTGTCCCCAGCACCAGCCTCGCCGGTCAGGACTCGCTCCTGTCCATCGTCCAGATGCCCAAGGGCATCCCCGTGGCCACCTTTGCCATCGGTGAAGCAGGCGCCACCAACGCGGCCCTCTTTGCCATCAGCATGCTGGCCCGCGAAACGCCTGCGCTACTGGGGCAGCTGGATGATTACCGCGCCGAGCTCGTCAATACCGTACGTGCCATGACCCTGCCTCCCGAACGATGAGTGAACTCCATACCACCCTGGGCATTCTGGGTGGGGGTCAGTTAGGCCGGATGTTTGCCACCGCGGCCCGTACCATGGGCTACGACGTGGTGGTACTCGATCCGGACCCCGACGCCCCGGCCGCCCACTTTGCCACGCGCCACCTTTGCGCCCCCTATGACGATGCCGCGGCGCTCGACACGCTGGCGCGCACCTGTGCTGCAGTGACGACGGAATTTGAAAACGCCCCGGCGTCCTCCCTCGAAATCCTGGCAAGGCATTGCCCGGTGCGTCCCGCGGCCAGCGCCGTGGCCATTGCGCAGGACCGCATCCAGGAAAAGACTTTCCTGCAGGAGAACGGCTTTCCTGTAGGCGCCTTCGTGGTGGCGCGCGACCCCGAGGGGTTCCGGAAGGTCGTCGAGGACATCAAGTATCCCGCCATCATCAAGACGGCACGCTACGGCTACGACGGCAAGGGGCAAGTGCGGGTGCAGTCGGCCCAGGAAGCATTGCAGGCGCTGGCAGACCAGCCCACCCTGCTGCCCGTGGTGATCGAAACCCTGGTCCCGCTGCGTCTGGAAATTTCAGTGCTGCTGGCGCGCGGCGCCAATGGTCAGATTGCGCTCTGGCCAGTGGCGGAAAACCGCCACCAGAACGGCATCCTCGACCTCACCATCGCGCCTGCCCGGATTCGCGACGAACTGGCAGGGCGCGCCTGCAAGATTGCCTCGGACATCGCCGACCGCATGGATTACGTGGGCGTGCTGGCCGTGGAGTTTTTCGTCACCGGCATCGACACCCTGCTCGTCAATGAAATGGCGCCGCGTCCGCACAACAGCGGCCATTACACCATCGACGCCTGCGTCACCAGCCAGTTTGAGCAGCAGGTGCGCACCCTGTGCGGCTTGCCCCTGGGCAACCCCGAACTGCTGCGGCCAGTGGCCATGGTCAATCTGCTGGGGGATCTGTGGTCGAAGGGCACGCCGCCCTGGGAAGTGATCTTTCAGGAACCCGATGCCAAGCTGCATCTGTACGGCAAGCAGGCGCCAAGACCGGGCCGCAAAATGGGCCACTTTACCGTCCTGGGGAACAGCGCCAGCGAGGCGCTGGAAAAAGCGATGCGACTGCGCACCGCTTTGGGGATTACGGACTAAACCGCGTCGTCGTTGATTTCGCCGGTGCGGATGCGCACAGCCTGGCTGACGTCCATCACAAAAATCTTGCCATCGCCGATCTTGCCCGTGCGCGCCGAACGCACGATGGCTTCGATGGCTTTTTCTTCGGCACTGTCGGTGACCACGACTTCGACTTTGACCTTGGGCAGGAAATCCACCACATACTCAGCGCCACGATACAGTTCGGTATGGCCCTTCTGACGACCAAACCCTTTCACTTCCGTCACGGTCAGGCCGGAAATGCCGACCTCGGACAGCGCTTCTCTAACCTCATCCAGCTTGAAGGGCTTGATGACCGCTGTAATCAGTTTCATCGTGTACTCCACTCGATTCCGGCCAGCCACCCTGGCCGATGGTGATGCTGCTTTGCAAGGAATGATAACACTGGATGCCCCACAAAAGAAAACCGCCCACAGCGGGTGCTGGGGGCGGAAAGACCACTTTAGGAGACTGCTACAACACCTTTGAAAAGCGGTGGTGGTCGGCGTGCTGCCAGAGATATTTGTCGAAGGCCATCGCCACGGCACGCACAAAAAACCAACCCGCCTTGCTGACCTTGATGCCCGCATCATCGCGGACCACCAGGCCAAAATTCTCGAATTCACGAATGCGCTCCAGCGCTTCGTCAAAATATTCCACGAAATGGATGCCGTAACGACGCTCCAGCGGCTCGAAGCGCACTTCCCCCTGGCACATCAGGCCCATGATGACCTCACGACGCAGTACGTCGTCGTCGGTGAGGGTCAGGCCACGCTCCACGGGCAGGCGTCCGGCATCGAGCGCCGCATAGTATTCCGCCAGCGTCTTGACGTTCTGGCTGTAGGCCCGGCCCACCTGGCTGATGGCCGACACGCCAAACCCCACCAGGTCCGACCCCGCATTGGTGTGATACCCCTGGAAATTGCGTTGCAGCCGTCCTTCCCGCTTGACCTTTGCCAGCTGGTCGCCAGGCAGCGCAAAGTGGTCCATGCCAATGTATTCGTAGCCCGCCTGCAGGAATGACTCGATGGCCTGGTCCAGCATGCGCAGCTTGAGATCGGCCCCGGGCAGCACCATGGCGTCAATTCGCCGCTGCGGCTTGAAACGCGCCGGCAGGTGGGCATAGGCATACAGGGCGATCCGGTCCGGGCGGATGCGCAGCACCTGCTGCAGCGTCCTGGCAAAGGACGGGGGCCCCTGGTGAGGCAGGCCGTAGATCAAATCAATGTTGATGGAGTCAAAGCGCAGGGCACGCGCTTCCGTCATGAGCGCCTCGACCTGCGCAAAGGGCTGCACCCGGTGAATGGCTTCCTGTACCCTGGGGTCAAAATCCTGCACCCCGAAACTGACCCGGTTGAAACCCAGCTTGCGGATATGGGCCAGCCGCCGGGCGTCCACGGTGCGCGGATCGATTTCTATGGAGCATTCGGCCCCTTCCACAAATTGAAAGCGCGCCTTGAGGCGTGCCACCAGGTCGGTGAGCTCGTCGTCGCTCAGGAACGTGGGAGACCCCCCGCCAAAATGCAACTGGGAGACCGGGGACAATTGTCCCTGCGGGCCGGCAAGATGCTGTGAGACCCGGTCGATTTCCATTTCCAGATAGCGCAGGTAATCCTGCACCTTGCCATGGTCCTTGGTGATGACCTTGTTGCAGGCGCAGTAGTAGCACACCGACTCGCAAAACGGGACATGGATATACAGGGACATGGGCAACGCGGGGCCCGATGCGCGTTCGCGCAGGGCACCCACCAGCGACTCGCCCTGGAGGTCCGGCACAAACCGGTCCGCGGTGGGGTACGAGGTATACCTTGGACCGGGAATGTCGAAGCGACGCATCAAATCGGGAGTGATCAGTTCCATGTCTTTCTGGAATCCTCTTGTGTTAACGTAATATGTACCATTTCCAGACCGGCTAATTTGATTAAGATCAAATTCTGAGCTTTTCAGGACCCGTTTCCCCGCCCATGGCCAAAATTGCCCTGCTCTCCGACGTCCATGCCAATATCGAGGCGCTGGAAGCCTGTGTGGTCCATGCCCGGAAGAAGGACGCCACAGCCTTTGCCTTCCTGGGGGACCACGTGGGATACGGTCCCGATCCCGGTGCCGTGCTGGATCGCCTCATGACATTCGCCGATGCCGGTGCGCCGGTGCTGTTGGGCAACCACGACGAGGCCGCGCTGCTGGGCGCACCGCCGGGCATGAGCGAGATGGCGCGTCTTGCCATCGCGTGGACGCAACCCCAGA
>JAJZRV010000002.1 GCA_021850135.1 Pseudomonadota bacterium
TCCGATCTGTTTGAGGCGCGCCAGCGTCGCGTCCAGATCGGTGCGCCAGATGTTGCGGCCGTCAATGAGTCCTGCCGAGAGTATCTTGTCCTCCGGCAACATTTCGGCGGCTTGTGTCAGTTCGTCGCCGGCACGGACGCCATCGATGTGTACCGCTGCAACGGGCAGGCGACAGGCCAGGGCCAGGTTTTTTTTCAGGGGCGAAAAATAGGTGGCCAGCATCAGGGCAGGGGGGCTCGCAGCGGCGAGGGCAGCGTAGGCCGGTTCGAAAGCGTCGGTCCAGGGCTCGGGCAGATCCAGCCCCAAAATCGGTTCGTCCAGTTGAACCCAGTCGGCGCCTTCGGTTTTGAGGCGCTGCAGAATCCCGGCATAGACCCGAACCAGTTGAGGCAGCAGGCTCAGGCGCTGAAACCCGGGCGCTTTTTCCTTGCCCAGCCACAGAAAGCTCAATGGCCCGAGCAGGACCACCTTGGTACGGTGCCCTGCCGCCCGAGCTTCGGCCAGTTCTGCAAACAGGCGTTGCGAGGCGAGGCAAAACGTCGTGTCCGGGCCAAATTCCGGGACCAGGTAATGGTAGTTGGTGTCGAACCACTTGGTCATTTCCAGGGCGGGTTGTCCGGTATCGGAACGATCCGTTCCTGGCGCGACACCCCGGGCCAGCGTGAAATAACGCTGGAGCTCCGGCGTGTCCCCTGAAAAACCGAATCGCGCGGGCTCGCAGCCCAGCAACTGGATGTGGTTGGCCACATGGTCGTAATAGGCAAAATCCCCGACGCTGACCCAGTCCAGCCCGGCAGCGCGTTGCAGCGCCCAATGGCGCGTCCTCAGTGCATGGCCGGTATCCTCCAGGGCTTGCGCGCTGATTTCTCCGCGCCAATGGCGCTCGAGGGAAAACTTCAATTCCCGCTGGTGACCGATTCTGGGAAATCCAAGGATATGGGTGCGAATCACGGTACTGCCTCCGTCGTTGAACAAGAACTTGCCATGTTCGCGGCGTACAGATTATTATTCAAACGATAAAATTTAATGTTAACAATGAACTTTTTTCATATTGCATCCCATGAGTTCCCTGCTTGAACTGCGACATTTACGTACCCTGACCGCCCTGCGGGATGCAGGAAACCTGTCGCGGGCCGCCGAATTGCTCAACCTGACGCAGTCCGCGCTGTCCCACCAGATCAAGCTGCTGGAGTCCATTTACGGCGGGGCGCTGTACGAACGCAAATCCGTGCCTCCGCGTTTTACCGCCATCGGCGCACGGCTTCTCGAACTTTCCGACCGGCTCCTCCCGCATGTGGACACGGCCGAGCTCGACCTGGCGCGGTTGGCGGCTGGGACCGCGGGGCAACTGCGCATCGCCGTGGAATGCCATACCTGTTTTGACTGGCTGATGCCCGCCATGGACGAGTTTCGCGCGCGTTGGCCCGAAGTGGAGATGGACATCGTTTCCGGCTTCAATCCGGACCCCGTGGGGTTGATTCCACAGGATCGCGCGGATTTTGCGGTGGTCTCCAGGCACGACCCCAGCGTGCCAGGGGTGGACTTCCATCCCCTGTTCCGTTTTGAAATCGTGGCGATCCTCTCCCGCAGCCACGTCCTGGTGGACAAGCCCTGGCTCGAGGCGGCCGACTTTGCCGGACAAACCCTCATCACCTACCCTGTCCCCGACGAGATGCTCGACGTGGTGCGCCAGTTGTTGGGCCCTGCCGGCATGACCGTGCAGCGCCGCAGCACGGAGCTGACGGCGGCCCTGCTGCAACTGGTGGCGAGCGGTCGGGGCATTGCAGCCCTGCCGCTTTGGGCCGTGAAAAGTTACCTGGACAGGGGGTATGTCAGGCATTGCACCATCGGGAAAGACGGACTTTATGGCAGTTTGTACGGGGCCTGTGCAGGACACCTGTCAGGCACGCCCTATATGGCGGATTTCGTGCGTCTGGTGCGGGAGAGCTGCTTTCTGACCTTGCCCGGGATTACCCTGTTGTGATGATGATCGAAGAAGAGACCTCCGGGCAGGATCGCACCTTCATGCAAGCGGCGCTGGCTCTCGCGGATCAGGCGGCTGCAGCCGGAGAGGTGCCGGTGGGTGCGGTGGTGGTGAAGGATGGCGTCATCGTGGGGCGCGGTTTCAACAGCCCCATTTCGCATCAGGATCCCAGCGCGCACGCCGAGATCCGTGCGTTGCGCGATGCGGCCCAGCGTCTGGGGAATTATCGCCTGGTGGATTGCACGCTCTACGTCACGCTCGAGCCCTGCGCCATGTGCGCCGGCGCCATCCAGCACGCGCGCATCGCGCGCCTCGTGTACGGGGCCTCCGACCCCAAAACCGGGGCCTGCGGCAGCGTGGTGGACCTGTTTGCCGAGGCGCGCCTCAACCATCACGCCGAAGTGGTTTCCGGTGTTTGTGCCGAAGAGAGTGCGGCCCGCCTCAAGGCATTTTTTGCTGCACGAAGATAGCCGGTCTGTGCGCCGCTTCGGGTAAAATGCGGGCATGACTGTCGCCCCGCCCACCCCCTTCGTTCATCTGCGCCTGCACACGGAATTCTCGATCACGGACGGCATCGTTCGCATCGAGGACGCCCTCCAGTGTGCCGCCGATGACGGCATGGTGGCGCTGGCCATGACCGACCTCAACAACCTGTTCGGCCTGATCCGGTTTTACAGCATGGCGCGCGGCAAGGGCATCAAGCCCATTGCCGGTTGCGACGTATGGATTGCCGCAGAAGGCGAACGCCAGCCCGCTTTTCGGGTGCTGCTGCTCGCGCGCAATCATCGCGGCTATCTCGTGCTGTGCCGGCTGCTGTCGCGGGCCTGGCGTTCCGGCCAGGAGCGTGGCGTGGCGTATGTCCAGCGCGCGTGGCTGGAACAGGATGCGGCGGGGCTGATCGTGCTCTCCGGTGCGGAGCAGGGCGACGTGGGCCAGGCGCTCGCTGCAGGAAATCTCAAGGAGGCCACGCAGCGCGCCCAACGCTGGGTGGGGGCTTTCGGCGACGCCTATTACCTGGAACTGCAGCGCACGGGGGCTCCCGGACAGGAGTCCCTGGTGGACCTGACCATCCACCTTGCTGCCGAACTCGACATTCCGCTCGTTGCCACACACCCCATCCAGTTCAGCCGGCCCGACGATTTCAAGGCCCACGAAGCGCGGGTGTGTATTGGCGGCGGGTACCTGCTGGCCGATGCGCGTCGTCCCAGGACCTTTACGCGCGAACAGTATTTCAAGTCGCAGGAAGAGATGCAGGCCCTGTTTGCCGATGTGCCGGAGGCCCTGCAGAACGCGCTGGAAATCGCCAAGCGCTGCAACCTCGAACTGAGCCTCGGCAAACCGCGCCTGCCCGATTTTCCCACCCCCCCCGGCGAAAGCCTGGACGACTACATGGTGCGCCTTGCGGGCGAGGGGCTCACTGCGCGCCTGGAATGGCTCTACCCGGATCCGGTGCTGCGCGCGCAGGAGCGTCCCACCTACGAGGCGCGCCTCGCCTTCGAGTGCAACACCATCATCCAGATGGGGTTTCCAGGCTACTTCCTGATCGTGGCCGATTTCATCAACTGGGCCAAACACAACGACGTGCCCGTGGGGCCGGGGCGGGGCTCGGGCGCCGGGTCGCTCGTGGCGTACTGCCTGGGCATCACCGACCTCGATCCCCTGCGCTATGACCTGCTGTTCGAGCGATTTCTCAACCCCGAACGGGTGTCCATGCCCGACTTTGACGTGGATTTTTGCCAGGATGGGCGTGACCGGGTCATCGAGTACGTGCGTCAGAAATACGGCAGCGATTCCGTCTCGCAGATTGCCACCTTTGGCACCATGGCTGCCAAGGCCGTGATTCGCGACGTGGGACGGGTGCTGGACATGCCCTACAACTTCGTGGACCAGCTCGCCAAGCTCATTCCCTTTGAAATCGGCATGACGCTGGCCAAGGCCCGCGAGCAGGAACCGCAAATCAACCAGCGTGCCGCCGAAGAAGAGGAAGTGGCCGAGCTGCTGGTGCTGGCCGAAAAGCTGGAGGGCATCACGCGCAACGTGGGCATGCATGCGGGCGGCGTGCTGATTGCACCGGGACAGCTCACGGACTTTACGCCCCTGTACTGCCAGGAAAGCTCTGATGCGGTGGTCAGCCAGTTCGACAAGGACGACGTGGAAAAGGTCGGCCTGGTCAAGTTCGACTTTCTGGGATTGCGCACGCTCACCATCCTGGACTGGGCCGAACGCCACATCCGGGCCATTCCCGACGATCCCGTGGCCGCTGCCTTCCGGATTGCCGACATTCCGCTCAACGACCCGGCCACCTATGCCCTGTTCGGTTCAGGCAATACCACGGCGGTGTTCCAGCAGGAATCGCGCACCGCCAAGGATCTTGAAAAACGCCTCAAGCCCGACAGCTTCGAGGACATCATCGCCCTGATGGCATTGAACCGGCCGGGGCCGCTGCAGTCGGGCATGGTGGATGACTTCATCAACCGCAAGCAGGGGCGTGCCAAGGTGGAGTTTTTCCACCAGTCCCTCGAGCCCGTGCTGCGCCCCACCTACGGGGTCATCGTGTATCAGGAACAGGTGATGCAGATTGCCCAGGTGCTGGCGGGCTACACCCTGGGTTCGGCAGACCTGTTGCGGCGGGCCATGGGCAAGAAGGACGCCAAGGAAATGGCGCGCCAGCGCAGCCAGTTCATCGAAGGAGCCACCGAGCGCGGCGTGGCGGTCAAGCTCGCCACACAGCTTTTCGACCTGATGGAAAAGTTTGCCGAGTACGGCTTCAACAAGTCGCACTCGGCGGCCTATGCGCTCGTGTCCTATCAAACCGCCTGGCTCAAGGTGCATTACCCGGCGGCCTTCATGGCGGCCACCCTGTCAGGCGACCTGGACGACACGGACAAGGTGGCCATCTTCGTGGAGGACGCGCGCCACAACGGCCTTGAAATCCTCCCTCCGGATGTGAATGCTTCGGGCTACCGCTTCGTGCCGGTCAACGCAAAACAGATCCGTTACGGTCTGGGCTCGGTCAAGGGCACGGGCGAATCCGCCGCACTGGAGATCGAGCGGCTGCGCAAGGAAAGCGGCCCGTTCAAGGACCTGTTCGACTTCTGCCATCGCACCGACAAGCGCATCGTCAACCGACGGGTGGTGGAAGCGCTCATCAAGGCGGGGGCTTTCGACAGCCTGGGCGAGGAGCGCGCCACGCTGTACGCCTCCATGGATGATGCCATGGACATGGCGGAGCAGGCGGCGCGCCACACCCATCAGGGGGCCCTCTTTGGCGGTGGCACGGACGCGGATGCGGCGGCCTCCGTGGCGCTTACCGTGGTCGAACCCTGGTCGCTCAAGGAAAAGCTGGCGCACGAAAAATCCGTGCTGGGCTTCTATTTCAGCGGGCACCCCTTTGCAGCCTATCGCAAGGAAGTGGCGGGGTTTGTGTCGCGCCGCCTGTCCGACCTCGTGCCCCATGCCGAGCCGGTGGTGGTGTGCGGGATCGTGGCGAGCACCCGGATGCAGCAAACGCGGCGGGGCCGGATGGGGCTGGTGCTGCTGGATGACGGCACGGCCAAGGTGGAAGTGGCCATTTTCAGCGAGTTGTTCGACAGCGTGCGGTCGTTGATCCGCGAAGACCAGTTGCTGATCGTGGAGGGCAAGGCCTCGCTTGATCATTTTACGCAATCCGTGCGCATGACGGCCGACGCCGTGTTCTCCTTCGCCCAGGCCCGCGAGCGCCATGCCCGCGGCTTGCGCCTCAGGATGAACGGTCAGGCGGATGCCGCACGCCTTGGGGCCATTCTCAAGCCCTTTACGCCCGGAGACTGTCCGGTCCGCCTGCAATATTCCAACGCGCGCGCCCTGTGCGAGATCGACCTGCCCCCGGCACGCCTGGACGAAGCGCTGCTGGCCGAGCTGACTGCCTGGCTCACGGAAGACAACGTTCGGGTGGTCTACCGCAACGATGGCTGAACGCCGTCCCGTTACTTGATGCGCAGTCCCGGGGTGGCGCCGCTGTCGGGGGAGAGCAGGTAGAGCCCGGTGCCGTCGCCTGCGGCCAGCACCATGCCCTGCGATTCGCCAAAGCGCATCTTGCGCGGGCTGAGGTTGGCCACCATGACCGTCAGGCGTCCCACCAGCTGTTCCGGCGTGTAGGCGCTCTTGATCCCGGCAAAGACCGTGCGCTGGCCCACCCCGATGTCGAGGGTGAGCCTGAGCAGCTTGTCGGCTTCGGGTACGGCCTCCGCCGCCACGATGCGCGCCACGCGCAGGTCAATGCGGGAAAAATCGTCGATGCCGATGGTGTCCGCCACGGCGGGCAGGGGTGGGGCAGCGGGGCTTGCCGCAGGTTGTTCCGCCACCAGCGTTTCCTGGCTTGCCGCCACCAGGGCTTCGACTTTTTTCGGGTCGATGCGGGTGATGAGGTGCTGGTAGGGCTTGATGTGATGGCCCAGCAGCGATGCACCGGCGTGGGCTTCGCTCCAGGCCAGGGCCGGCACGTCGAGGAAGGCTTCCACCTTTTCAGCCAGCACGGGCAAAACCGGTTTGAGAAACAGGGTGAGCAGTCTGAAAATTTCAAGGCATGCGGTGCACACCTGCTGCAGCTCGTCGTTGCGCGCCTCGTCCCGGGCCAGATCCCAGGGTTTGATGCTGTCCACGAACTGGTTGGCCGCATCGGCGAGAATCATGATCTCGCGCAGGGCCTTGCCGAACTCGCGCGCGTCGTACAGGGCGGCGATGGATTCGGCTTCGGCATAGAAGCGGTGGATGAGCGGGACGGCGGATTCCGGCAGGGTTTGCGCGAGGGCGCCCTCAAAGCGCCTGGAAATGAACCCCGCGGTGCGGCTTGCGATGTTGACGTACTTGCCCACCAGGTCGCTGTTGACCCGGGCCACGAAATCGTCCAGGTTGAGGTCGATGTCGTCCATGCTCGCGTTGAGCTTGGCTGCGTAGTAGTAGCGCAGGTATTCGGGGTCCAGGTGCTTGAGGTAGTTGCCGGCGGTGATGAACGAGCCCCGGCTCTTGGACATTTTCTGCCCGTTGACGGTCAGGAAACCGTGCACGAACAGTTGCGTGGGCGTGCGGAATCCGGCGCTCTCCAGCATGGCGGGCCAGAACAGGGAATGAAAATAGAGAATGTCCTTGCCGATGAAATGGTACAGCGCCACCGTGCTGTCCTTGCCCCAGAAGGCATCGAAATCCAGGCCGCGCTCGGTGGCCAGCTTCTTGAATGTGCCGATGTAGCCGATGGGCGCATCGAGCCAGACGTAAAAGAACTTGTCGGGGGCGCCCGGAATCTCGAAGCCGAAGTAGGGCTTGTCGCGCGAAATGTCCCAGTCGGTCAGCCCGGACTTGAACCATTCGTCCAGCTTGTTGGCGGCCTCCACGGGAATCGTGCCGGAACGGGTCCACTGGCGCAGGAAGGCCTCGCACTGGCCCAGGGCAAAAAAGTGGTGCTCCGAGGTGCGCTCCACGGGGCGCGCGCCGGACACCACGGACACCGGATCGATCATTTCGGTGGGCGCATAGGAGGCCCCGCACACCTCGCAGTTGTCGCCGTACTGGTCCTTGGCGTGGCAGCGCGGGCATTCCCCCTTGATGAAGCGGTCGGGCAGGAACATGTTGCGCACCGGGTCGTAGAGCTGCTCGATGGGGCGGACCTTGATCAGCCCGGCGGCCTTGAGCCGGTTGTAGATTTCCGACGCATATTCGCGCGTCTCGGGGCTGTGGGTGCTGTAATACAGGTCGTGCGCGATGTGGAAGCCGGCAAAGTCCTGCATGTGTTCGCGGCGCGCCTTCTCGATCATCTGCTCGGGCGTGATGCCTTGCGCCTCGGCGGCCAGCATGACCGGCGTGCCGTGGGTGTCGTCTGCACAGATCAGGTAGACGGTATGCCCCCGCATGCGCTGGTGGCGCACCCAGATGTCGGTCTGGATGTGTTCGACCATGTGGCCAAGGTGGATGCTGCCGTTGGCATACGGCAGTGCGCTGGTAACCAGGAGGGTGCGGCTCATGAGAGGCGGATGCCTGAATAAAGCCGCTAGTGTATCAACCTCCTGCTGTAATTTCGATACTGAGACTATAATCAGCGGCTGGAATGTCTCGATTCATTTGGAAAACCCGATCACTGGAAGGGAACTCATGGCTATTACCGATAAGGAAGTCGAAGCGCTGGTCAGGGATCTGATCGATCCCAACACCGGCAAGTCTCTGGGCAGCGCCAAGGCCCTGCGTCAGGTCAAGGTGGAAGGGGGCGCGGTCACCGTGGATCTCGTGCTGGGCTACCCGGCGCGAACCCTGGGCGCCGCGGTGCGCGAGGCGCTGGAAGCGCGACTGCGCGAGCAGGCCGGCGTGACCGGGGTGACCGTCCAGATTGACTGGCGCGTCAAGGCGCACGCCGTCCAGGCGGGGCTCAAGCCGCTCACCGGCATCCGCAACGTGATCGCCGTGGCCTCGGGCAAGGGTGGCGTGGGCAAGTCCACCACCACGGTCAACCTGGCACTGGCGCTCGCCGCCGAAGGCGCCCGCGTGGGGATACTGGATGCGGACATCTACGGCCCCTCGCAGCCTACCATGCTGGGCATCAACGGGCGTCCCGAAAGCGCGGACGGAAAAACCATGCTGCCCCTGATGGGGCACGGCCTGCAGACCATGTCGGTGGGCTACCTGATTGACCAGGATCAGCCCATGGTATGGCGCGGCCCCATGGTGACCCAGGCCCTCGAGCAGCTGCTGCGCGACACCCAGTGGAACGACCTCGACTACCTCATCGTGGACATGCCTCCGGGCACCGGCGACATCCAGCTCACGCTGGCCCAGAAGGTTCCCGTCACGGGCGCCATCATCGTGACCACGCCGCAGGACATTGCCCTGCTCGATGCCCGCAAGGGGTTCAAGATGTTCGAGAAGGTGGGCGTGCCCATCCTGGGCGTGGTGGAGAACATGAGCACCCATATCTGCTCCAGATGCGGCCATGAAGAACACATCTTCGGTGCCGGCGGCGCTGCAAAAATGTGCGCCGACTTCGGCACGGAATTGCTGGGCGCCCTGCCGCTGGACATCCGCATCCGGGAACAGACCGATTCGGGCAAGCCCACCGTGGTGGCGGAGCCCGAGGGCCCCATCACCGAGACCTATCGCAGCATCGCCCGCCGGGTGGCCATCAAGGTGGCCCTGCGCAGCGAAGACCATGCGGCCAAGTTTCCCAAGATCGTCGTTCAAAATTCCTGAGGACCGCGCAACAATGAGCATCAAGTCTGATCGCTGGATCCGGTCCATGGCACGGAACCACGGCATGATCGAACCCTTCGAACCCGGCCAGGTCAAGGTGGTCAACGGGCAGCGCATCGTGTCCTACGGCACGTCGAGCTACGGCTACGATATCCGCTGTTCGGACGAGTTCAAGCTGTTCACCAACCTGAATTCCACCATCGTGGACCCCAAGAACTTCGACGCCAATTCCTTCGTGGACGTCAAGGCGCCGGTGTGCATCATTCCGCCCAACTCCTTCGCGCTGGCGCGTACCGTGGAGTACTTTCGCATTCCGCGCAACGTGCTCACCATCTGCCTTGGAAAATCCACCTACGCCCGCTGCGGCATCATCGTCAACGTGACGCCCTTCGAGCCGGAATGGGAAGGGTTCGTGACGCTCGAGTTTTCCAACACCACGCCATTGCCCGCCAAGATCTACGCCAACGAAGGGGTCGCCCAGGTGCTGTTTTTCGAGTCGGACGAGCCCTGCGAAGTGTCCTACAAGGACCGGGGCGGCAAGTACCAGGGCCAGCATGGGGTGACGCTGCCCAAGATGTAGGTTCAGGCGGGCCCGTCGTCATGGGCTCCGCAGTATTTAAGTTGTTTTTTTGCGCCACCTTTCTCCTGGTTCCGGCACGCTAACCCCTTGCCGGATCAGGAGTTGCGGTCGGCCAGGGCAGCCATGCGAAAGTCCCCTTCCGCATCCATTCCCCCTTTCTCCCTATAGTGAACGCCAGCGCCCAAACGGGATTGGGCGCCATTCACCTACAGGAGAAGCGCGCCATGAGCAGCCTTGGCAAATCCATGTCGGACATCAATCTGGGCATGTTGTACCTCGCCCGGGAAGTATTGCAGCAGGACCGCGCATCGGGGATGGCCCATCTTGGCATCACGCCCGAAGTGGCGACCACCCTGCTGTCCCTTTCTGCCGAAGAAATCAACCGCCTTGCCCATACGCCGCTCCTGCTGGTGGGGCTGCGCTGGCGCGGCGCTTCCGTATGGGACTGCCTGCGCCAATACGCCATGGGCAGCGCCGCGGCGTTGCCGCGCGCGCTGCTGCTGGGGGAGGGCGAACTCGACCATGTCCACTAAGCGCGCACTGCAAGCCGAGATCCAACAGTACCGCAATGCCGAACGGCTGCTCCTGCTGGGTGCGCGCGTTCCCATCGTGATGGAAATGACGCGACTCTCCAGCTGGTTCCTGCGCAAGCTGTCCCTGGAGATTCGCGGCGAGGCGCCGCGCAAGGGCCAGATCCCCAACTCGGACCAATGGTACTTGCGACGCCAGAACAATCTCGAAGCATCCCTTTTCTGCGCCCTCTACGATGGCCTGAAAAAACATCCGGAAACCGGCATGGACGAATGCGCCCTGCTGGTAGCCGCCTATTCGCAACTGCGCTCGGCTTTTGAAGCGGCGGGGACGGCGGCGGCCATGTCCATCGATCGCGCTTGGTGGCTCATCAAGTCGCTGCAGATCAAGACCCTGCGGCGTGCGCGCTGCCGGGTGTGCCAGGGGCGCTACCTGCAGGCCTGGAGCCGGCTGGAACGCAATTTTCTGTGCTGGGATTGCCGTCAGCAGGGTTATACCGTGGCGGACGGACGCGCCCCCCGTCGGGTGAGGCGTGAGGCGCATCGTGAATCGTGAGGCGGGCGGTCGCCTGGCCCTCGTCTCCATGCCGGAATGCCTGCAGCGCCTGCGCCCTGAAGTGATGGTTCTGCGCACCCTGGTGGGGCTGGACCATGACACCACCGAACGGGCCCTGGTCTCCACCCTGGAGCGGTTGGCCGATTGGGTCCTGAACCTGGTGGATCCAGCGGCGCCGGAGCAGGGCTCCCTGCTGCGCACGGCCCTGCGCAGCGCGATTGCGGGATTGCAGGGACAACCCGTCGGAGAGGGGGGCACTCCCCCGCTCGTGGTGGTGCTGGAAGTGCTGCTGGGTTCGGTGTCCGACGCCTTGCAGGGCCTCTCCGTCACCGGGGCACCGGGAACGGGTGCCCCTCCGTGGGGCATCTATTCCAGCAGCCTGGCCGGGTGGGGGCGGGCGCACCAGTGCCGGGAGGTGGACTGGACCGTGCACGCGCCGGCTGACCGGCGTGCCGTCAACCGCGCGCTCCTTGCCGGACGCATCCTCTCGGGGGCGACGCTGGCCCATCTCGAGCAGCACGCGGGGGCGGATGTCGCGCGCCTCTGGGTGGGAGGCGCGTCCAGCGTCCCCGTGCCGGAGCACCGGTCGCGCCTGGAACAGCGCGTGGCCCAGGCCATGCGCCGGCTGGCGCAGCGCGGGCTGTGGCAATGTCACGTGCCGCCGGGCCGGGTCTGGTGGCAGGGCGCGCGCTGCTACCTGTTGTGGCCGCTGGCCGGACAGGACCTGATGAAGGAGATCGCGGTGCTGACGGGGGCCGTGCCGGCGGACACGGCGGAGCAATGGCTGGCGCAACTGGTGCAGGCTGAATGCGTGGTTCCGGCTGGCCAGGACGTCTGCGTGACGGTCACGCATCCGCTGCTTCAGCGGCCCGTCACGGCGGTGCGGCTGGCCGGGCGGCTCGAGACCCTGCTTGCCGCCTGCCTGCAGTGAGCGGCAGTTTCCCGTGGGGGGCCTCGCTGCCCTGGGTGCTGGCGCTGTGTGCGAGCGCGCTCATGGCGCGCTGGGTGGGTCTGGGCCCGGGCGCGACGGGCGCCCTGCTGGTCGCCGGGTTGGGGGTCGGTTCGGCAGTAGGGGTCCCCATCGGGTGGCGTGCCCTCCGTGAGGCGCGCCATCGGCGCCCCAGGCGGCTCACGATGCGCGGGCTGGCACGCGGCGTGCAACGCCATCCTGAACGCGTGCTGCTGGGGGAGGGCGCCCCATGGCAGGCGCGTCAGACCCAGGCGTTGCATCAGGCACTCTGCCGTCCCGGATCGCAAGCCGGCGGATCGTCGCTGCTCAGCCACGCCGGCGCGCTGGGGCCCCTTTATCTGGACGCGCAGGAGGCCCGCGTGCATACCCTGGTGGTGGGTGCGCCGGGCACGGGCAAGACGCAACTGTTCAAGCTGCTGGCGCTGCAAGCCATCGCTCGCGGCGAGGCGGTGATCCTGCTGGATCCCAAGGGCGGCCCTGCGCTGCGACACAGCCTCGCACGCGCCGCGGCGCGTGCGGATCGCCCCTATTTCCAGTTGCTGCCGGCCGAGCCGGAACACAGCGATGCGCTCGATCTGCTGGCCAATGGCCGCCAGGCCTCGGAAATCGCAAGCCGCCTGAGCCGGCTCATCCCCGCCGACGAATCGGACAACGCCTTCGGGCAGTTTGCCTGGATGACGCTCCACCGCATCATCGAGGGGCTGCTGGCCGTGCGCGCGCCGGTGACGCTCAAGGCGCTGCGCTTTCATGGGGCCGATCAGGGCCGCACGCTGCATGCGCGCCTGCCGTCCCCCGTCGCCTGTCAGGGACTGGCCGACCTCGTGGCCCACGATCCTGCGCATTACCGGAAAATGATCCTGGCCCTCACGCCAGTGCTGGAAACGCTGACGGCGGGCGCCCTGGGCGCGCTCCTCTCGCCGCCGCACGAGGCCGGCGAACGCGTCCTGCCTGCAGACCGGCCCCGGGTGCACCTCGCCCAGATCATCCGCCAGGGCGGCGTGTTGTATGCCGGCCTGGGGGCGCTTTCCGACGAGGCGCTCGCGCGTGCCCTGGGCGGGTTGTTGCTGGCGGACCTTGCGGCGGTGGCCGGGGACCGCTACCGCGATGCGGGCGTCACCGTGCCGGTGCGCCTGTTCGTGGACGAGGCTGCCGAAATCACCAATCCCGCCTTTGTGCAGCTGCTCAACAAGGGCAGGGAATGCGGGCTCGTGGTGACCTTTGCGGTGCAGACGCTGGCGGACCTGGAAGTGGCCATGGGCGGGGCCGGGCCCGCGCGCATGATGGTGGGCAATGCGGGGCACCTGATCGCCTTTCGCACGCTCGATCCCGAATCGCGCAAGGTCTGGTCGGAGCGCGCCGGGTCCGCCTGGATCTGCGCCACCAGCGCCTCGGTGGGTGCGCAACAGGCGCAGGGACGCCTGGGCGCGCAGCATGGCCTGTCTGCCGGGCGTCACCGGCAGCAGCAGGAGGCGCCGCTGATCCCCGAGGCATTGCTGGCCCAACTGCCCGACCTGCACTTCGTGGGGTTGCTCGCCGGCCAGCGCACGGTGGTGGGCCGCCTGCCGCTGGTGGCGTGACTGGGGAGGGGCGATGCTGCAGGCGCTGGGCGAGGAAGTGCTGCGGGACCAGGGGGCCTGGGGGGGCACGCTGGTCCGCTACGCGCTGCACTGGGCCAACGCGCATGCCGGCGCGCGGGGCCTGTTGTGGCAGGTGGCGTACCGCGGGATCGTCCTGGCGGGCTGGAGTCTTGCCGCCGCACCGCTCGGCTTCACGCTCGCGCAGCAGCGGAGGCAGTCGCGTCAGCGCCGCGACGACCTTTCGGCCATGCAACACCGGGCCCGTCGGGGCGGGATCGTGCTGGGGGGAGTGTCGGGGACGGTGCTGCTGCTGTTCTGGCCCGCACCGCTGTCACCGGCGTGGGTGCCGGGATGGGCCGGCGGGATCTGGCTGGGGTTGTGCTGGATGCTCTAGCGCATGCTGCCGGGTTTACTTGCCGCCGCGGCTGAAATCGTCAATGTCCGCATCCTGGACGGCATACAGGTCATCCAGCGATTCGTCGTCCAGATCATCGCGGTTCAGGGCGCGCACGGGTAGAATGGTGCATTCGCTGTCGTTGAAAGCGCTGTAAGTGTCGCAAGTCTTCATCTTGTCTCCTTTTTGGATAGCTTGGTTTCCGTGGTGTCTCCTGCAGTTAAGCAAACTGGTGTGACACTGCTGTGACAGGGAATGAATCTGCAATGATGGAAAATCTGCTGCCGGGGGGCCTGGGTCTTGCCACCGGACTGCTGCTCGGACTCACGGGTGCGGGCGGGGGCATCATGGCTGCCCCCCTCCTGATCCTGGTCATGCACCAGTCGGTGACGAGCGCCGCACCCATCGCCCTGGTGGCGGTCAGCCTGGGCGCGGGATTGGGCATGCTCATGGGGCTGCGCGAGGGCATCGTGCGCTACCGGGCCGCCCTGATCCTATCCACCACCGGGCTCCTGGCCTCACCGCTGGGCATTTATTTCTCCCGGATCCTGCCCAATACGCCGCTCATGCTGGCTTTCGCGCTCCTGCTGGGGTATCAGGGCTGGCGTTACTGGCGCGGCGGCGGCCTGGCGCGTGACCGCGACCTGCCCTGTGTTCTGGATCCCCAGTCGGGCCGCTTCGTCTGGAATGCGCTGTGCACCCGGGTCATGCTCACCACGGGGCTGATGGCAGGGTTCCTGTCGGGGCTGCTGGGTGTGGGGGGCGGTTTCATCCTGGTGCCGGCCCTGCGCCGCCACACGCCGCTGTCCATGCACGCCATCGCGGCCACATCGCTGATGGTGCTGACCGTGGTGTCCACGGGCGGCCTGTTGCAGTGGCTGGCCCTGGGCGACATCCAGTGGCGGATCGCGGTGCCCTTCGTGGCAGGCGTGCTGGTGGGCATGTTCGCGGGGCGCCGGGGGGCGCGGCGGATGCGCGAGGACCATGTGCGACGCCTGTTTGCCGTGTTGTGTTTTGCCGTTTGTGCGAGTTTGCTGATCAAGATTGGAGTGCTGCCCTGATGTCTTCTGCTTCACCGGTTTCATGGCAACGCGCGTTGCCGCAACTTGCGCTGGTCGTCCTGTCGCTGATTTGGGGCTACACCTGGGTGATGGCCAAGGAAGGCCTGGATTTTGCGCCGCCCGTGGCCTTCGCGGCCCAGCGCTGCGTGGGTGGTGCGCTGGCCCTGCTGCTGGTGCTCAAGCTCACCGGGCGTTCCCTGCGCTGGGTGGCCCCGGGGGCCACGCTCGCCATCGGCTTCGTGCAGGTGGCCGGTTTCACGGCCCTGCAGACCTGGGCCCTGGTGGAGGGGGGGCCGGGCAAAACGGCGGTGTTGATCTACACCATGCCCATCTGGACCCTGCTGCTCGCCTGGTGGCTGCTGGGAGAGCGCGTGCGCGGCGCGCAGTGGGTCGCCGCAGCCATCACGCTGACGGGACTCGTGCTCATCATCGAGCCCTGGGACATGCATTCCAGCGCGCTCAGCAAGTTTCTGGGCATCATGGCCGCGGTCTGCTGGGCCGTCGGCACCATCCTGATCAAGCGCCTGAGGGCCCGCCAGCCGGTGGACCTGCTGGCCCTGACGGCCTGGCAGATGGTCGTGGGCTCGGTGCCGCTGGTGTTGCTGGCCTGGCTTCTGCCCGAACCCGCCACGCGCTGGACCCCGCACTTTGCGGGCATCCTTGCCTTCATGGCAATCGCCAGCACGGCGTTGTGCTGGTGGCTGTGGATCTACATCCTGGATCGCGTTCCGGCCTGGGAGGCCAGCCTCTCGGTCCTGGGCACGCCCGTGGTAGCCATCCTCTCCTCGCGGCTTTTCACGGGAGAGGAGTTCAAGGTGCCCGAAGTGGCGGGCATCCTGCTGATCGGGGCCGGGCTGTTGCTTCTGGCCCTCATCGGATGGCTGGTCAGCCGGAGAAACGCCGCATAGCGGGTGCATTTTCCGGCATTGCAGGGGATAATGGCCCCTGCACAACTGCACCATAAAAAATATTCCAAGCGGAACCCATATGATCAAGGACGGAGCCGAATCTCTGAGTTCCCTGGAAGAGCCGACCGAAGAGTCGTTGCTGCTGCAAATCCAGGCCCTCGGCCAACTGCCTTCCCCTTCCCATACGGCGCTGCGCCTGTTCACCCTGTTGCAATCGGGCGAGAGCGGGCTCAAGGACATCGTCGCAGTCGTCAAATCCGATCCCACCCTGACCGTGCGTCTGCTGCGTCTGGCCAACCGGCCGGGCAACGGGGCCGTGCGCCCGGCGGTGGCGGTGGAGGAGGCGCTGGTGCGGCTGGGGCTCAACGCGGCGGTGCATCTCGCGGCCGGGTTGTCGGTGCTGGATGAGGCCCTGGCCAACCAGTCCGGAGAGGTGTCCGCCTATCTCGACCTGTGCAGCCGCTCCCTTGCCGCGGCGGTCACCGCCGAATGGCTGTGCAGCCAGCCCGGCATTCCTGCCGGCGCGGCTGAAATGTTTACCTGCGCGCTGCTTGCCCGGGTGGGGCAACTGGCCCTGCTGCGTTTCTACCCCGATGCCTACAGCGGCTTCCTTGAAACCACCGAGGATGTGGATGACCTCGTGCGCCTGGAACGCCAGAATTTCGGTATCGACCACGTGGCCATCGGCACGGCATTGCTCAACGACTGGGGGTTTCCAGCCGTTCTGGTGGAAGTGATCCGACTTGCGGAATCCAGCCTCGAGGACCGCGCGGGCAACGAGCGCAAGGTCGTCATGGCGCAGGTGCTGCATGCCGCCTGGGAGATCGCCCCGTTGCTGGTGGAGGGCGCGACCGAAGCCCTCCTGCCAGTGGTGCGTGAAACCCTGGCGATGCTGGGCGTGTCCAGCAGCGACCAGGACGTGCAGCGTGCCGTGATGCGGCTGCAGAAGGGCTGGGACGTCTGGTGCAAGGACCATGGGCTTGACGCCCCTGGAAGCGGCGGCGAGGGCAGTGCCGCGGGTTCGCTGCGGCCGGATGGCACGCCGGTCGTGACCGTCGTGCTCTACGCCGAACCCACCGCGCTCAAGCCGGCCTGGATCGCCGCGCTCCAGAACGCCGGATACCGCGTGACGGAGGCATCCACCCTGGAAGAATCCGGTCGCGTGCTGACTGCCGGACACGCAGAAATCATGATCGCCATGGTGCACCAGCAGACCCTGTTCGTGCATGCTGCCACGCTCTCGGCCATGGTGGCGGGAAACGGCCACGCGGCCCTGCTGCTGCATGACGTTCACGATGAGCAGGAGCACGCCGAGCTGCTGTTGCTGGGCATGGACGCGGTGCTGCCGCTGGAAGTCAGCCCCGCCTTGCTGTGCGCCCAGGTGGCGCGTGCGTCCCGGCGCATCCAGGAACACCGAATGCTGGAAAACGAGCGCGGCTCGCATCGCAAAATCCTGTCGCAGCTTGCGGCGACCACGCGCAAGCTGCACCGCCAGACCCTGACCGACCCGCTTACCGGGCTGGCCAACCGGCGCATGGCCGATGCTTTCCTCAAGCGGCACTGGGCCCAGGCTGAGCGCCGCCGCTCGCCCCTGAGCTGCCTGCTCATCGACCTCGACAACTTCAAGCAGATCAACGACGCCCACGGCCACGACGCGGGCGACCGGGTGCTGCAGGAGCTGGCCGGCATCCTCAAGCGCCAGGTGCGGCAGGAAGACCTTGCCGTGCGGCTGGGCGGGGACGAATTCCTCATGGTGTGCCCGCTCGCCACCGAGTCCGACATGGAAGTGCTGCGCAAGCGCCTCATGGCGGCTGCCGCCAGGGTCACACTGGAAACCGGCCCCCTGGTGTTCTCCACCGGGATCGCGGAGCGCAATCCCATTACCATGAAATCGCCGGGCGACCTGTTGCGGGCGGCGGACCAGAAACTCATTCGCGTCAAACGCGGACGCTGAACGGGAAGAGGTATAAGTGTTGCTGATATAAGCAATCAGAATAATTTAATTTACTTATGCATTGTTTTCTTTAAGATGGGGGCCTGACAAGACACACCGGGAACGGACCCCACGGAGGAAAACCATGGCAGTGAAGACCTACAATGCTGGCGTGAAGGAATACCGCCAGACCTACTGGACCCCGGAATACACCCCCAAGGACACCGACCTCCTCGCCTGTTTCAAGATCACCCCCCAGCCCGGCGTGGACCGCGAAGAAGTGGCCGCTGCCGTGGCCGCCGAGTCTTCCACCGGCACCTGGACCACCGTCTGGACCGACCTCCTCACCGATCTCGATTACTACAAGGGCCGCGCCTACCGCATCGAGGACGTGCCTGGCGACGACACCTGCTTCTATGCCTTCGTCGCCTATCCCATTGACCTCTTCGAGGAGGGCTCGGTGGTCAACGTGTTGACCTCGCTCGTGGGCAACGTGTTTGGTTTCAAGGCGCTGCGCGCCCTGCGCCTGGAAGACGTGCGCTTTCCCATTGCCTATGTCATGACCTGCGGTGGCCCCCCCCAGGGCATCCAGGTGGAACGCGACAAGATGAACAAGTATGGCCGTCCGCTGCTGGGCTGCACCATCAAGCCCAAACTTGGCCTCTCTGCCAAGAACTACGGACGTGCGGTCTACGAGTGCCTGCGCGGCGGGCTCGATTTCACCAAGGACGACGAAAACGTCAACAGCCAGCCCTTCATGCGCTGGCGCGACCGCTTCGAGTTCGTGCATGAGGCCACCCTCAAGGCGCAACGCGAGACCGGCGAGCGCAAGGGGCATTACCTCAATGTGACCGCGCCCACCCCGGAAGAAATGTACAAGCGGGCCGAGTTTGCCAAGGAAATCGGTGCGCCCATCATCATGCACGATTACCTCACCGGCGGCCTCACGGCCAACACGGGGCTGGCCAACTGGTGCCGCGACAACGGCATGCTGCTGCATATCCACCGCGCCATGCACGCCGTGCTGGACCGCAACCCGCATCACGGCATCCACTTTCGCGTGCTGACCAAGGTGCTGCGCCTGTCCGGCGGCGACCACCTGCACTCCGGCACCGTGGTGGGCAAGCTCGAAGGCTCGCGCGAGGCCACCCTGGGGTGGATCGACCTCATGCGCGACGAACACATCAAGGAAGACCGCAGCCGGGGCATTTTCTTCGACCAGGACTGGGGCGCCATGCCCGGACTGTTCCCGGTGGCCTCGGGCGGCATCCACGTGTGGCACATGCCCGCCCTCGTCAACATCTTCGGTGACGATTCGGTGCTGCAGTTTGGCGGCGGTACGCTGGGCCATCCCTGGGGCAATGCTGCCGGGGCCGCAGCCAACCGCGTGGCGCTCGAAGCCTGCGTGGCTGCGCGCAACCAGGGCATCGCCGTGGAGAAGGAAGGCCGGGCGGTGCTGACCCAGGCCGCCGAGCATAGCCCCGAGCTCAAGATCGCCATGGAAACCTGGAAGGAGATCAGGTTTGAATTCGATACCGTGGACAAGCTCGACGTTGCCCATAAATAAGCCCAAATACGCCAAGGAGCATTTCATGAGCGAAGTAATGGACTACAAGTCGCGCCTGAGCGACCCCGCGAGCCGCAAGTTCGAAACTTTTTCCTACCTGCCGGCCATGACGGCCGACGAGATCAGAAAGCAGGTGGAATACCTGGTCAGGAAGGGCTGGAATCCGGCCATCGAGCATACCGAGCCGGAATACCTGATGGACTCGTACTGGTACATGTGGAAGCTGCCAATGTTTGGCGAAACCGACGTCAACCGGGTGCTGGCCGAAGCCGAGGCCTGCCACAAGGCCAACCCCGGCAACCACGTGCGCCTCATCGGGTATGACAATTTCAGGCAGTCGCAAGGGGCCTCCATGGTGATTTTCCGCGGCAAGACCGTTTGAGCATTACGGTCATGCACTTCAGGCCCCCGTTGCCGTGAGGTGCGGGGGCTTTTTTTTATGACGAGAGCGATGATGAGCGACCTCCTATCCCAATACCGCATTCCTTCACCGCCGTACTACCGCCCCGTGGCAGACGAAGTGGACCTGTTCGAGGCCGCCTATGCCGTGCGCATGCCCATGATGCTGAAGGGGCCCACGGGCTGCGGCAAGACGCGCTTCGTGGAATACATGGCCCATACCCTGGGCAAGCCGCTGGTGACGGTGGCCTGCAATGAGGACATGACGGCCTCCGACCTCGTAGGGCGGTTCCTTCTGGATGCCCAGGGCACGCGCTGGCAGGACGGGCCGCTGGCGCTTGCGGCACGCCACGGGGCCATTTGCTACCTGGATGAAGTGGTGGAAGCGCGCCAGGACACCCTGGTGGTGATCCACCCGCTGACCGACAACCGGCGCATCCTGCCGCTCGAAAAAAAAAGGCGAGCTCGTCCGGGCCCACCCCGACTTCCAGCTGGTGATCTCCTATAACCCGGGCTACCAGAGCCTGATGAAGGACCTCAAGCAATCCACCAAGCAGCGCTTTGGTGCACTGGACTTCAATTACCCCGAACACGCCGTGGAGTCCGAGATCGTGGCCCATGAAACCGGGGTGAGCCCGGAAGTCGCCGACAAGCTGGTGTCCATCGCGGAGCGTGCGCGCAACCTCAAGGGACACGGGCTCGACGAAGGCCTGTCCACGCGCATGCTGATCCATGCGGGCAGCCTCATCGCCGCCGGGGTCGAAGCCAGGAATGCGTGCCGGGTCACCCTGGTGCGCCCCATCACGGACGACCCCGACATGCGCGACGCCCTGGACGCCGCAGTCACCACCTTCTTTTAAGGCAGGGCAGGGCCGTGGCCATCCATCTGGAGGATTACGCGGAACTGCTGGCCGGCCTGCCGACGCCGTGTCGCCGGGCCATCGAGGACGAATGGCACGAGGCCACCCGCATCCTGTCGGCGCGCGGCCTCGACAACTATCTCCAGGGCGCAGGCGCCCTCGGCCGGCTGGGGCGCGGCACCGACCTCGTGCTCGACTGGATCAGCGCTGCCCCCCAGGTGGCGCGCGAAGTGGGCGAGGATCTCCTGCCCGAACTTGCCGAGACGGCGCTGGGGTTTGCCTCGCGCACCTCCGGTGCGGTCATCGAACGCATGCTGGCCACGGCCCCCATCGCTGCCAGGCGCCTTGCGGACGGTGCACTGTTTCGCGGCTACCTGCAGTTTCTCAATCACCTGATCGGCCAGGCGCCGCGCGGCGTGCGCCCGATGCTGGACCATCTGGATACGCTGCTCGCCCAGCTCACGCTGGGCGGTTTGCGGCGCTGGGCGTCGTGGGGGGCGCACGCGCATCGCACCGACTACGCGGCGCAGATCGAATACTTCAACCTGGCTTCGCGGGAAGCGCAGGCCATGCTGCAGAAGGAGCGCAAGGGCACGCTCTTCGTGGACGTGCAGCGGCGCATCAACATGTACCTGCGGGCGCTGTGGGCGCGCGATTTCTTCATGCGCCCCACTTCGGGGGATTTCGAAAACCGCGAAGGGTACCGGCCCTTCATCGAGGGCTATTTCCTGCATCTGCCCGATGCCTACGACGACGAAGCCGGGGTGAGCGGGGTGGCACGCTACCGCGCCGCGGCCGCACATTGTGCGGCACACCTCGTGGCCACCACGGCCCCCCTTTCTGCAGAAAACCTCGATCCGCTGCAGCGCATGCTCATCGGCATCATCGAGGATGCCCGCGCAGAGGCGCTCGCCATCCGGCGTTTTCCTGGGCTGCGGCAGCTCTGGGCGCGCTGCCATACGGCCACACCCCAGCAGTGCGCCAGTGCCGGCGACTACTTCAACCGCCTTGCGCGCGCGCTCCTCGACCCGGATTATCAGGATGCCGACCCCTGGGTGACGCGGGGCCGCGCACTGTTTGCGCTGGCACAGGCGCGCTGGGACAGCAACCAGGTGTCCTGGGAAATCGGGGTGACGCTCGCCGACGAATTCCTTGAAAAGCATCTGCCCTACCACCCGCGCACGGACGTGCAAAGCGCGCTGTACCGGGACGACAACCGTTATCTCTGGGAATTCGAGGCGTTTGATCCGGCCGCGGCCCTCGCCGCAGGCTATGATGCGCCGCGTCAGGTGCGCCGCCACGTCAGCCTGATGGAAATGGTCAACGAAACGGACAGCGAGCTCTCCGGCGATGACGCCCAGGAAATCTGGGTGCTCGGCACGGAACTTTTTCCGTATGAGGATGCGGGAAAAAGCTACAACGACCTGGAAGGCAGGGAACCGGTGTCCGAACCCAGCCACTACGCGGAATGGGACTATCAGATCCAGCTGGAACGGCCCGCCTGGGTCACGGTACTGGAAAAACGCCCTGGGCTGGGGCCCCTGCAGCGCATTGAGGAGATTGCGGCACGTCACCGGCGCCTCATCACACGGATGAAATACGTCCTCGACGCCATGCAGCCGCAGGGCGTGACGCGCCTGCGCAAGCTCGAGGAGGGCGACGAGATCGACGTCAATGCCGCCATCGCGGGCATGCTCGATCTGCGCATGGGGCGGCAGCCCGACCCGCGCATCATGATGCGCAGCGTGCGCAAGATGCGGGACATTTCCGTGCTGGTGCTGCTCGACCTCTCCCAGTCCACCAACGAGCGGGTGCCCGGGCAGGCCCATACCGTACTCGATCTCACGCGCGAGGCCACGGTGCTGCTGGCGGATGCCATCCACAAGGTGGGCGACCCCTTTGCCATCCACGGCTTTTGTTCGGATGGCCGGCACGACGTGGAATATTATCGTTTCAAGGACTTCAGCCAGCCCTACAACGACGTGGCCAGGGCCCGCCTGGCCGGCATGGGCGGCAAGCTTTCCACGCGCATGGGGGCCGCCGTGCGCCACGCCGCAGCGGCGCTGGCCCGACAGCGCTCTGCCCGCAAACTCCTGCTGGTGATCACGGACGGCGAGCCCGCCGACGTGGATGTGCGCGATCCGCAATATCTGCGCTACGATACCCGCAAGGCGGTGGAGGAAGCGCGACGCGAGGGCATCGTGACCTATTGCATGACGCTCGATCCCCGGGCCGACCAGTACGTGTCCCGCATTTTCGGGGCACGCCACTACATGGTGGTGGACCAGGTGGCGCGGTTGCCCGAAAAGCTGCCGCTGCTCTATGCCGGATTGACGAGGTAACCATGGAACAACGCTACTGCGGGGCGCGCAACGATGCCAATGGCGGCATGACGCACCTCGCGCAGATCATCAAGGATGCCTGGGTGTTCGGGCTGCTGCCCGAGGACCAGGATGGCGCGGGCTGGAACGCCGGACAGATGCAGGCGCTCTACGAAAAAGTCCATGCCGAGTGGGACAGGTACGGGCACTTGCCCAGCCGCCTGCCCGACGACCTGCGCCGGCGCCACACGCGCATTCACCAGGAAGCCATCGCGCGGGCGCGTGCCACAGGGTGGGACCCCGAGCTGGGCGAGAACGACTGAGCGGGTGGGAGGCTACTCTGCCGCCACCTTGCGCGGGCGTCGCGCGCGCGTGGTGGGTTTGCGCGCAGCCTTGGGGGCAGCAGCCTTCGGCGCTTCGGCTTCCGGAGGGGAGGCTGGGGCTTCATTCGCCACCGCCTCCACCACGGACGCCACGGTGACCGGCATTTCGTTCGTGGGCTCGGGCCCGGTGGCTCCCATGTTGCTGCGAAAAACATAGGCGCCCGATTTCTCGTCGCGGCCAAATTCCAGCAGACCGCGCGCCTGCGCTTCTTCCAGCAGGTTGCCGAAGGCGCGGAAACCGTAGTAGGACTCGTTGAAATCGGGCTTGCGGCGCTTGATGGCCTCTTTCAGCACGGAGGCCCAGATTTTGCCGCTGTCGCCCCGTTCGGCCACCAGCGCGTCAAACGTCTCCACGGCCATCTCGATGGCCTGGGTCTTGCGGGCTTCCCAGCCTTCCTTGTCCTTGGGACGCTTTTCGTCTTCGTGTGTGCGCCTGTCGGTCGCATGGGTCCCACGCGTTTCGCGCTTCGCTGCGGCGCGCTGACTTTCGCGCACCAGGTCGTCGTAAAAAATGAACTCGTCGCAGTTGGCAATCAGGAGGTCGGAAGTGGATTGCTTCACGCCCACGCCGATCACCTGCTTGGCGTTTTCGCGCAGCTTGGAGACGAGCGGCGAGAAGTCCGAGTCGCCGCTGATGATGACGAAAGTGTTCACGTGCGACTTGGTGTAACACAGGTCCAGCGCATCCACCACCAGGCGGATGTCTGCCGAGTTCTTGCCGGACTGGCGCACGTGGGGGATCTCGATCAGCTCGAAGTTGGCTTCATGCATGGTGGCCTTGAAGCCCTTGTAGCGTTCCCAGTCGCAGTAGGCTTTCTTGACGACGATGCTGCCCTTCAGCAGCAGGCGCTCGAGCACCGGCTTGATGTCGAATTTTTCGTATTTGGCGTCACGCACGCCCAGGGCGACGTTTTCGAAGTCGCAGAAGAGGGCCATGCTGACGGTTTCGTGGGGTGAAGCCATTTCATTCTCCAGTAAGGGATGTGTTCATGATAGCCATTCCCGCGGCGAGCGATTCAGATTTCCAACATCCAGTCCGGCACGAACCCGGTGTGTTCCCGGGCCACTCCGCGGGGATTGGAGAGTACGCGGGTGCCGCAGAGCGTGTAGTCCACCGCGAGGTGGGTGTGGCCATGAATCCAGAAGGCGGCCGGGCCCATCAGGTCTTCCCAGCAATTGGCAAAGGAGGCATCGAGCGGCCCGGAAGGGTAGGGCTGCAGGGCCAGCGACTGCATGGCGGGCGCATGGTGGGTGATCACCACCGTGGTTCCGGCAAAGGGGAGGGCGAGTTGCCGCGCCAGCCAGCGGCGGGCCGAATGGTTGCGTTCCTTGAAGTCTGCGGGCTGGGCCAGGCGTCCGTTGGCCGCGCGGATGCGCTCGAAGTCCTTGAAGCGCACCCGCGCGCCCCATTCTGCCAGCGGGGCGTTGCCGGTGGCAGTAAAGTCGGTCCAGCCGGTGGTTGCCAGGAAACGGATGCCGTCCCGCACCACGACCGCCTCGTCCAGAAAGCGCACGTGATCGTCGCTTTCATGCATCAATGCCTCGTGGGTGCGTTCCAGGTGGCCCCGGTAATACTCATGGTTGCCGGCGATGTAGAACACCGGGCAGTCGTAGGTGGCACGCGCCCAGGCCATGCCCCGGGTGCCTTCGTCAATGTCGCCTGCCAGGATGACGAGATCGGCTTCGCGGACCGCGGGGAGGAAGGGGTCCCGTTCGTTGTGAAGATCGGAAAGAAAATGGATTTTCATCTTCCTGATCGCAAATCGGCTAGGATGGGCAGCGCATGAAAGCCATTCTATCCATTTTTCTGGCGGCGAGCCTGGTGGCGTCCTGCAGTACCCCGACGCAACCCACGCCGTCACCGCCCGCCGCCCTGGCGCAGGCGACCGTTCCCGTGCCGGTCCAGGGCCCCGTGCTACAGGTGGATCCGCGCCGCTCGCTCGTCACCGTGCGCGTCTATCGCGGCGGCCCCCTGGCGCGCCTGGGTCATGACCATGTGATCGCAAGCCACGACGTCAGCGGCTTCGTGGCCACGAAAACGGGTTACGCCGAGCTTGCCGTGCCGCTTGCGCAGCTCACCGTGGACGAGCCTGCCCTGCGCACGGCGGCGGGATGGGCGCCTGAAGTGGCGCCCGACGCCATCGCCGGGACGCGCCACAACATGCAGGTCAAGGTGCTGCAGGTGGCGCGTTATCCCGCGGCGCAGATTCGCATCACCCGGCGCGACCTTGCCGGCCCCGGGCTCGAGGTGGCGCTGACCCTGCACGGCGTGACGCACACCGAGACGGTGCAGGCCACGATTACGACGCCGTCGCCCAGGGAAATGGTCGTGACGGGCCGTCTGACGCTGCATCAAAGCGACTACGGGATCACCCCGCTGTCCGTGATGGGCGGGGCGTTACAGGTTCAGGACGCGGTGGACGTGGACTTCAGCATCACGGCATCGCTTCTTTAAAAAAGAAATACCTTGCTTATTTGCCGCATTGCGCGCACACTCCCTGCGTTGCGATCTTCAAGTAGTATCGTTGTTGTCTGGTTCAGTACCCTTAAGCTTCCTGGTATTTCTCCCTTCATCATCCTGCCGTCTTGAGCATCGCTCCTCGGGAGCCTCTCCCTTATTTTCATTTTTTTAGGATATCAAGACATGGCAACAGGTACAGTGAAGTGGTTCAACGATTCGAAGGGTTTTGGTTTTGTGACGCCGGATGCCGGCGGTGAAGACCTCTTCGCGCATTTTTCCGCAATCCAGTCCTCGGGTTTCAAGACGCTGAAAGAAGGCCAAAAGGTTTCTTTCGACGTGACGCAGGGTCCCAAGGGACAGCAAGCGTCCAACATCCGCTCGGCTGATTAAGCAGCCTGCGGAATGGCCAAAGAAGAACTGATCGAAATGAATGGCGTGGTGCGTGAAGTCCTTCCTGATTCACGCTACCGGGTCACACTCGACAACGGCCATGACCTCGTCGCCTACTCGGCCGGAAAGATGCGCAAGCATCATATCCGGATCCTGGCGGGCGACAAGGTCTCCCTGGAACTCTCGCCGTACGACCTCAGCAAGGGACGCATCACCTTCCGCCACATCGAAGGCGGCTGGACAGCGGGCCCGCAGCGGCGCAGATACTGACGGCTAAATTTTTGTTACACAATTCTTCATATAATTTTCAGTGCTAATCCTATAATCCCCCGAACTAAAAACATGCAGGATCGGGGGGGCGGGAAACATGTCTGAAAATGACCAGCCCAGCGCCGCACGGCGGGGGGTACTGCGCACGCTAGCGGGCGCAACAGTATGGGCAGGTGCCGCGCGCACGGCCTGGGCGGACCGGCAGCCGGATGCGCTGGATCTGCCCTTCAAAAACGGTCACCGCGACCTGGTGGCCTTTCCACAAAAGCGGCCCCTCATTCTTCTCACCAACCGGCCCCCGCAACTGGAAACGCCGTTTTCGGTCTTCCGGGAAAACCTTTTCACGCCCAACGACGCCTTTTTTGTGCGCTACCACTGGAGCGAAGTGCCTACCCAGGTGGACCTGCAGACGTACCGCCTGCGCGTGTCCGGCAAGGTGGAGCGTCCCCTCGAACTGTCGCTCGCCCAGATCAGGCAACTCGCCGATCCGGTCACGCTTGCGGCCGTCAACCAGTGTTCGGGCAACAGCCGTGGCCTGCTGACGCCGCGTGTCAACGGCGGGCAACTCTCCAATGGGGCGATGGGCAACGCGCGCTGGACGGGCGTGCCCCTCAGGAAAGTCCTCGAAGCGGCAGGCCTCCAGGCGGGGGCCGTGCAGGTGACTTTTGACGGGCTGGACCATCCCCCGCTGAAAAACAGTCCGGACTTCATCAAGGCGCTCGACGTGGATCACGCCATGGACGGCGAAGTGATGCTGGCCTGGGCCATGAACGGCGAAGACCTGCCCATGCTCAATGGCTATCCGCTGCGGCTCGTGGTGCCAGGATATTACGGCACCTATTGGGTCAAGCATCTTTCCGCCATCGAAGTGCTGGACCGGCCGTTTGACGGTTTCTGGATGAGCCATGCCTACCGCCTGCCGGATGATGCCTGCCGTTGCGTGGCCCCCGGAGCCGCTCCTGCATCAACGCGGCCCATCGGCCGATTCAATGTACGTTCCTTCATCACGAGCCTCCTGGACGGAGACCGCGTTCGCGTGGGCCACGCACAGCAGGTGCGCGGCATTGCCTTTGACGGCGGCGAAGGCATCACGGAAGTGGCTTTCTCGGCGGATGGCGGGCGCGTATGGCAGGAAGCGCGGCTCGGAAAGGATTACGGTCGGTATGCCTTTCGCGAATGGACGACGGTTTTCAAACCCACCCGGCCGGGGCCCTACGCGCTGAGGGTGCGCGCGGTCAACCGCATCGGTCAGAGCCAGCCCATGGAAGACCTGTGGAATCCGGGCGGATACATGCGCAACGTCGTGGAGACCACGCACGTGGTCGCGGTATAGGAGGGGGAGATGACACGCTTCGCTTCGGGACTCCTGGGGGCAGCGCTGCTGGCGGGCTTTTGCCACGGCGCCACTGCACTGGAAATTGCCTTGCCGCAGGACACCACCACCTATCAGCCCAGCGCCCTGCCGGGCTACCCGCTGGCGCTCAAAAATTGTCTGACCTGCCACTCGTCGCAATACGTGCAGTACCAGCCGCCCCGTTCGCCACGGACCTACTGGGATGCCACGGTGCACAAGATGCAGAAGGCGTTCGGTGCCCCCGTGGAGGACGCCGACATTCCCGCATTGGTGGATTACCTCAGCAGAACCTACGGCGCGGAGGCGCGGCCCGAGCCGGTCCACGCCGCAAAATGACCGGTCTTACCACACGCCCGGGATGAAGCGCGCCGTCCGGGTACGATAGTCCGCGTACTCCGGCCAGCGCTGCAGCAGCAGGCGCTCCTCCAGCGCTGCCTTGAAGTTCAGCACCAACAGCAGGGCCCCCCACATTCCCAGCAATACCCCGTTGGGCGCCTCGGCAGCGATGCCGGCCATGGCCAGCAACAGCGCCACGTACATGGGATGGCGTACCCAGCGGTACGGCCCCTGTGTCACGAGCCGCGCACCGCGCCTGGGTTCGGGGCGAATGTTGAAATTGCCCGGCGGGTTATGGGCAAAGACCCAGAGGGCCAGAACGAAGGCCGCGCTGGCAAACAGTATTGCGGACGCCTTGATCTCCCAGGGCAGGGACCAGAGCAGCATGAGGGCGACCAGCAGGAACTGTGCGGTGACCCAGAACAGGGATTGCAGGCGGATCGTCAAGGAAGGGGCCTCCAGCAGGTGTTTTGAGATCAGGCCAGCAGCACTGCCACAAAGCCCGTAATGAAAATGCCGTCAAAGCTCCCGGCGCCGCCGATGGAAGCGATGGGCGCCCCCAGGTGCTTCAGATCCTTGAGACGCACGAGATCGGCCCCGATCAATACGCCCAGGCTGCCGCCGATGTAGGCGAGCGGCGCACGTTCCTCGGGGCTGAGCAGGATGGCCATCAGCGCCGCCGCAATGGGCGCAATGAACATGGGCATGCCGATGCCCACCCCCGGAATGGGGCGGCTCACGGCATGGGAGACAGCCGCCACCACGCCCACTGCTGCGGCGATCTGGAACGGGCTGAGTGGATAGTGTCCCATCAGGTAGAAGGAAAAGGCGAGCGGCACCAACGCCCCGCCCACGTTGACCACGATGGTGGTTTTACCGGTAAAGGGGGCCTGGCGGAAGAAGGGCAGGCGCGAGAGTTCTGGCGGGATGGGCGGAGCCGCGGTGCTGTCCGAGCGGAGGCTGAAGAGCGGCAGGTTGATCATGCTGCCCGCAAGCGTGCCCATCAGGAGCAGGTAGGCTGAATGGTTGGAGAGGCCCAGCTTTTCGAAAGCGACGCTGACCACGCCAAACTGGATGACGATGATCAGGACAACCACCGCCGCAAACAGCAGCAGGATACGTAGGGGCGAAAACGGCATGCATTCCTCCAGATGAGAACATCATTCTGCCGGAACAACGCGGGTCGTGTCTTCGCTTTCGATAATGCGTACGCGCTGGCCCACTTTCAAGGTCTCCGAGCCTTTTTTGGCCTGGGCGGTGACGAATTCATCCCCGGTTTTTTCCATCCGGAAGGTGATCTCCAGGCCTTCCGGGCTGTTGGCAGCCTTGTCGGCCACGGCGCCCGTGACGCCGCCGATGACCGCCCCGGCAAGGGTGCTGATGATGCTGGTGCGGCCCTGTCCGGCAGCGCTGCCCAGCACGCCGCCCACCCCGGCACCGGCGAGGCCGCCCACGCCCGAGGGCGCGTTTTCCAGCCGCACTTCGCGCAGGCCGGTGATGACGGCATAGGAAACCCTGAGTTTTTGCTGGGCATTGACGGTAGTATAGGTATTGGCGCTCTGGTGGGTGGTGCAGGCCACCAGCAGGGAAAGCAGGGTCACGAGGGCAGCACGCAGGATCAGGTTCATGTTGAAGCCTCCGAAGGGGTAGGAAACGGACTTCATGGTGAACCCGGCGGCACGCTGCCCGGTTTTGAAAACGACGAAGGAATCGCGATTGCAGGCAAGCATGCATTTTTATGAAGCCGGCGGGTTGCTCTGGGCGCTTCCCTTTGCGGGAATGCTGCTTTCCATTGCCGTGCTGCCGATGGCCTGCCCGCATTTCTGGCACACCCACCACGGCAAGATCGCAGTGGGCTGGGCGGCCGCCTTTCTTCTGCCTTTTGCGTATTCCGCGGGATTCGTCCCCGCACTCCACGAAATCCTGCACGCGCTGCTGCTGGAGTACCTGCCCTTCGTCGTCCTCCTCTTTGCGCTCTATACCGTGGCCGGAGGGCTGCACATCCAGGGGCGGCTGCGCGGCTCACCGCTCGCCAATACCGGCATCCTTGCCTTTGGTACGGCCATCGCCAGCGTGATCGGCACCACGGGGGCGGCGATGGTGCTGATCCGCCCGCTGCTGCGCGCCAATGAGCGGCGCCGGCAGCGTGCGCATCTCGTGATGTTCTTCATCTTTCTGGTCGGCAATATCGGCGGCGCACTCTCGCCGCTGGGCGACCCACCCCTGTTTCTGGGTTTTTTACACGGCGTGGATTTTTTCTGGCCCACGCGCATGCTGGCCGCACCGACGCTGCTGGTCAGCGGCATCCTCCTGATCCTGTTCCTTGGGGTGGATAGCTACCTGCTGCGCCGTCCCGACAGCCTGCTGCCCGGGGGCGATGCGATACCGGCCCAGGTGCCGGGACTGGAAGGGCGCATCAACCTGGCCCTCCTCGCCCTCATCATCGGGGCCGTGCTGCTGTCCGGGGTGTGGCATCCTGGCGTGTCGGTTTCCCTGCAAGGGGTCACGCTGGAACTGCAGAATCTGGTGCGCGACGCGCTGCTGCTGCTTGCGGCCGCGGCATCGCTCAAATGGACGGCACCCCATGCACGGCACGGCAACGGCTTTACCTGGGGGCCGATGGCGGAAGTGGCCAAATTGTTCATCGGTATCTTTCTCACCATCATTCCGGTGGTGGCGATACTGAAGATGGGGGCAGACGGGGCGCTGGGCAGCCTCATCGCGCTCGCCCACGACGCGCACGGGCAGCCTGTGGGTGCGCATTATTTCTGGATGACGGGAATCCTCTCCGCGTTTCTCGACAATGCGCCCACGTACCTGGTGTTTTTCAACATGGGGGGCAGCGACCCGCAGGCCTTGAGGGCCCTCTCGGCGGGTGCCGTGTTCATGGGCGCGCTCACCTATATCGGCAACGCCCCCAATTTCATGGTCAAGGCCATTGCCGAGCATCGCCATGTGCCCATGCCCGGATTTTTCGCATTTACGGGATGGTCGGGCCTGGTCCTGCTGCCCGTATTCGCCCTGGTGGCCTGGGTGTTCTTCTAGGCCAGGGCGGGCAGGGCTGCGGCCCCCACCGGCCAGTCGGAGACGATGGCGCCGTCCCAGGCCAGCAGCGTCGCGTTCTTGTCGGGATAATGCAGGTGGGAGAGGAGGTGGCGCAACAGATTGAGGCGCGCCAGCTTCTTGTCGTTGGAATGCACGATGGTCCACGGGGCGGAAAGGTGGTGGGTCCGCTGCAGCATGGCGTCGCGCGCGTGACTGTAGGCTTTCCACTTGCGCACCGCCATCTCGTCGATGGGGCTGACTTTCCACTGCTTGAGCGGGTCCTGTTCGCGGTCTTTCAGGCGCCGGATCTGTTCCTCGCGTGAAATGTCGAGGTAGTATTTGAACAGCCTGATGCCCGAACCTACCAGCAGTTCCTCGAAGGTGGTGACGGTATTCATGAAGGTTTCGTACGCTTCGGGGGTGCAAAACCCCATGACCGGTTCGACTCCCGCACGGTTGTACCAGCTGCGGTTGAACAGCACGAACTCGCCCCGGCTGGGCAGGTGCGGTACGTAGCGCTGGAAATACCACTGTCCATCCTCGCGGTCGGAAGGCTTGCCCAGGGCCACCACCCGCGTCTCCCGGGGGCTCAGGTGTTCCACGATGCGCTTGATGGTGCCGTCCTTGCCGGCCCCGTCGCGCCCCTCGATGATCACGAGGATGCGCTCGCCGCCACTGATGAAATGGCGCTGCAGTTTGACAAGCTCGATCTGCAGCAGGCGCAGTTGCGCTTCATATTCGTTGCCGTTGTGATTGTGGGCGGGGGCATCGGTTTTCTTTTTCATCGCGATTCCTTGAAGACGACGGGCATTGACACAATATCGTTCAGGCAGTGTGGAATAATACGCCAGGCTGTACACCTTCAGGACCCGACCATGAACACCGAAACCCTTAAAACCCAATTCCGACAGCAAGCCCAGGGTGCCTTGAGCCTCAACGTCGCCTTCATTGGCGTCACCGGCAACCTGTTTTCCACCCTTCATCGCCTGCAGGAAGCGACGGCCACGGCGCTGGCACAGGCCGCCGGCCTGGATGCCGGCTACGTCACCCGCTGGTGCGATGCGGCCTATGCCTTTGGCTATCTGGAAGCCGCGGGCGACACCTTCCGCCTCACGCCCATGGGAGAAGCCATGCGCCCCGAAGCCCCGGACAGCCTGATGCCCATGGCGGTGCAATCCGTGTTGTCGGCGCATATGGCCGAGCGCGCAGCGGGGCTGCTGCAAAGCGGCGAGCGCCCGGGAGAGGCGGTGCTGGCCGAACGCGCTACCATCCTGCCGTGGTTTGGCCCCATGCTGGAAGCGGGCTTCGGCACGATGTTCGAGAAAACCATCAGCCCGGCCATCCCCGCGTTTGCCGAGGTGGATGCGCGCAACGGGCTGGTGCTGGACCTGGGCTGCGGCAATGGCTGGTACCTGCGCGTTCTGGCGCGCCGGTACGCGCGTCTGCGCGGGCTGGGGCTCGATGGCTTTGGCGAGAACGTGATGCAGGCGCGTGAACGCGCCCGCGCCGAGGGCTTTGCCGACCGGTTGCATTTCGAGCAGGGCGACATCCACGATTTCACCCTCGAGGAACCCGCCGACCTCATTGCCATGAACCGGGCGCTTCATCACGTGTGGGAGCACGACCGCGCCGGCATTTTTTCCTGGCTGCACGACAATCTCAAACCGGGTGGCCATGCCGTCATCTGGGAACCCGCCTGGCCCGCCGAGCGCAGCGCCCTGCGCGATCCGGCGCGGCGTTCCCTGTCGTTCCAGAATCTGAGCGAGCATATCCAGGGCAACCATCTGCTGCAGCCTGAAGAGATCGTTGCCGCCTTTGCCGGGCAGGGCATGTCCACCGAGGTCTACCGCTTTGCAGGCGACAACGAAGCCGTCATCGTGGCGCAACGCTGAGTCGCGCCTTCACTTTTCAGGAGTTCAAGGACATGAAATATCGTCTACTGGGCCAGACCGGCCTGTATGTTTCCGAACTGTGCCTGGGCACCATGACCTATGGCAGCGACGGGTTCTGGAAAGTCATGGGCGGCCTCGAGCAGGACGCTGTCAATGCGCAGGTCAAATACGCCTTCGAACAGGGCATCAACTTCATTGATACGGCCAATGTCTATTCCCTGGGCCAGTCGGAGATGCGCGTGGGTCAGGCCATCAAGGCGCTGGGGCTGCCGCGCGACGAGCTCGTGGTGGCCACCAAGGCCACCGGCATCATGAACGATCTGCCCAATGGCCGCGGCCAGTCGCGGGTGCACCTGATGAACGAAGTGAACGCGAGCCTGAAGCGGCTGCAGCTGGATCATATCGACCTGTACCAGCTGCACGGGTTCGACCCGCTCACGCCCCTGGAAGAATCCCTCTCCACGCTCGATGACCTGGTCCGTTCGGGCAAGGTGCGCTACATCGGCCTGTGCAATATGGCCGCCTGGCAGATCATGAAGGCGCTCTCCATTTCGGAGCGGCGCGGCTGGAGCCGCTTCGAGAGCGTGCAGGCCTACTACACCATCGCCGGGCGCGACCTGGAGCGGGAAGTGCTGCCGCTGATTCGCGACCAGAAATTGGGGCTGATGGTGTGGAGCCCGCTCGCGGGAGGGCTTCTCACCGGAAAATTCACGCCCGACGGGCAGGGGCCCGAAGGCAGCCGGCGCACGACCTTCGACTTCCCGGTCGTGGACAAGGCCCGCGCTTTCCGCTGCGTGGAGGCGATGCGCCCCATCGCGGCGCGCCACGGGGTCTCCATCGCCCAGGTGGCGCTTGCGTGGCTGCTGGCACAGCCGGCGGTGTCCTCGGTGATCATCGGTGCCAGAACCACGGACCAGCTCAAGGACAATATCGCGGCCTGCGAAGTGCGCCTGGGCGAAGAGGACCTGAAGGCCCTCTCCGAAGTCAGCGCATTGCCCAGGGAATATCCGGGCTGGATGATCGAGCTGCAGAGCGGTTATCGGGTGTAAGCCGCTGCTACTTGGCGCGCCCGTATCTGGCGGTAAAGCTGGCTTTCCCCAGCGTGTTGGCATGAATCATGTAGCCCGTCAGCGCCGCGGTGGCATCGGCGGGAACGTCAAGCTTGTCCGTCTTGAGCGCGTACACCGTGAAAATATAGCGATGCGGCTTGTCCCCCTGCGGTGGGCAGGTGCCGCCCCAGGCGGCCACGCCAAAGTCGGACCGGCCCTGGACCGCGCCTTTGGGCAACGTCGTGCTGTTGACGGTGCCGGCCCCCGCTGCCAACCCGGTGACGTCCGCCGGGATGTTGATGACCACCCAGTGCCACCAGCCCGAACCTGTCGGCGCGTCGGGGTCGTACATGGTCACGGCAAAGCTCCGGGTGTCCTTGGGTGCGCCGCTCCATTTGAGCTCAGGCGACCTGTTCTCACCCGAACAGCCAAACCCGTTGAACTCGAAGCTTTTGGGGATCGTGCCATTGGCTTTGATTTCCGGGCTGGAAAGCTTGAAGTCGCCAGCGTACGTCAACGTGGTTAAAGCGGTCAGGGCTGCAGCAAGAAGTAGGGGACGCATGGGAGTTTCCTCTCTTGTGGGTTGTGGGGATGCGGTTGCGGTACCGCTGATATTTACACTGAATCGTCTTTGAGTAAAGCCGGTTCGCGAAGGTTTTCCTCGCGCAATGGGACAGGGTTGACGCAGCGCGGGTGCAATCCTTTTTAACATTTGTTTTCACCCGGAAAATATTTTTCCGGGTGCCGCGGCTTACAGTCTTCGGGACGCTTTTCCAACGCACGTTCTGAGGACAACATCATGTGGATCGATCGGAAACCTTCCCAATACACGGCACTGGCCCTGCTGGCGTCGCTCCTGCTGCAAGGCCCGGCGTTTGCGGCTGACAATGCAACGCCCGCGCAGCCCAAACCTTCTGCAAGCCCCCACGAGCGCAGCAGCGTCAACCGGGAAGCGGCCGCTGCCCTGCTCAGGGAGCGCCAGACCCTGGTGCGCGAAGCCATGGTGGCCAACGAGGACATGCTGATGGCCATCGTGAGTCTCGAGCATCAGGACAAGGATGCGGCCTACAAGGCCCTGTCCGACGCTTCCGGAAAGCTTGATGTGGTGCTGGCGCGCGACCCGCACATGAAGCTGGTTCCGATTTCGGCACGGCTGACCACAGAAGATCTCGAATCCGGGCCCAAGGCAGTCAAGGAAAGCCTGTCCCAGGCCAAAAAGCAGTTATCGGACGGCCATGTGCAGGTTGCCAAATCCCTGTTGCGCCCGCTCACGAGCGAAATACGGACGAGCATCGAATACCTGCCCATGGATTCTTATCCTGCGGCCATCAAGCAGGCCAGCCAGGACATCCAGGCCGGCCACTTGAATGAAGCGGCCGCGTTGCTGGCAGACACGCTGCGCGCCATCGTCACCAAGGAAACCATCTATCCGCTGCCCCCGCTCAAGGCCGAGGCCGACGTGCAGGAAGCCGAGGCGCTGATCAAGGCCGACCCCAAAAAAAATCAGGCACAGGCGACAGATCTGCTGAATCAGGCCGGGCAGCAGCTGGAGGTGGGAAAGCTCCTGGGCTATGGCGACTACAAGGACATCACAAAGGAAATCGCCTCGGTCCAGCAGAAACTCCATGGCGGTTCGGCGGATACCGGTTTATTTGCGCGGTTGAAGTCCCTGCTGCATGAGGCGCGAACGAAACTCTGAGTCAGAGATAGGAACGCCCGTCGAGAAAGGTTTTGCGCCATCGGGTTACGACGACACGATCAAATAGCCCAGCTGCCGAGAAGGGGTCCCCCTCGATGAAGCGCTGGGCCTCTTCTCTCGTGTCCACGTCCACAATATAAAAACTCCCTGTTGCCGTGTTGCCATCGTCGGTGAGTTTGGCGCCGCAGGCCAGCAGCAGTTTCTGGTTCTGTGCGAGGTAAGCCAGGTGCGTTGGCCGGATATTTTGGCGAATTTCGGCTTGTCCCGGTTTGTCCCAGGCCTCGATCATGTAGGGCATTGTAGGTCTCCGTCCTTCAATTTACTTGGACCGGCAATTGTCAATCAGATCATGTACGTCTGCAACCTTGACGGATGGTAAACTCGGCTCCATTTGATCCGGGTCGAAAATTTGTATGGGCAATGCAGTCAGGCACACCAAGAGCAAAGTCCCTGAAGTAACCTTCATCTTCTGGGTCATTAAAATTGCTGCGACCACGCTGGGGGAAACCGGCGGTGATGCGGTGTCCATATCAATGAACCTGGGCTACCTTGTGGGGACGCTCATTTTTGCAGCGCTCTTTCTTATCGTTGCTGCGGCCCAAATCAAGGCCAGCCGATTTCATCCGTTCCTATACTGGGCCACCATTATCGTAACGACAACGGTCGGTACGACACTCGCCGATTTTTATGATCGTTCCCTTGGGATCGGTTATGCCGGAGGGGCCGTCCTGCTGGCGGCGCTTTTGGCGGCATCCCTGGCCGCCTGGCATCTGTCGCTCGGTTCCATTTCTGTTGAAGCCGTAGATTCCCGGAAAGCGGAAATGTTTTATTGGGTCACCATCGTGTTTTCCCAAACCCTGGGAACTGCACTGGGAGACTGGACAGCCGATACGGCGGGGCTGGGATATGGCGGCGGGGCCGTCGTCTTTGGCGCATTTCTGGGAATCGTGGTCGCAGCATATTACTGGACAAATTTATCGCGAACGCTGCTCTTCTGGGCAGCCTTCATCCTCACGCGCCCCCTTGGCGCCGTGGTCGGCGATTTTCTCGACAAACCGGTGAATGAAGGCGGCCTTGCATTGAGTCGCTACTCCGCATCGGCAGCGCTCATGGTGTTCATTATTTCCTGCATCCTGTTTTTTCCGCATCGTGCCGGAAAAAATCCTGGTCATTGAAGAAGCCGAGTGGCGCTGTGATGGCTGTCTGAGTCATCGTCACGGCAGTGCAACGCATCAGGACTTCGGGGGGAGCATGCGCTGAAGCAGATCATCCCGCATCACCCATTGATGGTAGATGGCCGCGGCCACGTGCAGGCCAACAATGACCAGCAGGCCAATGGCCACGGCCTGATGCACATCCCCCAGCTCGTGCCCCCAATCCGACCCGCGAGGAGAAAGCGCGGGGAGTGGAATGAATCCCAGCAATTTCACATCCCAGCCCCGGGAAGAGGCGTTCGCCCAACCCATCAACGGCAAGACCACCAGCACGGCATAAAGCAGTTTGTGGATGGCCTTTGCGGCAAACGCCTGCCAATGAGGCATGGGAACATCGGGTGGTGCCGGATTGAAGGCGCGCCAAAGCATCCGCAGGACAACCGTGGCGAGAATGAGCGTTCCAACGAACAGATGCCAGGCAATCAGACCATCCGGTCGCGTGTCCTTATGCACTTCAGGCATCGTCCACGCGATGGAGAATTCAACGATCAGCAGCGCCAGAACCAGCCAGTGGAACAATCTGGAAACTGCATCGTAACGATGTGGTGCAGCACTTTCGTTGTTCGGGTCACGGATCATGGTGTCCTCTCATCTCAAATACGCGTTATATACCAACGTCGGTTCATGCGGAAGGGGGCCATCCCGGCGCTATTGTCACATCCGACGTGTTGGCTGATAATGAAATCCGGCTATTGCGCGGAAGCTCTCTCCGCCATGGAAAATAGATCGTCAAGTTTCCCCACGGAAAAACCCCTCCTGATGGCAGTGGAGGACGATGACAACATTGCCTACCTGCTGCAATTCCTGCTTGAACGCGAAGGCTATTCCGTAAGAATGGCCCGGAACGGCAACGAGGCCAGGCAGCTCATCGACGAACTGCCGCCGCCGCAGCTGGTCATCCTGGACATCATGGTGCCCTACTTTGACGGTTTTGAGCTGCTTCAGCTTATTCGTGAAAAATCTGACTGGGCCAGTACACCCGTCATCATGCTGACGGCAAAATCCCAGGAAAGGGACATCGTGCGGGCACTGGACTCGGGGGCCTCAGACTATATCGTGAAACCCTTCCTTCCCGAGGAATTGAAAGCCAGGGTCCGCCGCTGGGTTCGGGTGGTGGGAAAATGAGGAACGGGACACTCAGCGTCCTGCTGCTGCTCGTTGCTGCTGCTCCCGCCATGTCGCTGGCAATTGACCAGCTCGCCACGTTTTCAAAAGATGAAGCCGAACTGGGTTTCAGCCACGATGACCTCGACAAGGGATACAACAACTGGAACAGTCATTACCTCGACCTGTCCCACCGGTTTGGCGACAGAAACCTGATTTATGGCGAAGTGCGCGAAACAGAGCGCTTCAATCTGCATGACCGGGAAATTTCCGGGGGCTACTACATGCCGCTGGACGCGACCTGGACGGGCCTGATCGAAGCCAGTGCCAGTCCGGACCATAACGTGCTCCCCCAAAACTCGATATTCGGACAACTGCAGAAGTCGTTTCAGGATGGCTGGGACGTTCAGGCCGGTTTGCGCCATAGCCGGTATAACCTGGCACCGGTGGACATGACGGTGCTGACGGGTGAGCGCTACTGGAGCAACTTCCGGGCTTCCTACGCCCTCTACATGGCCAAGCTGGACGGATCGGGCACCGCCTCGAGTCATGTGGGGCAGCTCAGCTATTACTACGCGGATCGTGATTTCATGACCCTGGGTTTTGGAACAGGCCGGCAGATCGAAAGCCTGGGCCCCGGGCTGGGCATACTGACGGCCGACGTGACCAGCAGCCTGAGCCTGTCCGGACGCCATTGGATCGATCCGCAATGGGCGATCAGCTATGAAGCGATATCCGAGCGACTGAGCAATCTTTATTCACGCCAGGGAGTCAGGCTTGGTCTCCGCCGCGCATTTTGATGCGATCCTCTGGTTTGTTTCATTGACCGGCATTGCCGTGTTTTCCCTGACGCTGTTGATGGTTTTTCGGATTGTGTGGTTGCGTTTCTCGCACAATTCGCGTGCCCGGCGTGAAAAAAAGTTTCTGGAATTATGGCGTCCGCTCATGATGAGCGGGATTTCCGGCAGTGAAACGGGCTATCCGCCACTGCGCATGGACGACGCTGAATTTTTTCTGGACCTGTGGAACCACTTGCATGAATCGGTAAAGGGGCCGGCAAAATCGCGCTTGAACAATCTTGCAGTCCGGTGCGGCATGGCGGCCCATGCGCACGCATTGCTTCACAGAAGCGGGCTTCGTCCGCGCCTCATGGCACTGATCACCCTTGGAAACCTGCGGGAAAATTCTGCATGGAGCGACATCCTTCCCCTGGCGAAGAAGCCTGACACGATACTTTCGTTCACGGCATTGGGAGCGCTGCTTCGCATCAATGCCAACGCCGCGCTCGGCGAGTTGAAGATGCAACTGGTCGATCGCACGGACTGGCCCACTGCGCAACTGGCTATCCTGATCCAGGAGTCTGGCGCAATGGCATCGACTTTCGAGCTGGTGGACGCGGCCCTCCAGCTTTCCGGCTCAACCCGGCCTGAGGACATTCGTAAGTTGCAACGGCTGCTGCGGATTTTTGTCGTCGTTCCCACGCACCTGAAATTGCCGGCGGTGCGAACCATTCTTTCATCTGCTACGGACAGTGAACTGATCGCGCAGTGTCTGAAGTACCTTTGCGAGCCGGAAGATTTGCCATGCATCCGCACGTATGCCGAACACCCGGTCTGGTTTGTGCGATTGCAGGCTGCGCATGCCCTGGGCCGGATTGGTGCGACAAGCGACCTGCCACTTCTGCAGAAACTGTTGCGTGATCCGGTCTGGGACGTGCGCCATCGCAGTGCTGATGCCATCGTCGCCTTGATGCGCAAGGATGGGAAGGCGCTTGCCGGCCTGCTTGCGACACTCACGGATCCCTTTGCGCGGGACATGTTGACCATGTCCATGGCAGAAAGCAGGGTGGCGCAATGAATCAGTACGCGGATATGGTGCTGGTCCTGGAATTATTTTTCCTGATTTATTTTGCCCTGCTCAATGGCGGATACCTGTTTCTCAATGCGGTGGCCATGATCAGCCTCAAGCGACAAATGGATCGCCAGGTTTATGCGGACCACCCCCGTATCTATACCGCCTTGAAGCCACCCGTCAGCCTGCTGGTGCCTGCATACAACGAGGCCGCAACGATTGCGGCCTCGGTCCGCTCCATGCTCCAGCTCTCCTATGACGAGTTTGAAGTCATCGTCATCAATGATGGCTCCCTGGACGGCACGCTGGAGGAACTGCAACGTCAATTCGGGCTTGTTCCTTTTCCTGGAGCCTGCCGGAGCGGCATAAAAACACAGCCCGTGCGTGGCATGTGGTACTCGACCGTGCACCGGAATCTGCGCGTGATTGACAAGGAAAATGGGGGCAAGGCGGATTCCCTCAATGCCGGGATCAATGCATCCCGCTACCCGCTGTTTTGCGCTGTGGATGCTGATTCCATCCTGCAACGTAACAGCCTGGATCTGATCGTGGAACCTTTCGTCGAGGATGATCGCACCATTGCGGCTGGAGGCACCATCCGCATCCTGAATGGGTGCAAAGCAAGCGACGGTTTCCTGGTTTCCGTCGGTCTGCCCAACAAGCTGCTTCCCATGCTGCAAATCGTGGAATACCTGCGTGCCTTCCTGTTTGGGCGGCTGGGATGGTCTCCCCTCAATGCCATGCTGGTCATTTCCGGCGCCTTCGGACTCTTCAGGAAATCAAGCGTCATTGAGGTCGGGGGGTACAGAACCGATACCGTCGGCGAAGACATGGAGCTGGTCATGCGCCTGCACCGCATCCATCGCCAAAAGCGCATTCCTTACCGCATCGTGTTTGTCCCCAACCCGATATGCTGGACGGAGGCGCCAGAATCCTTGCGCGTACTCAAGAACCAGAGAATGCGATGGCAGCGCGGCCTGTCAGAGAGTCTCCTGATGAACCGGACACTGCTCTTTTCCAGGAACGGCGGATGGGTGGGCTGGATCGCCTTTCCCTTTACCTTCGTTTTTGAGTGGGCCGGGGTGTTCATCGAACTTGCCGGGTACATGTTCATATTCGCAGGATTTTGGCTCGGTATCGTTTCTGGTGCTGCACTGCTGGCATTTGCCGTGGTGTCGGTGTTACTGGGGGTCTTGTTGTCGGTCAGTGCCTTGCTGATGGAAGAGATGTCGTTTCATCTTTACCCGCGCTACCGGCAGTTATTCTGGCTTCTGGCGATGGCGGTCCTGGAGAATTTTGGCTATCGCCAGTTGAACCTTGTCTGGCGCTTTCATGGCATGCTGCGCTGGTTGTTTGGAACCCAGGCCCAGTGGGGAAAGATGACCAGGAGCGCAAAGTGGAACAGGAGCATCAGGCCAGATAAGTCCTGATTAGCGGAAGAAAGTCTGATGGCAGGATGGGCTTTGTAATGTAATCCATCATTCCGGACGCCAGGGCTGTCTTTCTGGATTCCGCAGAAGCAAAAGAGCTGACGCCGATGATCGGAATGTGCTTTGTTGCGTGGTCTGCCCGGATCAGGCGCGTTGCTTCAAACCCATCCATTTCCGGCATCTGGATGTCCATCAGGATGAGGTCCGGCAGTTCCGTCCTCGACATTTCCACAGCCTGTTTTCCATTTTCTGCAATGCAGGTGGAAATGCCCGCGCCATGCAATATGAATTCCATCAGATAGCGGTTATTGGCGTTGTCCTCAACGATCAGGATCTTTTGGGTCATGATGTTCCATTGTTCCTCTAGATGGGAACCGTAAACGTGAATGTCGATCCAACCCCGGGTTTGCTTTTGACGTGAATATCCCCCCCCATCATCTCCAGGAGTTTTTTGCTTAAGTAGAGCCCAAGCCCGGTTCCCTCATGAAGTTTGTGGTAGGAAGCGTCAATCTGGTGAAAGGCCTGAAACAACTTCGAAATCTGGTCTTCTGGAATGCCAATGCCCTGATCGCTCACAGAGACTGCGCATCTGCCTTCATGAAGCCTTACCTCAATGGAAATGACGCCATGGTCTGAAAACTTGATGGCGTTAGTAACCAGATTCAGCAGGATCTGGTATATTTTTCGGCGATCCGCCAGGATAGGAATGGGCTGATGTTCGGTGCACCGGTCTTTCAGGACAAGCGCCTTTTTTTCGGCATGAGGTTTTACCGTCGCAAAAGCTTCATGGATCACTTCGCAAAGATCAAATCGTTCGATGTCGAGCTTTGCCTTGCCTGCCTCGATGCGGGAAAGATCCAGAAGATCATTGATCAATGCAAGCAGGTGCATTGCCGAATCCTCGACCATGCCGATCTGTTTTTTTTGATCTTCGTTCAGCGGCCCGGAAATGCCATGGCGCATGATGTTTGAAAAACCGATGATCGAGTTCAATGGCGTACGCAGTTCGTGGCTCATGGAGGAGAGGAACTCGTTCTTGAACTGGTCCGATTTCACGAGTGCCGTGTTGGCTTCTTCCAGGTCCCTGTTGCGCGATTCGAGTGCTGCATTGAGCTGGCTGCGTTCCCTGAGCATGGTCTCGCGAAGCCTGAACTCGTTGGCCATGGAGCGCGCAATCAGTACGATCATCAGCAGCATGATTGCAATGGTCAGCCCGTCAAAAATAAACAGTTTCCTTGATTCCTGGTTGACCACGCCTTCGCGCTCGACAAGCAGCCTGTTTTCTTCGTCGACGATGCGTGCAACCGCTGATTCGATCCGGCCGTTGATTTCGCTGCCATATCCATCTGAAACGCGCTTCTGGGCGTCTTTCGGGCCTTGCTCCCGATAGAGTCGCACCTGCCTCGCGCTTTCCTCAAGTCGCTGCCTTAACGCTTCCCTCAGTGGGAGCAGGTTGTTCTGCTGGATGGGGTTATCCGAGGTCAGCCGGACCAGATTGTCATACTGGGCCATCAAGGTGTTGCGCATGCGCTCATAGGGTTTCAGGAAGGTTTCGTTTCCCGCGATGACGTAGGCGCGGACCGCACTGGATCCATCGATCGCATTGATCAACAAGTCATCGGTGAGGACCTGGATGGCGAGAGTGTGCGTCACCCTGCGATGGCTTTCCAGGAAGTTGATATTCTGGAACACGATCTGCGCGCCAAGAACGACGACTGCCATCAGGCTCAGGGTAAAAATCAGGCCGAGTTTGAGATCGTGCTTCTGGATCTTGATGACAGGGGTCGCGGGCATGGTCAACATCTCATCGGAAGTCACAGACGTTGGAACCATGATGCGTCATGGTCGGCAGATTGGGCAAGGAAATCCCGCTGGAGAGATTTCATTTCGAGGGGGGCTCGTGGGCGAGCAGCCCCCACCCCTGCCAGTTATTTCAAGAGTCTATTTTCCCGCCTTGGCGTCCGCCTCGCACTTCTTCATGAAGGCGGCTTTGGCCGCGCCTGCCAGGGGTTTGCCATTCTTGCCGACGGCCTTTTCCTCACAGGCCGATTTTGGGGCTGCGGCTTTGGCATCGGCCTCGCATTTTTTCATGAAGGAAGCCTTGGCAGCACCTGCCAGGGGCTTGCCATTCCTGTCGATCGCTTTTGCTTCGCAACCCGCGGGTTGCGCCGCATCCGGGGCTGCCATGGCCGCATTGAAAACCAGCAGGCCAAAGAGGATGGACGCAATCATTTTCTTCATAAGGTTCTCCTTGAGTGATCGGGCGTGGCTGATTATAAGCTTGAAAAAAATGCGGTCGCAATCCGGCGGCAGTCATCGGAAATTAGAAATAGATACAATAAAAATGCGTCCACAACTATTTGAAATGCCGAAAATTTATGATATGAATGGCGTGCGGTTGAAGCCGGCGCCCTTGTTGCGTTGCAATAGGGCGGGCGTGAATTCAGCGACCGGGGTCTGTCCTTTCAACATGTTTCGGAGAATAAAATGGAAATGGTCTGGGTGGAGTTTGGCGTGATCTGGGGGTTTGCCATCCTCATGGTGCTGCTTGAGACAAACAGAAGCAAAAGATAGTCCAGCGCACCACATCACCGCGTAATACCTGACGTACCCACGAAGCCCCTGCCAGAAATGGCCGGGGCTTCGTCCTGATGTGCGTCCCAACCAGTAACCTGTCTGGGCGCGTCAGTTCCGTGCCGCCCACCGGGCTTTCAGGGCATCGCGTGGAATTTCCTTACCCCGCAGGTAGACCCTGGCGATGCGGCGCGTATTGGAAATGTCATCCAGCGGATTGGCATCAAGCACGATGAAGTCCGCACTCTTGCCCGGTGCCAGGGTGCCCAGTGCGTCGAGCCCCAGGATCGCTGCCGAGTTGCGGGTGCCGATCACCAGGGCCTGCATGGGCGTGAGTCCGACGCGCCTGACCAGGAGTTCCAGCTCGATGTGAGTGCCCAGACCAAAGAACTGGCCGCCGTTCATCCCGCCGGTGTCGGTACCCAGCCCCAGCAGCACGCCCGCAGCCTGCAGCTTTGCGGTATTGCGCAAGCTCATCTCCGCCAGCGCGCGTGCATGTGCCACCGCCTGGGGAGGGGCCGCAGGGTCGGATGAAAACTGTCCGGCAAGTTCCTTCAGGTCGTCCGCCGTGTAGATGTCGCGCAATATCGGGTCATCAAGCCATGCGGGGCGGGAGGTGTAAAGCGCCCGCCGTTCGCCCCAAAGGGTTTCAAGAAAGAACACGTTCGGTCGTGCCTTCAGAAGGGCGAGCAGTTCATCGTCCACTTCCTTGTCCCGCACCATGTGGGCAAAACCGTCCACGTCCGCCCGCAGCAGGTCCTTCACGTCTGCCAGATAGACGATATGCGCCATCACCTTCAGATGGTGTCGGTGTGCCTCGTCAATGATCGCCCGGTAGAGTTCGGGCCGGAGTTTTTCCACCTTGCCGTCGCGGTCGTCCACCCAGATTTTCACCATGTCGGGTTGATGGGCGGCGAGTTCACGCACGGCTTGGCGTGCCTGTGCTTCCGTCGTCACGCCGTAGATCGCGTCGCGCATGGCGCCACCCGGGCCCGCGGCTGGCATGGCAATGCCGCTGCCGGTGGTGAGGTAACGGGCGCCCGTTTGCGCCTCGGCGCGGACCCGGTAAGGCAGTCCTCCGCGTCCGGTCCCCGTCTCGAGGATCGCCGCCACGCCGAAAAACGCGAAGCGGTCGAGAATGTCGAGGAGGTTTTCCCGGGTGTAGTTGCTGGCCGAGAAGCTTCCGCCCTTGCGGTAACCCATGTGGACATGATCGTCCACGAGCGCGGGCATCACGGTCTTGCCGGAGAGGTCCACACGGACTGCACCGGGCGGGAGGGCGAGGGCCCCCTTTTGCCCAACCGCGGTGATCCTGCCGTTGGCGACGAGAAACGCGGCATTCTCGATCGGCGCACTGCCGTCGCCGGTGATGAGGCGGGCGCCTTCGAACACCGTGACGGTATCCGGCCCCTCCTGGGGGGCGGCAGAGGCAACCCCTGCCAGCAACATGAGCAGTGTGGCAAGACGACGGAACGGCATGTGGTTTGTTTTGGACATGGCTTCCTCTCCCCGGGATGCGCCAGTGTGTACGACTGGCCGGTTTATGGCAATTCATTGCGTAATCTTCGGCAGCCCCGGCAAGTCTTCCTTATAATTCACGAATTATCGCAACCATCGCGACCCCGTCGGTGAAATCACGGGCTGGGTGTGTGAAGGACAAAACGACTTGACTGATCGGTAAAGAGGCGTATAGTAGCCCGCAAGGAGCAGATTGAAGTTATGGTGAAGATTCCGGCCAGGTCGGACACGAAGCAGCGGCTGATCGAGACTGCCCTGGAGTTGCTGTGGAAAAACAGCTATGGCTCGGTAAGCGTGGACGACATCTGCAAGGCGGCAGACGTCAAGAAGGGCAGTTTCTACCATTTCTTCCCTTCAAAGGCTGATTTGGCCGTAGCGGTCATGGAAGAGACCTACCGTGACACCAAGGCCATTTATGACCGGATTTTCTCGGCTGAAAAGCCTCCCATCGCCCGCTTTGAGGACTTCGCCGATTACATTTGTGAAAAGCAGTCGGAAATAGCCTCCAGGTTCAAGCACGTATGCGGTTGCCCGCTGGCTTCCCTGGGTTCCGAAATGGCCGGGCAGGAACAGGGCATTCAGGCCAAGTACGAGGAAGTCAACCGGCGAAGGGTGCGGTATTTCGAAAATGCGCTCCGGGACATGATTGCTGAAGGCTCGATCCCGGATGCCACGGACGTCGAGTCCAAGGCGCAGGAAATATCGGCTTATGTTCTGGGGCAGCTCATGCTGGCGCGCATACAGAACGACCTTCAAACCCTGAAACGGGACCTGAAACCGGGGTTGCTGCAAATGCTGGGACTGACGGGCAAGGCGTAACCAAGCCGCCTGGCATCGTGGTTCCAGGAGTACAGGGATCATTCGCTGGTCCGGCGCCTGAAATGGCGTTTTTTTTGCGACTTATGTGTACCGACTGGTCAATTAATAAACAGTACGGGCCGATCAAAAGGAGACTGCCATGTTAAAAATTTCGCTTCCCCCCCGAAAGACACAGGCACTGGCGTTCGGTGCGTTGGCCTTCGTGATCCTCGCTGGCGGCGGCATCGTATTGCACAACACCTCGCGTGCCAGTACGCAGTCTCCACAGCCTTCGACGCCATCGGGAATTTCCGTCAATGTGCAGACCATCAACCCCCAGGGCGTGCTCACCTGGTCGGAGTTTTCGGGCCGCATGCACGCTGTGGATTATGCGGAAATCCGTCCGGAAGTCGGTGGACGGATTACCGAGATCCGTTTCAGGGACGGCCAGACAGTCAAGGCAGGAGACGTGCTTCTGGTCATCGATCCGCGCCCTTATGAAGCCGCCGTTGCCAAGGCGGAGGCCAACCTGGCAACTGCGCAGACCAACGCCGGATTCGCAAGAACCGAACTCGAACGCGCCACCAACATGGTCAAAACGCAAGCCATCGCCCAGCGTCTGTACGACGAGCGGGCCAATGCCAATCGGGTGTCGCAAGCGGCCATTCAAGCTGCCGAGGCCGATTTGAAGCAGGCCAGGCTGGATCTGGAACATGCCTACGTCAAAGCCCCCATTGCCGGTCGGGTCGGCCGCCCGGAAATCACCCTGGGCAATCTTGTGCAGACCGGTCCCAATGCCCCCGTGCTGACCTCGATCGTTTCCCACGACGGCATTTATGCCGACTTCGAAGTGGACGAGCAGACCTACATGAAAACCATCCACGCCAACGCCGATACGCAGGCCAAAGAACAGAAAATTCCCGTTGAACTGACGATACAGGGCGACGAAGGACATCCGTACAAAGGCACGATCTACAGCTTCGACAATCACATTGACACAGGTTCAGGAACCATTCGTGCCCGCGCCAGATTCACAAACGAAGATGGCCGTCTCATGCCGGGCATGTTCGTCTCGGTCAAGCTGGGCAGCAACAACAGTAACGCCCTTCTGGTGCCCGAGGGCGCCATCGGGAATGACCAGAGCAAAAAGTTCGTCTATGTCGTAGGTGCCAACAACAGGGTGGCCTACCGCGAAGTCACCCTGGGCCAGAAAGTTGATGGCCGGCGCATCGTGCTCTCAGGGCTGCACGCGGGGGAGCGCGTCATCATTGACGGGATGCAGCAGGTCAAGCCGGACATGGCTGTGGAAGTCAGGGAAGTCGCAGGAGTCAGCGATGGTCCACACAAAATGGCGGCGAACTGATCGCAGTCCATCACCGAACCGGGAACACAAGTCATGAACCTGTCGAAATTCTTCATTGATCGCCCGATTTTCGCGGGCGTGATTTCAATCATCATTTTCCTGGGCGGGCTGATTTCGATGTTTCAGCTGCCGATTTCAGAATATCCGGAAGTCGTACCGCCCTCCGTGGTCGTCAAGGCGCAATTTCCTGGGGCCAATCCCAAAGTCATCGCTGAAACGGTAGCGACGCCGCTCGAGGAGCAAATCAACGGTGTCGAAAACATGCTCTACATGTTTTCGCAGGCGGCCTCGGATGGCACGTTGACGCTTACCGTCATGTTCAAGCTCGGCACCGATCCGGACCTGGCTACACAGCTGGTCCAGAATCGCGTCAATCAGGCGCTTCCCCGTTTGCCAGAAGTCACGAGGCAGCTTGGGGTGACCACGGTCAAAAGCTCGCCCGACCTGACGATGGTGGTTCACCTGAAGTCGCCAAATGAGCGTTATGACATGCTCTATCTGCGCAACTATGCGCTGCTGAACGTCAAGGACCAGTTGGCCAAAATCCCGGGCATTGGGAGCGTGCAGTTGTTCGGCTCTGGCGACTATGCCATGCGTATCTGGCTCAATCCGCAAAAAATTGCCGAACGGGGCATGACTGCCAGCGAGGTCGTCAATGCCATCCGTCGTCAGAACGTGCAGGTATCCGCCGGTGTCATCGGGGGCCCGCCTTACAACGACGGTGTTGATCTGCAACTGCCGATCAATGTTCAGGGCCGTCTGGCAGATGCCGATCAGTTCTCGGAAGTCATCATCAAGCGCGACAAGGGCTACGTGACACGTCTGAAGGATGTGGCGCGGATTGAAGTCGATGCGGCCGAATACGGACTGCGCTCGCTTCTGGACAACAAGCCTGCCGTTGCCATCCCCATCTTTCAAACCCCCGGTTCAAATGCCATTGACATTTCCAACCGCGTGCGCAGCACGATGGCGGAACTGAGGAAGAATTTCCCCGAGGGACTGGACTACAGCATTGTTTACGATCCGACCGTGTTTGTCCGGGGCTCCATAGAAGCAGTGGTCCATACGCTGCTGGAAGCCGTGGCACTGGTCGTGCTGGTGGTGATCCTGTTCTTGCAAACGTGGCGCGCTTCCATCATTCCGCTGCTGGCCGTGCCCACTTCCATCGTCGGTACGTTTGCAATCATGCACATGTTTGGCTTCTCGATTAACGCCTTATCACTGTTCGGCCTGGTGCTGGCGATAGGCATTGTCGTGGACGATGCCATCGTCGTCGTGGAAAACGTCGAGCGCAACATCGAGAACGGGCTTTCACCCCGGGAGGCCACGCTCAAGGCCATGCGCGAGGTGACAGGACCCATTATCGCCATCGCCCTGGTGCTCTGCGCAGTGTTCGTGCCCATCGCGTTCATCAGTGGCCTGACCGGCGAGTTCTATCGCCAGTTTGCACTGACCATCGCTTTCTCCACGGTGATTTCCGCTTTCAACTCATTGACGCTTTCCCCGGCGCTCACTTCCATGTTGCTCAGAAGCCACGATGCGCCAAAAGACTGGCTGACTGTTGCAATGGACAGGGCTTTCGGAAGGTTTTTCAGCGGCTTCAACAGGTTTTTCCACAAAAGCTCCGAAGGGTACGGGCGCGGCGTCAAGGGCATTCTAGGCCGCAAATCGCTCACCATCCTTGCCTATATCCTGCTGCTTTGCTTCACCTTCGTCGGTTTTGGACGTGTGCCGCCTGGCTTCGTGCCCATGCAGGACAAGCAGTATCTTGTGAGCTTTGCCCAGTTGCCCGATGGCGCGACGCTGGATCGCACCGAGGCGGTGATACGCAAAATGTCGGATATCGCGTTGCATGAACCCGGAGTGGAAAGCGCTGTTGCCTTTCCGGGCCTGTCGATCAACGGATTCATCAACAGCCCCTCCGCGGGAATCGTTTTTGTGACGCTCAAACCGTTCGATCAGCGAACCACCAAAGACCTGTCCGGATTTGCGATCTCACAAAACCTGCAAAAGAAATTTGGAACCATCAAGCAGGCGTTCATCGCCATTTTTCCGCCACCGCCCGTACATGGCCTTGGCACGATCGGTGGCTTCAAGCTGCAGGTGGAGGATCGTGCCGACCAGGGGTATGAGGCGCTCGATCAGGCCATGAAGGCGGTGGAAGCCAAGGCCATGAAGGCCCCGGAACTGGCGCGCGTGTTCTCGAATTATAAGATCAGCACTCCACAGCTTTTTGCCCAGGTTGACCGGACCCGGGCCATGCAGCTGGGCGTTGATGTCCAGGACATATTCGACACCATGCAGATCTATCTGGGGTCGCTTTACGTGAATGACTTCAACAAGTTCGGTCGGACGTACCAGGTCATCGCGCAAGCCGACAAGGAATTTCGCTCCAAACCGGACGATATCCTGAAGCTGCAGACCAAAAACCTCGACGGGCACATGGTGCCCCTGGGGTCCGTGGTGGAGGTGTCGGAAACGACGGGGCCGGATAGCGCGATGCGATACAACGCTTTCCGCTCCGCCGACCTCAATGGCGGCCCGGCCCCCGGGTATTCCACTGGCCAGGCACAGGAAGCCATCGCGAAGATTCTCAAGGAAACCCTGCCCAAAGGCATGAGCTACGAATGGACCGATCTGACCTATCAGCAAATCCTGTCGGGCAATACGGCACTTCTGGTATTCCCGATCTGCGTTCTGCTGGTGTTTCTTGTCCTGGCTGCGCAGTACGAAAGCCTGTTCCTGCCGCTGGCCATCATCCTGATCGTGCCGATGTGCCTGTTGTCGGCCATTACCGGTGTGTGGATGACCGGCGGTGACAACAACCTGTTCACCCAGATCGGATTCTTCGTCCTGATCGGCCTGGCCTGCAAAAACGCGATTCTCATCGTCGAGTTTGCACGCGAGCTGGAAATCCAGGGCTGGGCGACGGTTGCTGCCGCCATCGAGGCTGCACGCCTCAGGTTACGCCCGATATTGATGACGTCCATGGCCTTCATCATGGGCGTGGTGCCCCTGGTCCTGTCCTCGGGCGCTGGGGCAGAAATGCGCCACGCCATGGGGGTGGCCGTATTCTCGGGAATGCTGGGCGTGACTTTCTTCGGTCTGTTCCTGACTCCCGTGTTTTATGTGCTGACACGCGCCCTGGAAAAACGTATCACCAGAACAGAAAAGGTACATCATCATGTGTAATCTGAATCGCACATCGATTGTCGCAATCCTTTCGGCTTCATTGCTTACTGCATGTGCAACATCGGTGGGACCGCAGGAATCCGGGATCGCAACCCCATCCCTGTGGAGCCGGTTGAAAGGCGACAAGTCTGCGGCGGACCTGAATGCTGCCCTGGTCGCGGGCCCTGATGCGCAGGTGGATCACGCCTGGTGGAAGCATTTTGGTGATCCGACACTGGACGCGCTCATTGCAGAAGCGCTGGCCAACAACAAGACCTTGCAGATCGCCAAGGCGCGCGTGGAAGAGGCCCGTGCCGGGCGCAGCATTGCACAGTCACGCCAGTTGCCCGAGATCAATGCAGTGGGCAGCGCCCAGCATGGAAACCAGGGGTTCCTGACCAACAATCAGACGGTGGGGATTGCTGAAGCCGACATCGAGGCCTCCTGGGAAATCGATCTTTTTGGCAAAAACCGGGCGCGTGCGGCCGAGGCCACGGCCTTGCTGGAGTCAGCCGAGGCCAGTCAGCAAGCCGTCCGGGTGGGGTTGCTTGCCGAAGTCGCACGCAACTACTTTGACATGCGCAACTATGAACGCCAGATTGCCCTGACCCGGCAAAACCTCGATACGCAGAAAAAGACGCTTGAATTGATACAGGTGCAGCTGCAAGGGGCGCTGGCCAGCGATTTCGACGTGCAACGGGCAGCGGCACAGGTATCGACCACCGAAGCCATGATCCCGCTCCTGCAGACAGCCTATGATGCCGCGCTCAACCGGCTCAACGTCCTTCTGGGGTATCCGCCGGGCACCAAGGATGCGTTGCTCGGAACAGAGCGGGCGCTGAAGCCGCTCGACCCCCGCATCCTCATCGCGGCACCGGCCACGGTACTGGCCGCCAGGCCCGACGTGAGGGCCGCCGAGCGCCAGTTTGCCGCCAGCATTTCCGCCGGGAAAGCCGCCACCGCGGATTTGTTTCCCAACATATCGCTCACGGCCTTTTATGGCGCGCAGGCGGCCACCCCGTTTTCCTCGACCCCCTGGGGGCTTGGGCTGAACCTTGCGCAACCGATATTGAATTTTGGGAGAATAGAATCGCAAATCGATGTGGCTGATGCGCAGCAGAAGCAGGCTTTCCTGAACTACCAGCAAACCGTGCTGGCGGCCCTGGAAAACATGGAGAACGCCTTATCCAGCTATCTGCACGAAACCAACCGCAATGCCTCTTTGACGCATGCGGTTGCACAGAACCGGAAGGCCGAGGATCTCGCCAAGCAGCAATATTCAAACGGCTATACCAGTCTGCTCGACGTTCTCGTTGCCGAACGCGATCTGCTGGACTCTGAAGCCAGCGAGGCCGCCTCTGACGCAAGTTTGAGAAAAGATCTCGTCAACATCTATACGGCAGCCGGAGGAGGGTGGAACGATTGACTGGCCATATTTGCGGAGTCGCGTTGACCGGCGCCGCTTCAAGGGTCGAACGCGTCCGCCGACAGGTCATCCCCCTTTATTTCATGGGGGATGACCTGTCGGCGTCAGACATGAATCACTCCAGCAGCGACAAATTGCGCACCGCACCTTTATCGGCCGAAGTGGCCAGCCTGGCGTAGGCCTTGAGTGCGGCCGACACGTTGCGAGGACGTGGCAGCGCAGGCTTCCAGCCGAGCTTGTCCTGCTCAATGCGGCGCCTGGCGAGTTCATCATCGCTCACCAAGGCATTGATGCTGCGGTTTGGAATATCAATACGGATACGGTCGCCATTCCTGACCAGGCCAATCGCGCCACCGGCTGCCGCTTCAGGCGAGCAGTGCCCGATGGACAGGCCGGAAGTGCCGCCCGAAAAGCGGCCATCGGTCAGCAAGGCACAGGCTTTGCCCAGGCCTTTGGACTTGATGTAGCTGGTGGGGTACAGCATCTCCTGCATGCCAGGTCCCCCCTTGGGGCCTTCGTAGCGCACCACAACGATGTCTCCCGCCTTGACCCGATCGCCCAGGATATGCTCTACGGCTTCGTCCTGTGACTCGACCACATGGGCGGGGCCTTCGAACACCAGCAGGCTGTCATCCACGCCTGCAGTCTTGACCACGCAGCCGTCGCGCGCAATGTTGCCGCGCAGCACGGCCAGGCCGCCCTCCTTGCTGAAGGCATTGTCAAAGGAACGAATGCACCCTTCGGTACGATCGCTGTCCAGGCTGGGCCAGCGCGTGTTCTGGCTAAATGCCACCTGTGTGGGAATGCCCGCAGGGCCGGCCCTATAGAATGTCCTGACGTCATCGGTGGGGTTGCGGGCAATGTCCCACTCGTCCAGCACGGTCTTCATGGTCTTGCCCAACACGGTGGGCACATCGGTGTGCAGGCGGCCTGCACGATCCAGTTCGCCCAGGATGGCCATGATGCCGCCTGCGCGGTGAACGTCCTCGATGTGGTACTTGTTGGTATTGGGCGCGACTTTGCAAAGCTGCGGCACGATCTTGGAGATGCGGTCGATGTCATCCAGGGTGAACGGGATCTCTGCCTCCTGGGCAATCGCCAGGATGTGCAGGATGGTGTTTGTGGAGCCGCCCATGGCGATGTCGAGGGCGATGGCGTTTTCAAAACCCTTGAGGCCCACGGAACGTGGCAATACCGAGGCATCGTCCTGTTCGTAATAGCGCCTGCACAAGTCCACGATCACATGCCCGGCCTTTTTGAAGAGCTGTTCGCGGTCGGCGTGGGTGGCCAGCATCGTGCCGTTGCCGGGCAGGGACAGGCCCAAGGCTTCGGTCAGGCAATTCATGGAATTGGCGGTGAACATGCCCGAGCAGGAGCCGCAGGTCGGGCAGGCCGAGCGCTCGACTGCAGCCAGGTCGGAATCGCTGACCTTGCTGTCGGCAGCCATCACCATGGCATCGATCAGATCCAGCTTCTTGAACTCGGCGGCATGGGTCACCGGGTTGGCCAGGCGTACCTTGCCGGCCTCCATCGGTCCACCTGATACAAAGATGACGGGGATGTTGAGGCGCATGGCAGCCATCAGCATGCCGGGGGTGATCTTGTCGCAGTTGGAGATGCACACCATGGCATCGGCACAATGGGCGTTGACCATGTATTCCACCGAATCCGCGATGAGGTCGCGGCTGGGCAGCGAATACAGCATGCCGTCGTGGCCCATGGCAATGCCGTCATCTATGGCGATGGTGTTGAATTCCTTGGCGACGCCGCCTGCTGCCTCGATTTCACGCGCCACCAGCTGGCCCAGGTCCTTCAAGTGGACATGGCCCGGCACAAACTGGGTGAAAGAGTTCACCACGGCAATGATGGGTTTGCTGAAATCGGCATCCTTCATGCCGGTGGCGCGCCACAGGGAACGGGCGCCTGCCATGTTGCGGCCGGAAGTGGAGGTTTTGGAACGGTAAACGGGCATGTGCGAGGCTCCGGGCATCTAATTGTCGGAAAGAATCCTGCAATTATCGCCTACAAAGGAGCTGACCACAAAAACAGTGGCATTGGCCGCACTGATTACCGATTCCCACCCCCCGAAGCCTGCCGCAACAGCCAGTCCATGATCCTCACGGGCAGGAAGCGCCTCAACCACCAAAAAACGATGGCCGGCACGGTGACCGGGTAGCGGGGTCTGGGGGAGGGGGCTTCCAGGGCATGGACCACTTTTTTCAGTACGGCCTCGGGAGGGAGCGTGAAGGGAACCGCAGGGCCGACCGTGTCGAGGCGGGCCCGCTGCTTTTCGTACTGGGGGCGATGGGCGCTATGTTGCCAGTCAATGTGCTTTTCAAAGTGGGGAACGCAGTTCTCACGAAAGCGGCTGGTAATGGGGCCAGGCTCCACCAGAACGACGTGAATGCCCGTGCCGTGGAGTTCCTGCCGGAGCGTGTCGCTGATGCCTTCCAGGGCAAACTTTACGGCGTTGTAGGCGCCCCGGTAGGCAAAGGCGGCATAGCCCAACACCGAACTGTTCATCACGATGCGGCCATGACCCTGCTGGCGCATGACGGGAATGACCAGGTTGGTCAGCTCCACCCAGCCGAAAAGGTTGGTCTCGAACTGTTCACGCAGCGCGTTGCGGGTCAGGTCTTCCACCGCACCTACCTGGCCGAAGCCGCCGTTGTTGAACAGGGCATCCAGGCGGCCCCCGCTGAGGGCGAGCACCTCTTGGACGGCAGTCCGGATGCTTTCGGAATCATCGAGATCCAGCACCAGGCTTTCAAAGCCTTCCCGTTTCAGGCGTGCCACGTCATCCGGATGACGGGCCGTGGCGAACACCCGCCATCCCCGGGCCTTCAACCCCTGGGCCACGCGGGCACCAATGCCTGAGGAACAGCCGGTGATGAGAATCTGTTTCACGATACTGTCAGGGCCCTTGGGGTGTCGACGATAGCCTGGAATATACCCTGACTTGAAATGAGCGCGACGGAAACTTCCAAAATTTCCGGGGTTCCAGACTCTGCTATAATGCGGCCACGGCAATGCTTCAGCCTATATTGTCCGTCACCGATCCCGGTTCGTCATTTTCACCGTCTGCCTAAGACTGGCGCCCCACGGGGCGACAGGCCGATGTAATTCATAAAGGTTACCATGTCATTTGCAACACTCGGTTTGTCCGAAGAAATTCTCCGAGCCGTTTCCGAGCGAGGTTATACCGAGCCTACGCCCATCCAGGCGCAGGCCATTCCCGTGGTACTGTCTGGGCGCGACCTGCTTGCAGGTGCGCAGACAGGAACCGGCAAGACGGCAGGATTTACCCTGCCCGTTTTGCAGCGCCTGTCCGTGGCGAAGGTCGCAGCCGCCAAGGCGCCCATCCGCGCGCTGGTGCTGGTGCCCACGCGGGAGCTTGCTGCGCAGGTGGAAGAGAGCGTGCGCGACTATGGCAAATACCTCAAACTCAGCCCGATGGCCATGATCGGCGGGGTCAATATCAATCCGCAGATCGCGCGTCTGAAGCGCCGCGTGGACATTCTGGTCGCCACCCCCGGACGCCTGCTCGACCATGTGCAGCAGAAGACGGTGGACCTGTCGCATGTGGAGATCCTGGTGCTGGACGAGGCCGACCGGATGCTGGACATGGGCTTTATCCGCGACATCAGGAAAATACTCGCGCTGCTGCCAAAGCAGCGCCAGAACCTGTTGTTCTCGGCCACGTTTTCCGACGAGATCAAGGCGTTGGCGGATGGCCTGCTCGACAATCCGGCGCTGGTCGAAGTGGCACGTCGCAATACCACCGCCGAGTTCATCACCCAGAAAATCTATCCGGTGGACAGGGAGCGCAAGAAGGAACTGCTCGCCAAGCTCATCAAGGAGGGCAACTGGTTTCAGGTGCTGGTATTTACGCGCACCAAGCACGGCGCGAACGGCCTCGCCGAATTCCTCACCAAGCAGGGCATCCAGTCGCTTGCGATCCACGGCAACAAAAGCCAGGCGGCGCGTACCCGCGCGCTGGCGGAATTCAAGTCCGGCAAACTGCAGGTGCTGTGCGCCACGGACATTGCCGCGCGCGGCATTGATATCATCGAATTGCCGCATGTGGTGAACTACGAGCTGCCCAATGTGGCGGAAGACTACGTGCATCGCATCGGGCGCACCGGTCGTGCGGGCCGCGAAGGTGAGGCGAGTTCGCTGGTGTGCATCGACGAGCACAAGCTGCTCAAGGACATCGAACGCCTGACCAAGCGCGAGATTCCGGTGGTGCAGATCCCCGGCTTCGAGCCCGATCCGCGCATCAAGGCCGAGGCGATCAGGAACGGGCAGAATCGCGATCGTGGGGGAAAAAATCCGGGGCGTCGTGGCCCGCCAGCCAAGCCTGCGATCGGGCAGGGCGCGGTGCGCAGCGCCGCACCGCAGTCGCGCCGTTCCGCGGGGCGGGGGCGATAGGGTGCGCGTATTTCGGTAAGCGGCTGTTCAGAACAATCGCCCTGCTTGCGATGCCACCGCAACGGGCTTGCTTTTTGACAGCAGCCATTCGCTGAAGGCTTTGACTTTGGGCAGGGCTGCGCGGTTTGGGGGCATGACGAGGTGGTATCCCAGGCGTGTGGTGATGGTTCGATCCAGCAGCCAGGTCAGACGCCCCGCCTTGAGATCGTCCTTGACCAGCGTGCGCCAGGCAAGCGCCACGCCCAGGCCGGAGAGCGCCGCCTGAATGGTCAGGTTGCTTTCCTCGAAATACTTGATGCGCAACGGGGCCTCCAGCGTGACGCCTTGTGACGTAAACCACGTTTCCCAGTCCGGAAAGGCCAGGTTGTCTGTGTGCGACTGGTCGTTCAGCAGTGGCTTTCTGGCGATGTCCGCGACGGTCGATATTTCCGCGGCAAGCGCGGGGGCCGCGACCGGGATGATGGCTTCGGGCATCATGCGCTCGACAATCAAGCCAGGGTACCGGCCATCCCCGAATCGAATCGCACAATCCACGTCTTCCAGGGCAAAGTCCACCAGGCGGCGCGTCGCCAACAGCCTGAGCTCGATCTCGGGATGCTGCGTCTGGAAATCCTCCAGGCGCGGCACGAGCCAGCGGGCTGCAAATGCGGGCGGGGTCGAAACAACCAGCGGACCATCATGACCTCCCGAGCGCAGCTCCGTGGCTGCGCGCTCCAGGCGGTCAAAGGCGTCTGACAGCAGCGGGAGGGCGGATTCCGCACTGTCGCTCAACGTCAGCGTCTTGCCCCGTTTGAACAGGGGCTGACCGAGAAACGCTTCCAGCTGCTTGATCTGTTGGCTCACCGCCCCCGGCGTGACATGCAACTCCTCGGCTGCACGCGCCATTGAAAGATGTCGGGCAACGGCTTCAAAGGCGCGAAGCGCGGTGAGGGGAGGGAGGCGTCTAGTCATTAGAATATCTTAACCATATGTCAAAATAATCTCGTTTGCCTATTGTAATTGCTGGAAATATATTTCACAAACGTTAGTTATTATCAATAGGTGAAATGATGCCGGCCCATACTGTTTATCTGTTGCTTGCGGTTTCCGCCTTCTTCTGGGGCGCCAACTTTGCCCTGGCAGGCCCCGTCCTGGCAGACCTGCCCCCCCTCTGGGCTGCCGCCCTGCGATTCCTGCTGGGCGCAGTCCTGATGCTGGCCCTTGCGCGGTACCAGGGCACGGACCTTGTGGGCCTTGCAAAACGCCACTGGCGGGTCCACGTGATCCTGGGCCTGCTGGGGATCGTCAGCTTCAACCTGTTCTTTTTCCATGCCATGCAGGGCACGTCGGCCAGCAACGGTGCGCTGATCATGGCCACCAATCCGCTGCTGACCACGATGCTTGCCGCCATTGTGCTGGGCGAACGGCTTGCGGCTCGGCAGCTGCTTGCGTTGCCCGTGGCATTGGCAGGGGTTGCCGTGGTGATCTCGCATGGGAACCTTGGGCGGCTTGGACAGCTTGAGGTGGCAAAAGGCGATTTGCTGATGTTGTGTGCAGACCTGACCTGGGCCTCGTTCAATGTGGCTACCCGGCGTTTCATGCCCAAGGAGAATGCCGTAGGCAATACGGCCCTGATGATGACTTCAGGAGCGTTGATGTTGACGGCCATTGCCGTGGGTAGTGATGCGGCTTTTGCGTTGCCAGGCGGGCACGCGGGCCTGGCTCTTACCATCATGGTCGTGGGTGGTACCGTGCTGGCCTACCTGTTCTGGGGCATGGGCATCCAGCGGCTGGGTGCAGGCCGCGCGGCGCTTTTCCTGAACCTGGTTCCGGTATTTGCGATGCTGGTCAGCGGCGTCCTGGGCACGCCCCCCAGCATGGCCCAAATGGCCGGGGGCGCGATCGTGCTGGCTGGAGTGAGTCTGGCCATGGTGCCGATGCGTCGGCGGGCTGCGGCGTAGCGGAATCGGGCAGCTTACTGGCCTGCCTTAGCCCGTGCGACCATGTTTTTTACTGCAGCGGTCATGTTCATGGGGACGAGCGTTGTGTTTGGATGTGCCTTCTGGAAGACACGGAAGACTTCATCCGAGAATGCCTGGCCGATCTCCTCGACCCCTGCAAAATCCAGGATCACCGTTCTGAACTTCTCGAACCTGAAAATCAGCCTCTTTGCCTGGGACCTGGACACGAGCTTTTCCCCCTCGTACTGACCAAGTTTCACCGGCACGAGGGTCTTGTCGAAAGTGTATTCCTCGGGAGCGGCAAACTTGTCGAAGACTTCTTTTGTCGTGCGTTTGCTGTCGTTCCGCAGGCGCATGACAACGAGTGTTCCGGGCGCGTTCTTTGGGTATTCGATCAACAGGTCGTCGCGGCCGTCATCATGCATGAAATGCAGACTCCCGGAGCGGATGTCGAAGAGATCGAACATCTTGCTGGAGAAAAAAATCCCCTCGCCAGTGTGATTTTCTGGATCGGTGGTGAACTTCCCCTTGGCCAGCTCAAGGATGGCCTCGCGGGGATCATAGAGTTGAAGCGCCTTCTGGATCTTGTTGAAGATGCCTTCCCCGCCGTCTGACACCCAGACCTGAGTGTAAAGCGCATTGCGCGAGCACCACACCTTGATCTTGTCGGAGCCGGAGTGGTCGATGGCGTTGTTCACCATTTCGGTAAACCCATACCTCCAGATGTCCCGGACGTTTTCAGGCAGGTCGCGTACAACAGGGGACAGCAGCGACTGCCAGACATGGTCTTCGGACAGTCCAGCACGATCGTATTCCTCGTTAATCCGGCTGGTCTCAACGAGCGCGTATTCAACCCCGCGACCTACGCCAGTCTTTGCGATCAGGCCGTTGGCCACAGCGGCGCGCAGTCTGGCGCTGGCCGCCTGTCTCGAAAAGTTTTGTGTCGCAGCAAGCCTGGTGGCGACGTTCTTTCCGTCGTCGGACACCAGCTTCAGCAGCGTAAGCATGGAATCGTCGATCATGATTCACCAATAAATGTAAGGTCACACGAGGATAATTGTAATGTACTGTCTGATTAATTGTAAAGTATTGATTGGGTAAACGTAAACTAGCCGCTTGCTTGGGTAATTCCCCGCAGCAGCTTGGGAACAGGAAGTAGAATTTGCCCTGTTAAGTAAAACCGGCGCCAGCGCGAATGAAAGATCTGAATTTACCTTTGACTGACCAGGAACTGGATATCCTTGATGAGTTGCTTTTGGACCGGGTCCCTGAGGATGAAGTCGCAGAGGACAGTGACGAAGGAATATTGGATATTTCCACTTTGGATGGTTTCATGACCGCTGTGGTCAGCAGCCCCAATCCCATTCTTCCTTCGACATGGGTCCCAGCAGTATGGGGTGATTTCGCACCGAAGTGGCAGAGTGAGGCGCATTTTAGTCAAATCATGGCTTTCATGATGCGCCACATGAACAGCATCGTAAACGCCCTGATCAACGCTCCAGAGGAATTCGAACCGCTTTTCATGGAGCGGGAGGTTGATGGAAAAACCTATTTGATCGTGGACGAATGGTGTGCTGGCTATCTCCGTGGTATTGCCCTTGACCAGACAGGCTGGAAGCAGGTTGCTGACTTTGATGTCCTCATCGATCCCATACTTCTTTTTGCGGCCGAGTCAGGTTGGGGCAAGCTGGAAAAGATGACGGAAGAAGAGGTCGTACAGCATCAATGCAGGATCGCTCCATCCGTACGACAGTTGCATGCCTATTGGCTCGAGAAACGAAAATCCACTCTGCCGACCAAGAGCCTTGGGCCAAAAGTCGGGCGCAATGTCTTATGCCCTTGTGGATCTGGTGAGAAGTTCAAGAAATGCTGCGGAAGTGCGAAAGCGCTGCATTGATCACACCGAGTTGCCGTAAAAGTGAGCGTCATTAGAAATCGGTTACATCACTATGGCTGTTCTTCGGCCGAAGCTGCCGGTCGAGTTCCACACCGCCCGGGTCAGCTATGAGCCACACACCGGCCACTGGCTAGAAATGCCGCTGAACGGCTGCCATTGACTTCTGCAAATGCGTACTTCCGACCCAAAGCGAACTCTCAGATCG
>JAJZRV010000118.1 GCA_021850135.1 Pseudomonadota bacterium
AAGATCTCACACCGTTGAGCTGGTCGGCCTGGCTGTCGAAGGACGGGCTGGTCGGGCTGACGTAGGCATGGTCGTACCAGCCATCCGAATCGTCATAGGTGACGACCACCACGGTATTTTTCCAGTCCGGTTGCTGTTGCAGGAAGTTGATCACCTGGGTGACGAAGGCCTGCTCATCCAGCGGGTCAGAATAGCCGGCATGGGCATCCTGGTAAGCCGGGGCCTTGAGGAAGCTCACGGCAGGGAAATTGCCTGACTTCACCGCGGAATAGAAATCCTGCAGGTCGTACTGATGATTGGCCGGATCCAGGGTTTTGCCGTCGGCCTGGTACGTGTATCCCACGGATTGCAGTGAACTGGGGCGGGCGTGGGTGGGGTTGGCCGTGGTTTTGTAGTACTGGAACCAGTTGTGGTGCGGAATGTAGTCCGTCACCGTGCCGTTGACGACCGGCGAGTAGGTGCTGAGCTTGCAACCGGTCGTTCCGTTGGCGTTGGTGGTGCCCAGGTTGAAGCCCCCCATGAATCCACCCCAGGTCACGTTTGCGGCATTGAGCAGGTCGCCGATGTTTTTGCCGGACATCATGACTTGGTCGGTGGTGCTGGAGCAGACATCGTAGCCGGGGTCCACATCGTTGATCAGGCTGTATCCACCTTGCCCGTCATTGATGTAGTAGGAATAGGCGGCCAGCGTAAACGGCTGCTTGGTGGTGGCCACCAGCTGCACGCCGTTGGTCTGCCCGGAAATGGCTTCCAGTGCGCCCGGCGTGGAAGGGCCGTAGGTGTCTGTGAACGCATTGTCGTTCATGGCGAAATGCTGGGCATAGTTCCACAGCGCCGTCACCGTATTGCCATCGTAGTAGCCCATGACCTGACCGGTCGTTGCCGACGAGCCTGTGCTGCCGCCGGTGCCTTTGCCCGTGTAGTACGGAAACAGGTCCACAGCACCATTGTCGTAGGCCTGCTGTTCCGCGGTGTAGGCATGCCCCTGGTCGGCTGTGGCGGCTTGGGCGCGGTCCAGGCGGAAGGGGTTGACGGCCCCGGTTCCGTTTTTGGAGTTTTGTGCCGTCGGGTTGCTGGTCAGGAGCGCTGTCGTCAGCCCGTTGACGGCGGGCGTTCCGCCGGTGGCCGTGAAGGACGGAGAGCCGGCGGGGTTGGTTGCGCTGGGATAGGTGCCAAAGTAGTGATCGAAGGAAACGTTTTCGTTGTAGATCACCACCAGGTGCTTGATGGGGGTTGCAGTTTGCAGTGCATCGGCCGTGATCAGCGAAGGGGTGCTGGAAGAGCTCCCTCCGCAGGCAGACAGCGCAAGAACCACGCTAGCGGCTGCTGTTGTCAGGGCCATGTTTTTTTGGCGAAACATTCCTGGACCTCCGGATGTCTGGAGAAAGAGTCGGTTGCAAGTCCCAGGGCATTGCCCTGCTTGCGGACGCGACTATGGAGGTCGTCGATGACAGGGTGATGAAATGCATGAACAGGTACGGCTATCGCGAAAACAAACCGAAGAATGCCCGTGCAGCCACGGCGCAATAAGGCTCTTCCGCCGCATGGTATCCATCCAGGCTGAGCAGCGTAAACACCTGGTCCAATGCGTTGCGGTACTGATGTGCGACGAAGTTTTTTTGCACGGCGCTGGCCGTTTTGCTCAGGATGCTGCGCTGGCTCGAGGAAAGGCCATGATCAGAAAACAGCGCGGAATGTCCTTGGGTGTCGAGATCAAGGACGGCAAAGCGCATTGAAGGAAGGGTTTTGACCTTGCTTTCCAGCATGGCTTTCATGGCGGCTGCACCTTGGCTCCAGAACACTTCAGGGTCGCGATGCGCACCGCACAGGAACAAGGGCATGGAGGGCTCATAATCGCGCAGGTCGTTGTTCTTCAGGGCAAGTCGCAGCAGGTTGCCGGGATGGACCGGCAGCTTGGGCAGGTTTTTCGAAAAGTCCGGCTGGGAGCCGTCCGTGGGGGCTGCGCCGTCGGGGTGGGCCGTGATGTCCTCCACATAGGCGGAGCGATAGGCGCTGGTGATGAGATAGTTCGACGGGTCAAGCCAGGCGGCGTTGAGAAGCCCTTCATGCAGTGCGTCGAGATTGGCATAGCCTGTGGGTGGCGACTGGAAAATGGCTGCCAGGGGGATTTTCCCGTCCTGAACCAGCGTTTTGAACGTGTCCTTGTTGACGTTGCCAGGAAACAGCCGGGGGGCATCGGCATAGCGGGGATTGAAAACGTCTTCCAGCCGGATGGACCCTTGCGGCAAATGGGCGTAGGAGTTGGCGATCATGGACAGGTAGACCGAAGCGCCGAAGTTGGGGTGCCCCATAAACACTTCATCGCCTGCAGCCGCCAGTGCATACGGGCCGGACAGCGGAGCCCCGGCCGTGGCAGGCCTTCCCTGCGCATCGAGTGCCTTGAGCGTTGCCATGGCCACGTAACCGCCCTGGGAATAGCCGGTGACAAACAATTTTCCGTTGTCGCCTACCCGGCGGGTGATCTGCGCCAGCAGCCTGCGTCCCGCTGCGAGGCCATCGAGCATGTCCTGCGCTTGCTGCTTT
>JAJZRV010000045.1 GCA_021850135.1 Pseudomonadota bacterium
CCCCAAAAAAAGTCCCCTCGCGAAGGAGGGGACAGAAAAACACCCAGGGGGTTGGGCGCTAATCGTTGGTTCCGCCCGAATCGAGGCGGATGACGGTTGCAGTCATCGCTGAGGTGCCACTGAGCGACCCCATGACTTCCACACCCTGGCCGATCCAGTTGCCGAGCGCGACAAGCGCAGGGTCCACGAAGGTTGTCGCTGTCCAGCCGACCGTCAACACTTTGCCGTCGTTGATCAGGCTCAGCGTGTTGTGAGCGGTATCCACGGACTGGATCGTCCCGTGGAAATCCGTGACGGAGTCGCTGGGAGGCGTGACGGAACAGGTCACGCTGTCCGCCACCACCGGTTGCCCCGGTGCAGGCACCTGCCCCTTGACGACCACATAGACCGTGTTGCTGGAGGTATAGCCGGTACAGGGCAGCAGCGCGTCCGAGTAGGTCCCCGGGGCGGCCGTGACGGAAGTGCTCTGCAGCACGAAATTGATCGTCCCGCCCGCGCTCCAGTTGATGCCGTTGGTCGTGCCCTGCACCTTGATGGTCTGCGCCGTCACGCTCGACGTTGCCGAACGCTCGTCATCCACCGTGGTCTGGCTGAGCGTGCCCGTTCCCGCCTGACCGGTCAGCCGGATGTAGTCCCCGTCAGCAACGGAGGTACCGGCGGGCAACGTCACCAGGGTGCCCTGGACCGTGGCGGTATGGGCAGCGGCATTGTAGTTGCTCACGAGGCCGCTGAGTTGGGCCTGCTTGTTCGTGCTACCCGTCGTCGGGGTGAGGCTCGCGATGCTGAGGGTGAGTGGGGTGAGGGGCGTATTCCCCCCCGCGTTCACCCAGTTATTCCAGGCTGCCCGAGTGACCCAGGCCGAGACGCTCTGGCCCACAGCCAGTCCCGAAGGCAAGGTGCCCTGCAGCGTGATCCCTCCCGAAGCCGCATTGAGCGTGACCTGGTTGTTGGTCGGCAGGGCGACCACGACGCCGCCCAGAAGGATATTATTGTTCGACGCCGTCGCAGGCAGCACTTCCACGCGCGAAGCCACCAGCACGTAGCTGTAGCCGTTCGCGGGGACCTGCGTCCAAGTCCAGACGCCATGCACCTCCACTTCGTTGCCCACGGCCAGATTTGGGCTCAGCGTGGCGCCCACGTTGTTGACCCCCGCCAGCACCGTGGTGAGCCCCAGCGGGGTATGCGTTGCACTGGTCACGATGCGGATCCATTGCCCATTGACCTTGGCCCACAAGTCGCCCGACGCATCGGCGCTGGCAGCCAGCGTGACGGGTCCCGAAAGGCTGGGGATCACGGTGGCCGTGACGACGGCGGTTCCCGTGCTGTCAATGGTGGCCTGGACGCGCTCGCCCAGTTTGAGCAGGGCGTTCTGCGCCTGTCCCTGATCGTCGTCCTGCTGGATGGTGGCCGAGGTGGTGGTGTATTCCTTGCCGTCGATGAAGACGCTGCCAAAGCCCACCACCAGCCCCTGGACCAGACCGGTTCCGCCGCTGCCCACACCTGCCAGTGCCGCAGCACCGCCGCCGCCACAGGAGGAAAGCAGCACGCCGCTCCCAATCAGACAGAGGGATGCAAGGAGTTTTCTCATACAGCTTGCAGTCAAAATTTTGGACATGGGTTCAACCTTGATATATGGATTCATTTGCCCGAGGCAGCGCGGGCTTTGCGCGCTTTCTTCTTGGGCACCTGGGGCACTCTGGGCTGCGCCGGCTCGGAATAGCAGAACATGCCCACCCGGATGCGCTGGTCTCCGCCTGCCGGTTCGTCCTTTTCACTGAGGGGAACGGCTGCGCGCACCATGGCGTTGAGCACCTGCATCCACAGGGCACCGGCCAGGTGCTCCAGCTGACTGATGGATTCTGAAAACAGGCCATCGGCAAAAACGCTCTGCTCGAGAAATTTCTTGCCGCCCGGGCCGGAGAGATTATGCACGCCGGCGGCCAAATGGTCAGCCGTGCTGCCGGCCAGCAGGTTGCCGGCTTCGGTCATCTGCTCGTCGGGCACGAAGGCGTTGCGGCACAGGTGGATGGTGTCGCCATCCTGCACCGCCATGCCCAGGCGCACCAGCTCGTTCAGCACGGCGCGCGGATGCACGTCGCTCGAGACCTGGCGCGACAGCATTTCGAAAGATTTTGGAAAGCCCGTCATGGGCAACTCGTCGGGCCAACCGCTGGCCAGCCAGCGCGTCATGACCTGCGAAGGCACTGTCGGCCGCCCCAGCGACTCGCGGGTGATCTCGGTGGGTTTACTGTCCGGCTGGGCCAGTTCGGCCACGATGGCCTTGACGTCCTTGCGGTGCAGGCCGGACAGCATGCTGATGGCGGAATCGGTCTGCTTGGCATTCAGGCGCTCCAGTTCCCCTGCCGCCTGCTCCAGGAACACGCGCTTGATCGCGACCGAAAACTCGGGGTGGCGCACCCCCGACCGCAACAACCACAACACCAGGGGTTGCATGATGATGAGGGCCTGTTGCAGCACCTGATCCGGATCGAGATGTGATTTTTTTTCTTCCATGGGAGAAATATATGGGATTTTTTCCCATTAGTCAAGTATAATCGATCCTGAAGTCGGGTTTGGGGGGTGACAGCGGGCCCGACCGTGCAATCTCCAACTAATTGATTTGATAAGTATAACCGATTAACCCTGGCGTGATGGCCAGGTCAACGCAATCAAATCTGGAAGCAACTTTTTTTGAACCACTTATACGACATCACTTTTAAAGGAGAATTTGAAATGAAACTGTCTGCACAAACCCTGCATCTCAAGCGTACCGCGCTCCTGCTGGCCGCCGCGGTGTCCCCGTTGTTTGCCACCGCCGCGGTGCAATCCGATGCCCCGGCGATGGAAACTGCCGCACGCAGCACGAGCGCCATGGTGCTGGCCTCCCTCGAAGAATCCCCTGCCGTGGCCCATCAAAAGGCCCTGCGGGACAGCCTCACCGCCACGTTGCGCGCCAGCGTCAACGAGGTGGCCATGCAGGCCACACTGATCCGCTCCGCACATGCGCAGCTCAACATGGACCTCGCCTCCGGCAACGCACGCGCCATCAAGGCAAGTGAGGCCAAACTGGCAGGATATCAAGTGGCCTTCATGAAGGCGCAACAGAATGTGCGCGCCAACCTGCTTCAGCTGCAAAGCGTTCAGGGCAGGACGGAAAGCCGCTTGAACTGATCGAAAGATCGTTCAGCGGCATCGCAAGCAGGGCCGGCGCAAGCCGGCCCTGCTTTTTCATCATTGCGTGGTCTGGAATTGATCGGCGAGTGATTTCATGCGGCTGGAGGTCTGGCGGGCCTGTTCCGCGCTGAAGCTGAGCTCGCTCAACGCATTGCGCATGGACTCCGTGACCTTGGCCACGCCCTGTGCGCTTTTGCCGTAACTCAGGGCGCTGCTGGAAATATCCTGGATGATGGTGAACATGCGCTCCAGGATATGCTGCATGCCCGATTTGTCCGAAGCGGCAATCTGGGCGAGATTCAGGCTTTCCTCCATGTTGGCCATGCCGGATTCCATGGTGGCTACGGCATCCCGCGCCTGCTCCTGCACCGTGGCAATCATTTGCCGGATCTCGTGGGTGGCCTTGGTCGTGCGCTCGGCAAGCTTGCGCACCTCGTCGGCCACCACGGAAAACCCGCGTCCCGCCTCGCCCGCACGTGCCGCCTCGATGGCGGCATTGAGTGCCAGCAGGTTGGTCTGATCGGCAATCTCGTTGATCACGGCCACGATCTTGCCGATCTGCGTGGTGCTGTCCCCCAGCGTCTTGATGGTATGCGAGGACGCGTCAATGGAGGCGCGGATGCCTTCGGTCCGCGCAGCCACGATCTCAAACTGCTGACGCGCCTGTTCCACGGCGGTTTGCATGACCACCCGGATCTCGCTGGCCGTCTGGTTGGCCGTGTCAATGTCGGCGATCTGCTTGTTGAGCGAACTCGTGATTTCCTGGATGGCGTCAATGACGAGTTTCGTGGCCTGCGTGGCTTCCTGGTTTTTGCTTGCCATCTGGTTCTGGATGCCGTCCATCTCGGCAATGCCCAGCACCACGCGGCCCACGGTGCCGTCCAGATTGTCTATGAAGCTGTTGACCCACTGGGCCATCATCATCTGTTCGTCGGCGATTTTCTGCCCGCGCTTGATGCGCTGCGCGAGATTGCCCCCGCCCTCTGCAATGCTGCGGATCATGCGGGCCGTCTCCCGCACTCGCGACACCACGGGATTGGTACCGATGCGATAGAAAATCATCGCACCCAGCCCCAGCAGGGCCAGGTTGATCAGCTCGGTTTCGGCCACGCCCAGCGCAAGGCCGTGCCCGACGGCCATGCTGGCAAGCCAGGTAAGGAAAACCACGGTCAGGTAGATCCGCATCATCTGGTAATTGATGGAGCGGAACCGGTACACCTCTTCGAGATCGGCTTCGCACATCATGCCCCAGGTGTCGGGCGAGCCGGGCATCTGGAATGTCACGCCCTTGCCGATGACGGGAATATGCCGGTAATCGGAATAGCCCGGGTAGGTCACAAAAAGATTGCTGCCGCGCCGGATGGTCTCGCGCACTCCGGGGTGCAGGGCATGGGTGGCCGGATCGGTAAACAGCAGTTCGAACTCAGTATGCCGCTGGACCTGCACGGTGCCGTAGGCGGTGCGCACCCCCTGCTTGAGATTGTCGCCCAGGCTGAAGGTGCTGTCTTCAAAGCGGGAGCGGGAGAGTGCGACGCCGGGCTGGAGGTTGGGATCGAACACGGAGCGCACCATGAACAGGTAATTGTCGCCGGACTCGTGATAGATGTGACCCGCCTCGCGCTGAATCAGGTCCCCCAGCACGTCGTTGGGCACGCGCCCACACAGGCATCCCAGCACCTGTCCCTCCCGTTCCAGGGGGAGGTAGAACATCAGCGTCACGGCATCATGAAAGCTGGAGGACGAGGGACCGATAGCCAGCGTGTCCTGGTCCGGGTAGGGGCCATGCAGAAAACGCTGCTTCAAACCCAGTTCGAGCGCCCGAAGCTGGACCATGGACTGACCCACGCGGCGCCCTTCCGTGGAAGCCAGCACCTTGCCATCGCGACCGACGACAAACAGTTCGGAAAAATCCTGGAAGCTCGCCCGCTTCAAATTCTCTTCCACGGCGCGCCGGTCGTCGAAATGCCAGGCAATGCCCCTCCCCAGGCTTTCCAGATGCACCCACTGCTGTTCGGCCCAACCCGTGAGGATGTTGACGCGATTGGCCGCGATCCCCTCGAAGGTCTGTTCCAGGATGGCATAGCGGCTGCGGTTGATGAAGCAGGCCCATCCCATGGCCAGCTTTCCCGTTTTGCCAAACCACGGCAGCCATCGTTTTTCGCTTTTTGTCAGCGCCATCTCGCGACTTTTCAGCATCGCTTATCCCTCCGGTTGTGAAACACCCCAGAAGTGAGCAACAAATATGCCAGTGGAAATTCGATGCGGTGAACAGCGTGCCGGGACCCAGTGCAAAGGAAGGGACTGTCTTGGTGCCAGAACGGCCGCCAACGCACCAGGACGGTGCGTTGGCGCAAGGGAAACCGAAACGGCGCGGTTTACGCGGCTTTCTTGCCGCGGTTGAGCTCCAGGCGCGCATCCACCAGGGCCACCACTTCGTCGAGCACCTCGGAGCGCATGCCCTTTGCTGCTGCGATGGATTGCACCAGGCGGTCCACCCGCTCGATGTTGGGCGCCCCGCCAAACAGCGCACGCGCTGCGGAGGAAGGACTGGCCAACCCGTTGGCTGCGGCAGCGTATTTCTCGAAGGGCACCATGTCGCTTTCCTGTGCGCCCAGCGCCACACACAGCGCCACCACCCAGTTGTAGACGGCACGCGAGGCTTCGAGGTCGCCGTGCACGGCTTCCTGGATGGAACGCATGGAATCCTTCTGGATGCAGCGATAGTTGCCGGCAATCAGCATGGCCCATTTGGCCATGGGGACGAAGATCGAATCATGCACCCGCAGCTTGACGGGCAGCTCGGTCAGGCCGCTGCCGGTGTCAAAGCGCACTGCGTCGATGTCCGCTTCGAGATCGCGCAGCATCTGGGTGTGCGCCTCGGAATCAAAGCGCGCCGCCTTGAAATTGGTGGGCAGGCGCACCTGCAGCACGTTGACCTTTTCCTCGGGCGGACGAAAGGCTTGCGGATCGGGACTGCACAGCGTCATCCGCTTGGGGTCGAAACTGTCCCATACGGTGGCATCGGTGTACGCGTTGCGGCAGGCGTCGGCATCGAGACCGGGAATACGCTTGAGGTAGGGCAGCGGCGGCATGTTCATGATGGACATGCAGGGCACCTGCGACCGGGCCACGGCTTCCAGCAATTCGCGCACCCCGGCGGAACGGTACTGGGGTTCCTGCATGGCGAGCGCCACGAGGTCGTAGTCGGCCGGATTGACCCCGGCCGTGCCGCAGGCGGACAGCTTGCCCGGGGCCTTGCGCGAATCGATCTGGACGAGGCCTTCGCGACCCTTGACCGGCATGCGCACGATCGCGCCTTCCTGATTGATGAGCTCCGCTTCGGCGGGCAGGCAGACCAGCTTGACCGAGTGGCCCGCAAGGGCGAGCTTGACGCCCAGGAGGGATCCGTAAGAAGCACCTAAAATCAATACGTTATATGTCTTTTTCATGGCAGTTCAGCTTTGTCGGGGTGAAAAAAGATGCAAAAAAACAAGCTTTAGAATGGATATGTTTTAGATAAACGTTCTAATTATAGGACAATTCATGAAAACACCCAAGACCTTTCCTTTCTTGATAAATCCCTCCTCCCGGCTTAACCTGACATGGGTATCCGAAGAGACGTTTCACAGGGTGCAGGCCAGGCCCGCGTCAAGGTGACCATGAAAAAAACACACCGCACTCTCCCGCCGCTGGATCCTGCCCTGCTCTATACCTCCTGCGACCCTGCGCTGCCTGCTTTCGAGACCACGAACGAACTCGAAGACCTGTCGGACATCTTTGGCCAGGAGCGCGCCGTCGAGGCGCTGCGCTTCGGCGTTGCCGTACGGCGTGACGGCTACAACGTCTTCGTCATGGGCCCCGCCGGCGTGGGACGCTACTCCATGGCGCTCAAAGAGCTCCAGGCCAAGGCGGCGGCCGAGCCGCCCCCGCCCGACTGGTGTTACGTCAACAATTTCGAACAACCCCACAAGCCCCGGGCCATCAGCCTGCCCACCGGGCGCGGCGCGCAATTCCAGCGACACATGCGCGATTTTGTGGCTGAACTGCGCAGCGTGGTGCCCGCGGCCTTCGAGAGCGAGGAGTACCACAACCGCGTCGAGGCGCTGAACGAGGAATTCAAGCAACGCCAGGAAAAAGCGCTCGAAGCCTTCAGCCAGAGCGCGCGTGCGCAGGGGATTGCGCTCATCCAGACGCCCTCGGGCTTCACCCTCGCCCCCCTCAAGGACGAGACCCTCATCGAGCCCGACGACTTCGACAAGCTCCCCGAAGCGGAGAAGGAACGGATCCGCACGCTGATCGAGCAGATCGAGGACCAGCTGCAGAAAGTCCTGCACCAGTTTCCGCGCTGGCGCCGCGAGCACCACGCCAGATTGCGCGACTTCAACCGCGACACCATCGCCCTGGCCGTGGGGCACCTGATCGACGAATTGCGCATCCAGTACGCCGACCTGCCCGACGTGCTGACCTTTCTTGAAGCCGCCCGGGCAGACATCATCGAGAAAGCCGGCGAGTTGAGCGAGTCGGTTTCCGGCGAAGCCCTCTCGGGCGTGACCACCGTGTCGCCGCTGGAGCGCTATCAGGTCAACCTGCTCGACGACTACAGCGCCGCCACAGGCGTGCCCGTGGTGTTTGAAAACCATCCCACCTACCAAAATCTCCTGGGGCGCATCGAGCACGTGGCGCACATGGGCACGCTCGTCACCAATTTCACCCTCATCAAGCCGGGCGCACTGCACCACGCCAACGGCGGCACCCTGATCCTGGATGCAGGCAAGCTGCTCACCCAGCCCTATGCCTGGGAAGGCCTGAAGCGCGCGCTGCTTGCACGCGAGATCCGCATCGAGTCGCTGGGAGAAATCTTCGGGCTGGTCAACACGCTTTCGCTGCAGCCGCAGCCCATCCCGCTCAACGTCAAGGTGGTGCTGTTCGGTGAACGCCTGTTTTATTACCTGCTCTACCAGCTCGACCCGGATTTTGCCGACCTGTTCAAGGTCGCGGCCGACATGGAAGAGGAAGTGGCGCGCAACCCGGACAACAGCCTGCTGTATGCCCGCATGATCGCCACCATGGCGCGCTCCATGACGCTGCGCCCTTTCGAACGTCCGGCAGTGGCGCGCCTGATCGAACACAGCGCGCGTCTTGCAGGCGATGCGGCCATGCTGCACACCCACGTGCGCAGCCTGCGCGACCTGCTGGTGGAGGCCGAACATTTCGCTGCAACGGCCGGGCGCGCGACGGTGGCCGCGGATGACGTGCAGAACGCCATCACTGCCAGGATCCGGCGGGCCGACCGGCTGCACCAGTCGCAGCGCAAGGACATCCTGGACGGCACGATCCTGATTGACACCGAGGGCCTGCATGTCGGGCAGGTCAACGGGCTGGCCGCCATCAAGCTGGGCAGCCACCTCTTCGCGCAGCCGGTGCGCATCACGGCCACTGCCCGGCTGGGCGAGGGCAACGTCATTGACATCGAGCGCGAAGTGGAACTGGGCGGCTCGATCCACTCCAAGGGGGTATTGATCCTCTCGTCCTTCCTGGCAATGCGCTACTCCCACAGCACCCCCCTGTCGCTCAACGCCAGCCTCGTCTTCGAGCAATCCTACGGCGGGGTGGAAGGCGACAGCGCCTCGCTTGCCGAATTGTGCGCCCTGCTCTCCGCCCTCTCCGGTGCGCCCATCCACCAGGGGCTGGCAGTCACGGGGTCGGTCAACCAGTATGGCCAGGTGCAGGCCGTGGGGGCCGTCAATGAGAAAATCGAGGGTTATTTCGACGTATGCCATGCGCGCGGGCTGACGGGAAAACAGGGCGTGCTGCTGCCCGCATCCAACGTCCGCCACCTGATGCTGCGCGAGGACGTGGTGGCGGCGGTGCGCGCCGGACAGTTTCACGTGTATGCCGTGAAGGATGTGGATGAGGCCATCGAGCTCCTGACCGGCGTCCCTGCAGGAATACCGGACGCCGAGGGACGGGTGCCGCCGGGCACCCTCAACGACCTCGTGGCCACGCAGATGATGCAGCTGTCGCTGATGCGCAAGGCTTACGGCAGCGCTGCTTCCAAAGCCTCGAGAACGAGCGCGCGCAGTCGCCGCCAGGGGGCGCCGCCCGCCAGAAAAAAGCCCTGATTGATTTCCAGTTCGATCCCCACGTAGCCCTCCGCCGCAAAACGGCGCCGCAGGCCGGCGGTGTGGCCGTCGGCAATGCCCTTGTAAGGCGCGTTGCGGCGCACCCGCAGCGTCGGGGCCAGACGCTTGAGGCTGGCCTGCCACGCGCGGCACAGGGCTGCCTCGCGGGGCCTGGCCGGATCGTAGAGCAGCCCGATGTCCACGTTGCGCACCACGCCGTCCAGCACCGGGGTAAAGCTGTGGCTGGAGAGATGGATCACGCGTTGGCCCTGCGCCACGGCGCGGGCCACCACCGCCTCCGCGCCAGCGCGATAAGGCAGGTAATACCGCGCCAGGATCTGTTGGCGCTGGGCCTGCGGCAGTTGCCGGATCACCTCGGCGTGCAGGTGCGGGTGCCCGACGGAACGGTTGAGGTCCACCAGCAGGCGGCTGACGGTGGCATGGAGCAGTGGCGCATGAAGCCTGCGCGCCAGGTCGCGAGCCATGGTGAGCGCGCCGGGGTCGTAGCCGCGGTGCCCATGCAACAGCGCCTCCTGTCCCGCAAAACACGCACGGTAGCGCGCGGGAATCCGGTGCCCGCCATGCTCGCAGGTAACCAGGAAGGCGTACGCCGGGCGCGGATTCATGCCCCCGCGCCCGTGAACGGGCGCCCTGCCGCCAGGCAGTCGCATAACGCCTGATAGACCGCATGAAGGCGTGCCCTCTCCACCTCCTGGCCCAGCGCCTCCCTGATCCGGCGTGCCAGGACACCGTGCTCCAAGATGATGTCGAGCGGCACCTGGTGCGGCCCCGAGAGCACCGGATCGGCGGCACACGCGTCGCGCAGGTGTCGCCACAGTTCCCGGGCTTCGCAGCGGGTTCCCGGAAAACCCATCAGGCTGAGGTACGTCGCATCCCCGATGACCGCACGGTCGGCATCGCGAATGCAATCCAGCAGGAGAGCCTCGAGGCCGGCGGTGTCCCGCTCACGCTGGGCTTCGAGCGAGGACCAGCGGCCCTCGTACAGCGCCCGGGTCACGGCGCAGACGAGGGCGGCGATGGCCAGATCGGCCTGCGGGTATTCCTGCAGATCCAGCACGCGAATTTCCAGCGCATTGCGATCGAAGCGGGCGATGGCGCCGCGCGTGTTGAGCCATTCGTGGCGCAGCGTGCCGCCGGGATCCAGCGGCGCGATCTCGCGGTACATGGGCGCCAGGACGGTGGCTTCATAAGCAGCGCGGCTCACGGCGTTCTCGGGGATCAGTCGGCCCATCAAGGCCGGCACGCGGTCCGTGTGATGGCGATAGCAGGCCAGGCGGAAGTCGAGCGCCTCGCGGGGCAGGCCGCCCGCCACCGGGGAGCTTGCCGCCAGTGCGGGCAGGATCGGCAAAAGCAGGCGTACCGCGGCATGCAGGCGCGCAAACTCCTCGTCGTCGGCAAAGGGCAGGTTGACGTGCATGCTCTGGATGTTGGCCCAGCCATGCGCCCGGCAGCCAAAGACGCGGTCATAGGCGCCATAGATGGCGTGCCCTTCGAAGGGCCACAGGCGCGTTTCGGATTCGGGGGCCATCCACGGATGCATGGCGCCGGGCATGAGCTGCGCGCCCAGGGGCGCAAGCAACGCATTGATGTGCGCCACTTCCGCCTGAAAACCCGCCGCAAGCGTGTCCAGGCGCGCCTCGGGCCGGGCATTCTTGAGCTCGACGAGGTGCAGCACCAGCTCGTTGGACCAGGCAAAACGCCCGCGCGCCACGTCGGCGCTATTGCTGCCAGTGACCTTGCGGAACAGCGCGTCGGCGATCGGCAGCACGGCCAGGGTGTCGCTGGCCACGATCATGTACTCGAGCTCGATGCCGTAGCCCGCGAATGCGCCCAGGGGAGCGGCCGTCGCATTCATGGCAGAAGCTGCCTGCGTGCCGCCATCCTCTGGACGAACACGGTCATGATGTCGCGATACAGGGCTTCTCCCAGCACGCCGTCCTCGTTTCCGGCATCTACGTTGGGGTTGTCGTTGATCTCGATGACGCAGCAACGGCGTCCCACCTGCTTGAGGTCCACGCCGTAGAAACCGTCGCCGATCAGGTTGGCCGCCTTGAGCGCCGTCCGGAGAACCTGGGGCGGCGCCTCGTCCAGCGACAGGGCCACCGTGGGCCCTTCCTCGTAATGCCGCTGCCCCGACAGGTGATGGATGATCTGCCAGTGCCCCGGGGCCATGTAGTACTTGCACACGAACAGGAGGCGGCGATCGAGAATGCCCACCCGCCAGTCAAACTCGGTGGGCAGGTATTCCTGCGCCACGATCATGTCCGACTTCTCCAGCAATGCAGCCACCCGCTCGCGCAGCTCGTCCCTGGATCCCGCCTTTGCCACACCCAGCGAGAGCGCGCTGTCCGGCTGCTTCAGCACGCAGGGCAAGCCCAGCAGCGGCACGATCTCATCCACGTTGTCCCGATGCACCATCAGGGTTTTTGGTGTGGGAATGCCGTGGCGGGGCAGCAGCTCGGCCAGGTACACCTTGTTGTTGCAGCGAAGGATGGAATCGGGGTCGTCAATCACCACCAGCCCTTCGGCCGCGGCGCGTCGCGAAAAACGGTAGGTGTAGTGGTTGATGAAGGTGTTGTCGCGAATGAAGAGGCCGTCGAACCGGCAGAGCTTGCCCAGGTCCGCGTGACCGATGACTTCGGTCTGGACATCCAGGGCCTGGGCGGCTTTTTCAAACTTGCGGAGGGCCTCGTCGTTGGAGGACGCCGGAATGGGGTTGTCCGGGTCGCGCAGGATGGCAAGATCGAAACGCGAAGGATGCCGGTGCATGGCCCGGGGTCGGCGCCCCGAAAAATAACGCTGCGCCGCCTCGATCACGAAATCCTGGTGCTGCGGCGGAATGTCGCTTGCCGCGATCGTCCTGACGCTGCGGATGTGCCAGGCCGCCTCCGTCCGTACGAATTGCGCGCGCAGCAAGGGGGCCTGAAACAGGTCGAAGATGTGCCGGCTCAACGCCTCGTAGCGCAGGGCAACGTTATGGCCAAAATAAATGCTGAGGGTGAATTCCTCCGAGCGGATGGGCGCCAGGGACTTTGCCATCAGCGCGTCGAGATCGGAGGTGAGCAGGCGCACCAGGTTGGGCGTCTGCAGGTCCAGGATGGCGCTGACGCGCGGCAGCGGCTTGTGGCCCCGCGCTTCGGCCAGCAGCGAGACGTAGTAGCCCAGGCTTTCATAGCGGTACGATTTGCACAGGTTGTACACGCGCACCGCGCGTTCCCTGCCATAGGCGGGGTCGGTGAGGTAGGCCCGCGCAGTCACCACGCCCACACCCGGAACGGCCAGCGGCCAGTCCCTGGGGTTATCCACGACGATCAGGTTCATGAGCGCGCTCCATGCGGTGGCTGGATGATCAGGAGGTTGGCATCGTGGGTGACGATGCCCAACAGGATGGCCCCGACGACGCGGTCGATGCGCAGCCAGTAGTCGCGCGCGGGGCCGTAGGGGTCGGCCACCAGCACGGTGCGCGTGGGCCGCTCGTAGCCAGCCAGCACCACGAAATGCCCGCCGGGGATGCCGCGCACGTCATCGGGCTGGTCGTCGGGGCCGTATTCGCGCATGGCGCGGTAGAGGTAGGTGGCGCTCAGCCCCGTGATGATCGGCAGTCGCCGGCGCAGAAATCCGCGCAACAGATACCGTGACAGGTCGGCCAGGCGCAGGCGCCCGCCCAGGCGCAGAAACTCCACATAGCCTGCGGTGACCTCCTGCACGCGCTGGTCATGGGGTTTTTCCTCGCGCTGGCGCAGCAGGCGTTGGGCAATGTCCACCTTGCCCGTAAACCAGGAGGGATCGAACACGGTGAGATTGAAGGTGTAGATCGTCGCCTGAAAGCCCTGGCGCAGCGCGTCGCAGGCCAGAAACACCGCCACCGTGCCGCCCCGCTCCAGCTTGCCGGTGCGGTCAATCACCGCCTGCAACGGCTCATGCCGCCCCCAGTAGCGATAGAGCGCATGCAGGCAGGTGGGGCCGCAGGTGGTTTCGTCCGGCTGCGCCAGCATCTCCAGGGGAAGGTGAATGCAGGAAGGAAGGCGCGGCCGGGGGCTGTTCATGGCGTCCCCTGGGACGGGTTTGCGGTCTGCCAGGTCACCGGCGCACCCCCGCCAGCAGACGCCGCAGTTCAGGCAGCGGCCGCGTGTTGAGTACGTCGGCGGCAGCAAGCCAGCCGCGCCGCGCCTGTCCGATGCCAAAGCGCAGGTGGGACAGGTCTTCACGACTGTGGGCATCGGAATCCACGGACACCCGCACCCCGGCTTCCTTCGCCATCATGCAATGGGTGTCCGTGAGGTCCAGCCGGTCGGGCTGCGCATTGAGCTCCAGAAAGCAGCCGCGTTGCCCGGCATGGCGGATCACGCGCGCCATGTCCACGTCGTAGGGCGCCCGGCTGCCAATGAGGCGACCGGTGGGATGCGCAA
>JAJZRV010000003.1 GCA_021850135.1 Pseudomonadota bacterium
TGAAGTTCTGCCCCAGGTCGAACAGCTTCTGCTCGGGGATTTTCTGGCTGGAGAGGGCGAGCTGCAAAATGGGCACGGTGGCCGCGTTGTAATTGAGGATGAGCGGCGGCGTGATGCCCGGCGGCAGCTGCTTCAGTACGGTCTGCGAAATGGAGGTGACCTGGGCCGTGGCCGTCTGGATGTCCACCGTGGGCTGGAAAAAGATCTTGACGATGCCATAGCCCGGCAGGGACTGCGACTCGATATGCTCGATGTCGTTGACGGTGGAGGTGAGCGCCCGTTCATAGGCGTAGATCACGCGCCCCGCCATGTCTTCCGGCTGCATGCCGGTGTAGGTCCAGACGGCGCTGATCACCGGAATGCGGATGTCCGGAAAAATATCGGTGGGCGTGCGCAAAATCGAGAGCACGCCAAAGATCAGGATCAGCAACGCAAACACTATGAAAGTGTAGGGTCGGCTCAAAGCCAGCCTGACGATCCCGGACATCATGAGAGTTTCCCCTTGTTCAACATGGGCCTGCGCCGCCGTTTGGTCAAACTGCGGATTCTGCCATCCTTTCCCGGCAAGGTGTTGTAACCAATTGTATATCTGGGGGAAAGTTCAGCAAGCACGCGGTTCAGGGGCCGAAAAGCCGGGCCAGGGCTGCCCCTGGATCGGGCGCGCGCATGAAGGTTTCACCCACCAGAAAAGCGTGGACGCCCGCTGCGCGCATCCTGGCCACGTCAGCCACCGTGGCAATGCCGCTCTCGGTGATGACAATGCGGTCGGCAGGCACCTGTGCGCGCAGGTGCAGGGTGGTTTCAAGGCGGGTTTCAAAAGTTTTGAGGTCGCGGTTATTGATGCCGATCAGAGGCGTTTCGAGTTCCAGGGCCCGCACAAGTTCCCCGGCGTCATGCGCTTCCACCAGCACGGCGAGCCCAAGGGACTGCGCCAGCCTGGACAGCGCCACCATGTGGGCCTGGTCCAGCGCAGCCACGATCAACAGCAGGGCGTCCGCCCCCATTGCCCGGGTTTCGTACACCTGGTAGGCATCCACGATGAAATCCTTGCGCAGGACCGGCAGCAGACACGCTGCGCGGGCTGCCTGCAATGCCTCCGGCCCGCCCTGGAAGTAGTCACGGTCGGTCAAAACGGACAGGCAGGCGGCGCCGTGCCGGGCATAACTTGCGGCGATCCCGGCAGGCTGGAAGTCCTCCCGCAGCACCCCCTTGCTGGGGCTGGCCTTTTTGACCTCGGCAATCACCGCGGGCAGCCCCTGCTCGAGGCGGCTGCGCAGCGCCCCCACGAAATCCCGCAACGGCGGCGCCGTCCGGGCCGCTGCCTCGATGGCCTGCTCGGAAACCTGCGCTTTTGCTGCGGCCACCTCCCGCCTCTTGGTATCCACGATGCGCTGCAGGATGTCGCTCATCTGCGGCTCCAGGCCACCAGGGCATCCAGGCGCTGGCGGGCAAGCCCTGCGGCAATCGCCGAGCGGGCGATCTCCACCCCCTCCTTGAGATGGCGCGCCAGACCGGCCACGTAGATGGCGGCACCGGCATTCAATACCACGATTTCAAGTGCCGGCCCGGGTGTGTTGTCCAGGACCATTTCCAGCAATTCGCGGGATTCCTGGGCATTCTTGACCAGGATGCTGTTGAGCGGTGCGGGCGTGAGCCCCAGATCCCTCGGGTCGAGAAGGTATTCACTGATTTTTTCGTCTTTTAATTCAGCGACATGTGTTGGCCCCGAGAGGGTGATCTCATCCAGGCCATCGGTGCCGTGCACCACCAGGGCATGGCGACTTCCCAGCTTGTGCAGGACGCCTGCGAGCGCCCCCGTCAGGTGCGGGCTGAACACGCCCAGCAACTGGTTGGGCGCACCGGCCGGGTTGGTGAGGGGGCCCAGCAGGTTGAAGAGGGTACGCACCCCAAGCTCCTTGCGCACCGGCGCCGAGTGGCGCATGGCGACATGGTAGTTGGGCGCAAACATGAACCCCAGGCCGAACTTTCTGAGCGATTCCGCCACGCGCTCCGGAGTGGACTCGGTCACGGCAATTCCCAGGCTTTCCAGCACGTCGGCGCTCCCGGTCGTGGAGGATACCGAGCGCCCCCCATGCTTGGCCACATGGGCTCCCGCGGCGGCAGCCACGAAAGCGGCGGTGGTGGAAATATTGAAGGTGTGCATGCCATCCCCACCGGTGCCGCAGGTGTCCACCACGTGGGCCAGCCCCGTGGTGTCCACACGGGCCGAGAGGCCGCGCATCACTTCGGCTGCGGCCGCAAGCTCCGTGATGGTCTCCCCCTTGGCGCGCAGGGCCGTCACGATCCCTGCCGTCTGTATGGGCGTGGTGTCCCCCGTCATGATGCCCGTCATCACCGCAAGCATCTGCTCGCGGGTAAGGTCGTTACGCGCCAGCAAGGCATTGAGGGCGTCCTTGGGCGTCACGCGGCAACTTCCCGGATTTCGAAATCGTGCGTCAGCTCGGCGGTTTTGGCGAGCATGATGCTGGCCGAGCAGTATTTTTCAGCCGACAGGTTGATGGCCCTGTTGACGAGTTCGGGCTTGAGATTGCGCCCCGTCACGATGAAGTGGAAATGGATCTTCGTAAACACTTTGGGGTCCGTTTCAGCCCGTTCGGAGGTCAGTTCCACCACGCAGTCGGTGACGTCGGCCCGGGAACGCTTGAGGATGAGCACCACGTCGAAGGCGGTGCACCCGCCCGCGCCGATGAGCATGGCCTCCATGGGGCGCACCCCGAGGTTGCGTCCGCCGGCTTCCGGCGCGCCGTCCATCAGGAAGGTGTGGCCGCTGCCACTCTCCCCCAGAAAGCTCATTCCTTCAACCCATTTCACGCGCGCTTTCATGCCGTTCCCCACCTTTCATAAACGCCCATTATAGCCAGCCTGGCCCTTGATTTGAAATGCGGATTGACAGACCTGCCGGGCCGGCTCTATAATCGCCGGCTCATTTCACTAAAGACCATTGCTGTCATGAAAACCTTTTCCGCCAAGGCGCACGAAGTTCAACGCGACTGGTTTGTGGTCGATGCCACAGACCGCGTGCTCGGCCGCCTCGCCAGCCAGATCGCGCTTCGCCTGCGTGGCAAGCACAAAGCCATTTTCACCCCCCACGTGGACACGGGTGACTTCATCGTCGTCGTCAATGCCAAGAAAATTCGCGTCACCGGCAACAAGGGCGAAGACAAGATGTACTACCGCCACTCGGGCTACCCCGGCGGGATCTACGAAACCAACTTCAACAAGCTGCGCGCCCGCCATCCTGCGCGCGTGCTGGAAAAAGCGGTCAAAGGCATGCTGCCCAAGGGTCCCCTGGGCTACGCCATGATCAAGAAAATGAAGGTGTACGCGGGCGCCGAGCACCCGCACGCGGCTCAACAACCCAAGCCCCTGGAAATCTGAGGTTCCCATGATCGGTGATTATTACTATGGTACGGGCCGGCGCAAGAGCGCGACCGCCCGCGTGTTTCTGAAAGTGGGCTCCGGTAATTTCGAAGTCAACGGCAAGACGCTGGAACAATACTTCTCGCGCGAAACCGGCCGGATGGTGGTGCGCCAGCCCCTGGAACTCACCAACAACCTGAACGGCTTCGACATCCGCGTCAACGTCATCGGTGGTGGCGAATCCGGACAGGCCGGTGCTGTGCGTCACGGCATTACGCGTGCCCTGATTGACTTCAACCCGGAACTGAAAACCATGCTGAAGCAAGCCGGATTGGTCACCCGGGATGCGCGCGAAGTGGAACGGAAGAAGGTCGGCCTGCACAAAGCCCGCCGCCGCAAGCAGTTCAGCAAGCGCTAAGCGCGGCAGCAACGCACCCAAAGCCGGCTTCCATGCCGGCTTTTTTTTACCGTTATAATGACTTCACTCACAGGCGGAAACTGATCATGATCACGGCAGGGATTGTCGGCGGAACGGGTTATACCGGCGTGGAACTCCTTCGGCTACTGGCGCAGCACCCCGAAGTTCGCATCCAGTCCATCACCTCGCGCAAGGAAGCGGGACAGCCCGTGGCTGACCTCTTCCCCAGCCTGCGCGGCCATGTGGACCTGTCGTTCTGCGACCCGGCCCAGGCCCGGCTGGACCAGTGCGACCTGGTGTTCTTCGCCACCCCCAACGGCATTGCCATGGAACAGGCGCGCGACCTCGTCAAGGCGGGCGTGCGGATCGTCGATCTGGCTGCCGATTTTCGCATCAAGGACATTGCCGTCTGGGAAAAATGGTACGGCATGACCCACGCCTGCCCAGAATTGGTGGCGCAAGCCGTCTACGGCCTGCCGGAAGTCCATCGCAGCGCCATCGCCAGCGCCCAGGTCGTGGCCAACCCGGGGTGCTACCCCACCGCCGTGCAGCTGGGGTTTCTGCCCCTCGTGGAAGCCGGCGTCGTTGACACCGCCCACCTGATCGCGGACGCCAAGTCCGGCGTCTCCGGTGCAGGGCGCAAGGCCGAAACCCACACCCTGTTTGCCGAAGCCAGCGACAGCTTCAAGGCCTATGGCGCCCCGGGCCACCGGCACCTCCCTGAAATCAGCCAGGGGCTCAGCCGGGCTGCAGGCCAGCCCGTGGGCCTGACTTTCGTGCCCCATCTCGTTCCGATGATTCGCGGCATCCACGCGACTCTCTATGGCCGGCTGAAGAAGGACGTGGATCTGCAGTCCCTGTTTGAAACGCGTTATGCAAACGAACCCTTCGTGGACGTGATGCCCCCCGGCAGCCACCCGGACACGCGCTCGGTGCGCGCCTCCAACACCTGCCGGATTGCCGTGCACCGGCCCCAGGGCGGCGACACCGTGGTGGTGCTGTCCGTCATCGACAACCTCGTCAAGGGGGCTGCGGGCCAGGCCGTTCACAACATGAATCTGATGTTCGGCCTGCCCGAGACTCTGGGGTTGACCCAAGTGCCAGTCCTGCCCTGAAGGTGTAGAATGGTTCCAATTACCCGAAGCGGCATGGCGCCGCTCGTTATGACAGACGGAGTCCCCTTATGAACGCACCCACCGAAATGATGCCCGCCCCGCTGGTCTTCACGGACAGCGCCGCTGACAAGGTCAAGCAACTGATTGATGAGGAAGGAAACTTCGACCTCAAGCTGCGCGTGTTCGTCACGGGCGGAGGCTGTTCCGGTTTTCAGTACGGTTTTACCTTTGAAGAAACCACCAATGCTGACGACACGGTCATGGAAAAAAATGGCGTATCCCTGCTCATCGATCCCATGAGCTACCAGTACCTGGTCGGCGCCGAAATCGACTACAAGGAAGACCTGGAAGGGGCCCAGTTCGTCATCCGCAACCCCAATGCCACCTCGACCTGCGGCTGCGGCTCGTCCTTTTCAGCCTGACCTCACCCGCTCCGGCAGCGAGGCGATGGCCTCGCTGTTGGAACGCGAAAAACACTTCTCCGCCGCCTCTGACCACGGCAACCACACGTAGCCCAGGTGTTCGCGCGGAGATAATGTGACGGGAACCCGTTCGGGCACCTGCAGGCCGAATACGTGTTCGGTATTGCGCGTCACCCCCGGCGCATAACGGTAGCGCCAGCGCGGATAGATCTCATACTCATTCTGCCAGTGCCAATCCTCGAGCGGGTGCCTCAAGGCGTCAATGCCGGTTTCCTCCCATACTTCGCGTCGCGCCGTTTCCACGAGCGGCTCGCCTGGCGCATCGCAACTGCCCGTCACCGATTGCCAGAAGCCCGGGGGCTCCGCACGCTCCAGCAGTAGGACTTCCAGGGCCGGGGTGTAAATCACCACCAGCACCGAGACAGGAATCTTATAAGGCATGCCGCTTACCGTTTCCTGGAAAAATCACCGGCCACCACTTCCACGAAACGATCCGGGTCCACATAACGCGGCAAGGTCCGGTTAACCGCGTCCGCATCGAGCGCCATCAGCTTTCGGTCGAGATCTGCCACGAAATCCATGGTGCGCTGATCGAACAACAGTTTGGCCAACAGCCCGGCCAGGGCGCCGTCCTGGGCGCGCGCCAGTTGCCGGGACTGCATCAGGGCAGACTGCCCCGCCCTGATCTCCTCGGGTGTAAAGCCCGAACGCACCGCCTGCCGCATGACCTCGGAGAAAGCCTTTTCCAGTTTTTCCCGATTTTGCGGCGCGTAGATCGCATAGGCGCCGATCGTGCTGTTGCGCACCTTGTCATTGAGCCTCAGGTAGGAGCCCACGCCATAGCTCAACCCCTCCTGCTGGCGAATGCGCATGGCCAGCCTGGAATTGAGAAACCCTTCGCCCAGGATGTAGTTGCCCAGGGTCAACGCAGGTGCATCCGGGTCGCTGTCCATCAACGCAAAAGGCTGGCGCATCACGAACACGGCATTGGCCTTGTCCGGCGTATCGATCTGGATCCGGCTGCCGGGAAAAGCCTTGAAATCATCCAGCACGAGCGCGTAAGGTTGTGCGCTCTTCCATCCGTCCAGGCCTTCCTTCAGCGCCTGGGTGGTTGCCGCCACATCGAAATCCCCAACGATGGCCACTTCGGCATGATCTGTGCCATAGAACGCCTTGTGGAACGACTTCACCTGTTCCAGCGTCACCGCATGGACATCCTCCGCCGCTTCGTCAAAGGTCCCGGTGTAGCGGATGTCTCCGCGCGGGTGACGGTTGAAGTAGCGGCTCAGGGCATTTGCCGCACGGGTTTGGGGATCACTTCGCCCTTCCTCGATCTCGGCCAGCTCGGCCTCGCGCACCTGCTTGAATTCGCCTTCCGGGAACTGCGGATCCTTGAGAATCCTCGCCACCAGGGCCAGCGTTGCCGGCAGGTTTTCGCGCACCGTCTGAATCATGACATGGGCGCCTGTCGCGCTGCCGCCAAATGCCACCTGCGCCTTCAGCGCGGTAAACCGGTCCTGGATGGCTTCGCGCGAGAGGCCTGCGGCCCCCTTGTCCAGCAGCGCGCCCACGAATTCACCGACCCGCCCCTTGCCATCGAGCGTCTCCGCCGTGCCGAAGTGCAGATTGATCTGCGCATGGACCGTGCCACCGCGCGTCTTTTTGGGCAGCAGGGCCAGCTTCATCCCGCCCGGCAGGGCCGTCCATTGGGTATGCTTCTGGATGTTCTCCGGCGAGGTATCGAAGGTTTCACCCGCAGCAAAATTGGGATTGCCGCGGTAGTCCTTCAACTGCGCCCCGGCATCCACCCGGACAGGCGCAGGCGCACGCTGCGGCGTGGCCGTGGGAATGAAAATGCCCAGCGTGCGGTTGCTGGGGATGAGGTAGGCCTCGGCCACCCGCTGCACGTCAGCCGCCTTGACCTTGGCGAGGCGATCGCGCGTGAGGAAAAACAGTCGCCAGTCGCCGTTGGCGATGGCCGTGGACAGGGAAATGCCGAACTTCTCCGGATCGTTGAACGTCAGCTCGATGCCGTTGAGCAGGTTGGCCCGGGCGCGATCCACCTCAGCGTCGGTGACGGGCCGGGATTTCAGGTCTTCGAGGGTCTTGAGAAAGGCATCGCGCACGGGCTCCAGGGGCTGCTCACGGCGTACATCCGCCTGGAAGAAAATGATCCCGGGTTCATCCAGGTTGAAGTATTCCGCCGCCGTGGCCGTGGCCATGCCCGTTTCCACCAGGGCCTTGTGCAACCGGCCGGAGGGCGTATCGCCCAGCACCTGGGCCAGCACCTCGAATGCGGCGCTGTCGGGACTTGCCGCGGCCACCGCGTGATACGCGGCTTCCACGTACTGCACGTCGCCCACCCGTCGCAGCACCACCTGTCGTTCTCCGTCCTGCACGGGGTCCAGGGTATAGGTCGGCTCGATGACCCGTTTGGGTTTCGGGATCTTTCCAAATGTGCCGGCGATGAGCGCAAGGGTCCTGGACGGATCAAAACTGCCCGCCACCACCAGGGTGGCGTTATCCGGCTGGTAATACTTGCGATAGAACGCCTGCAGATGGGGAATGCTGACATTTTCCACGTCGCTGCGGGCCCCGATCGTGGATTTTCCATAATTGTGCCACTGGTAGGCGGCAGCCATGACCTTGTCCATCAGGACTTCACTGGGTTCGTTTTCGCCGCTTTCCATTTCATTGCGGACCACGGTCATTTCGCTGTCCAGATCCTTGCGCGCAATGTAGGAATGCACCATGCGATCCGCCTCCATCCGCAAGGCCCATTCCAGATTGGCCGGAGAGGCCGCGAAGGACTCGAAGTAATTGGTGCGGTCGAACCAGGTGGTCCCGTTGGGCCGCATTCCGCGACGCGTCAGCTCCGCCGTGATGTCCTTGTGCTGCGGCGTCCCCTTGAACATGAGGTGTTCCAGCAAGTGGGCCATGCCGGTTTCGCCGTAACTTTCCATGCGCGATCCCACGCGGTAGGTCACGTTGACGGTGGTCGTCGGCTTGCTGGGGTCTGGCGCCAGAAGGACCTGCATGCCGTTGGCCAGGTGGTACTCGGTGACGCCTTCCACCTGCGTGACCTGCGTCACCCCTGCGGGCAATACCGTTTTGTTTCCGGCCCAGACCGTGCAGGACACGATCAAGAACCCCAGGGCGACCCATCGCTTCAGTACCATGTACCACTCCTCGAAATGACTTGCCAGAAAGGCTATAGAGACGTTTTGAGCGCACAGGTTCCCGGCCCGGACCCCCTGGCGACTGGCAACCTTCAACCTCTTGATTTAGCATAATATGCTATCATTTCAGGTCTATGGGAGGTTTCAATGCCTTTGTATGAATACCGCTGTCAGGCTTGCGGTAAAGAAATCGAAGTCCTGCAAAAAATTTCTGATCCACCCCGCACGGAGTGTCCGTCCTGCGGCCAGGCTGCACTTGTAAAAAAGGTCACGGCAGCCGGGTTCCAGCTGAAGGGAACCGGCTGGTACGTCACCGACTTCCGCGGCGGTTCCAGCACGTCGACCCCAGCACCCAAATCGGAACCCGCAAAAGCGGCTGAAACGGCGCCTGCAGCCCCCTCCGAGACAAAGACAGCCGAATCCAAACCCGCCGAACCCACCTCCACTTCGGCCGCTTCCTGATGAAGCGCTATTTCCTGACCGGGATCGTGGTGCTGATCCCGCTCGTCATCACGGTCTGGGTGTTGCGCCTGATCGTGGACACGCTTGACCAGACGCTGTTCCTGCTGCCGGCTTCCCTGCGCCCCGAGGCGCTCTTCGGCATTCACATTCCCGGCCTGGGCGTCGTGGTAGCCCTCCTGATCGTGATGGCCACGGGGGTGGTGGCAGCCAATCTGCTGGGGCGGCGCCTGTTGCAACTGGGCGAGGAATTCGTGGCCCGCATCCCGATCGTCAATAGCATCTACACGGGCGTGAAGCAGGTCAGCGACACCCTGTTTTCCGGTTCGGGACAGGCGTTCCGGAAAGTGCTGCTGATCCGTTATCCCCACGGCAACAGCTGGGCCATGGCGTTCCAGACGGGCACCCCGGGCGGTGAAGTGGCCAACAAGCTGGGCGAGCCTCATGTCAGCGTGTATATCCCCACCACGCCCAACCCCACCTCGGGATTCTTTCTCATGGTGCCGCGCAGCGACGTCATCGAGCTGGACATTTCGGTGGAGGACGCCCTGAAGCACATTATTTCCATGGGCGTCGTCGCGACGCCTGGCGACAAACCGCTTTCTTGAATCGAACACCTCAGAGATCGTTGAATCATGCGCACTGAATATTGCGGCCTCGTAGATCGCCGCTATCTGGACCAAACCGTAACCCTGATGGGCTGGGCCCATCGCCGACGCGACCACGGCGGCGTAATTTTCATTGACCTGCGCGACCGAGAGGGCCTGGTGCAGGTCGTGTCCGACCCGGACAATCAGGCCACGTTCCAGATTGCCGAGGGCATCCGCAACGAATTCGTCCTCAAGGTGACGGGGCGCGTGCGCCCCCGCCCCGAAGGCACCCTCAACAGTAGCTTGCGCAGCGGCGAAATCGAGGTGCTGGCCGAGGCCATCGAAATCCTCAACCCTTCGCTCCCGCCGCCCTTCCTGCTGGATGACGACACCCTGTCGGAGCAGGTGCGCCTGGAACACCGTTACCTGGACCTGCGCCGCCCGGCCATGCAGAAAAACTTCATGCTACGCTACCGGGCAGCCATGACGGTCCGGCAATACCTGGATGCGCGTGGGTTCATCGACATCGAGACCCCCATGCTGACCAAGTCCACGCCCGAAGGCGCCCGCGATTACCTAGTCCCCAGCCGGGTGCATCACGGCCAGTTTTTCGCGCTGCCCCAGTCCCCCCAGTTGTTCAAACAGCTGCTGATGGTCTCGGGCTTTGACCGTTATTACCAGATCACCAAATGTTTCCGCGACGAGGACCTGCGCGCAGACCGCCAGCCCGAATTCACCCAGATCGATATCGAAACCTCCTTCCTCACCGAACATGAAATCATGGACATGATGGAGGGGTTGGTGCGCGACCTGTTCAAGAAAACCATTGACGTGGACCTGGAGGCCGCCTTTCCGCGCATGAGCTGGACCGAGGCCATGGCACGCTATGGCTCGGACAAGCCGGATCTGCGCATTCCGCTGGAGTTCACCGAACTGACCGATCTCATGAAAACCGTGGACTTCAAGGTATTCCGCGGTGCCGCCGACATGAAGGACGGGCGCGTGGCTGCATTGCGGATTCCCGGCGGCGGATCGCTGACCCGCAAGGAAATCGACGACTACACCACGTTCGTCGCCATCTATGGTGCCCGCGGACTGGCCTACATCAAGGTCAACGACAGGACGCAGGCCAATGAACAGGGGCTGCAATCGCCCATCGTCAAATTCCTGGGCGAGGCGGCACTGCGCGAAATCCTGGACCGCACAGGGGCCGAGAACGGCGACCTGATCTTCTTTGGCGCCGATCGCGCCAAAGTGGTCAACGATGCGCTGGGCGCCCTGCGGGTCAAGCTCGGACATGAAAGGGGCTTTTCCACCGGGGGCTGGAAGCCGCTGTGGGTGGTGGACTTCCCCATGTTTGAATACGACGATGAAGACAAGCGTTGGGTGGCCCTGCACCACCCGTTCACGGCGCCCAAGGACGGCCATGAGGCCTTCCTCGAATCCGACCCTTCCCAAGCCTTTGCCAAGGCTTACGACGTGGTGCTGAACGGCTGGGAAATCGGCGGCGGCTCGGTGCGGATCCACCGCGAGGAAGTGCAATCCAAGGTGTTCCGTGCCCTCAACATCGGCCTGGAAGAAGCTCGCGCCAAATTCGGCTTCCTGCTGGATGCCCTGCAGTACGGTGCCCCGCCTCACGGCGGGATCGCATTCGGGTTTGATCGCCTGACAGCCATGATGACCGGTGCGGAACATATTCGCGACGTCATCGCCTTCCCCAAGACCCAGCGCGCCCAATGCCTGCTCACGCAGGCCCCCAGCCCGGTGGACGAAAAGCAGCTGCGGGAACTGCACATCAAGTTGCGCTGACCGTTGGACGCCACGCATCTGAACCTTGCCGGCATTCGTGCGGCAGAACAGGGACAGACCGCCGAGGCTGAGCAGTTCTGGCGCCAGGCCATCGCGTTGGGCCCGCCCAACGCGTCCATCCACTTCAATCTGGGCGTAGTCCTGGCGGGGTCGGGGCGCCTGAGCGAAGCGCTGGAAGCGTACCAGCGCACCACGCAGCTGGATCCACGCAACGCCGCGGCATTTGCCAACCTTGCCCTGCTGCACGAAAAGCTGGGCCACCCCGATGCCGCGGAACGGTGCCATCGCACCGCCGCGGCCCTCGACCCCACCACCCCCACGATTCGCTTCAACCTGGCCAACTGGCTTGCGGCCTCTTCCCGCCCGGAACTGCAGCTGGAAGCCCAGGCCCTCTACCTCGACCTGCTCAAGACCGAGCCCAGACACCTGGGGGCCTGGAACAATCTGGGCACCCTGCTGTTCGAGACCGGCTACCTTTCGGCGGCGCAAACCGCGTACACTGCCGCTGCCACGTACCACCCCCAAGACATCGCGGCCCGCATCAACTTGGGCAACGTCCTGCTGCAGAAAAACGCCCTCGAGGCAGCGCGCGAGCAGTTCGACGCCGCCTTGCGCCTCAATCCGGATCAGGCCGAAGCGCATCAGGGGCTGGCCTCCTGTTTCAGCCGCCGGGGCGACGAGGTCCACGCAGCACACCATCGTCAGCAGGGCTTTGGCCGGCAACCCGTCCTCTCCCTGCCCTACCGGGGCCAGGGAACCGGGCTCCCCCTGCTGATCCTCGCCACGGCCCAGGAAGGCAATATCCCGTGGCGCTTCCTGGTGGATCGCACCCATTTCAGAAGTACCGTGCTGGCCGTGGAGTACGTGGACCCCGATCAGCCGCTTCCGCCTCATGCGCTGATTTTCAACGCCATTGGCGATGCGGACCGCTGTACCGGGGCCTTGCTGCTTGCCCAGCGTCTCGTCGCACGATCGCAGGCGCCGGTCATCAATGCCCCGGCTGAAGTCCTGCATACCGGACGCGAGGCGCATGCCCGACGTCTTGCCGGCCTCGCGGGCCTGACCGTCCCCCGCATAACACAGGTCTCGAAAACGCCTCCCCCAGGAACCCCCGTGTCACGTCAGCTGGAAACCGCAGGCCTGGAGTTTCCCCTGCTACTCAGGGCGCCGGGATTTCACGGAGGACATTTCTTTGTTCGGGTAGAAACGCCCGCCGCGCTGTCATCCGCATTGCACGAACTGCCGGGGGAACACCTGCTCGCCATCGAGCATCTCGATGCCCGCGGACCCGATGGTCTGTACCGGAAATTCCGCATGATGCGCATCGATGGCCAGTTGCTGCCCATCCACCTCGCGCTCTCCTCCCAGTGGAAGGTGCACTACTTCAGCTCGGACATGGACAAGGAGGCCGCCTATCGCGCGGAGGAAGCGGCTTTTCTCGACGACCCCGCCGCATTTCTGGGGCCGCGCGCCATGGCCACGCTGACCGCCCTGGGCGATGCCGTCGGACTGGATTATTTCGGCATGGACTTCGGCCTTGGCCCGGACGGCAACCTCCTGCTGTTCGAGGCCAATGCCACCATGGTGCTGCATCCGCCCACGAACGAAAGCCATTGGGACTACCGGCGGGCCGCCACGGAGAACGCGTTGCAGGCTGCCCGCCGCCTTTTCATCGCGCGGGCCGGGACGGACTCCGCTTCTTGAGATAAGGCTTCAGGAACGCGCCGGTGAAGCTGCCTTTATGGGCAGCCACCTGTTCCGGGGTGCCCTGGGCAATGATCTGCCCTCCGCCATCGCCCCCCTCGGGGCCGAGATCCACCACCCAGTCTGCCGTCTTGATGACGTCGAGGTTATGTTCGATGACCACCACCGTGTTGCCGTGATCGCGCAAGCGATGCAGCACCGTGAGAAGCAGGTCGATATCCTGGAAATGCAGGCCGGTGGTCGGTTCATCCAGAATGAACAGGGTCCGCCCGGTATCGCGTTTGGACAATTCGAGTGACAGCTTGACCCGTTGCGCTTCGCCCCCGGACAGCGTGGTGGCCGACTGGCCCAGCGTGATGTAGCCCAACCCCACATCCAGCAATGTCTGGAGCTTGCGGGCCACGACAGGCACCGCATTGAAAAACTCGAAGGCCTTCTCCACCGTCATCCCCAGAACTTCGTCGATGGTCTTGCCCTTGTACTGGATCTCCAGGGTTTCGCGGTTATAGCGCTTGCCGTGGCAGACATCGCAAGGCACATAGATGTCGGGCAGGAAATGCATCTCCACCTTGATGACGCCGTCTCCCTGACAAGCCTCGCAACGGCCGCCCTTGACGTTGAATGAAAAGCGCCCGGGGCCGTATCCCCTTTCCCGGGATTGCGGAATGCCGGCAAACAGTTCACGAATGGGCGTAAACAGTCCCGTATAGGTGGCCGGGTTGGATCGCGGGGTGCGCCCGATCGGGCTTTGGTCCACGTTGATGACCTTGTCGAAATGTTCCAGCCCCGCAAGCCCCAGGTGGGGCGCGGGCTCCGTCGCGCTGCCATAGAGGTGGTGCGCCACCGCAGCGTACAGGGTGTCGTTGATGAGCGTGGACTTGCCCGAGCCGGACACGCCCGTAATGCACACCAGCAACCCCACCGGCAGATGCAGGTCCACTCCCTTGAGGTTATTGCCGCTCGCGCCCTGGATCACCAGCTGGCGCTCCGGCTCGGCGGGCACGCGCTGCTCGGGTACGGCAATGCTGCGTTTCCCCGAGAGAAACTGCCCGGTCAGCGAATCGGGGTTTTCGGTCACTTCATCGGGCGTACCGCAGGCCACCACGCGTCCGCCGTGTTCCCCCGCGCCGGGCCCCATGTCCACCACGTAGTCCGCGGCGCGAATGGCGTCCTCGTCGTGCTCCACCACGATCACCGAATTGCCCAGGTCGCGCAGGCGGACCAGGGTTTCCAGCAAACGGTGGTTATCGCGCTGGTGCAGCCCGATGGAGGGCTCGTCGAGCACGTACATCACGCCGGTCAGGCCGGATCCGATCTGGGAGGCGAGGCGGATGCGCTGGGCTTCGCCACCGGAGAGCGTGTCTGCCGAACGGTCGAGCTGCAGGTAATCAAGCCCCACGTTATTGAGAAACTGCAGGCGCGCCACGATCTCCTTGAGGATCTTGTCGGCGATGGCGAGCTTCTTGCCCTTGAGCTTGAGATGCTGGAACAGGGAGAGCGCGTCCTTGAGCGGCAGTGCACTCAATTCGTACAGGGTGTGCTGCCCCACCCGGACGTTGCGTGCCTCCAGGCGCAGCCGCGTGCCTTCGCATTGCGGGCACGGTTTCTGGTTGAGCAGCTTGGACAGCTCCTCCCGCACCAGGGTCGAATCGGTCTCCCTGTACCTGCGCTCCAAATTGGGCAGGACGCCATCGAAGGGATGCTCCCTGATCTGGAACCTGCCGCGTTCGCCTGGGTAGTGAAACGCGATCTTTTCCTTGCCCGAACCCGTCAGCACGATATCCCTGATTTTTTGCGGCAACTGCTCAAAAGGGGTATCCAGGTCGAATCCGTAGTGTGCGGCGAGATCCGTCAGCATCTGGAAATAAAACTGGTTGCGCCGATCCCACCCTTTGATCGCCCCACCCGCAAGGCTCAGCTGCGGAAACGCCACCACCCGCCTGGGATCGAAAAAACTGATCACGCCCAGGCCATCGCATTGATGACAGGCGCCCATCGGGTTGTTGAAGGAAAACAGGCGGGGTTCCAGTTCGGGCAGCGAATAGCTGCAGACCGGGCAGGCAAAGCGTGCCGAAAACAGATGCTCCTGCGCGCTGTCCATTTCCACGGCAAGGGCCCGCCCGTCCGAGTGGCGCAGGGCCGTTTCAAACGACTCGGCCAGGCGCTGCTTCATGTCCGGGCGCACTTTGAGACGATCCACCACCACCTCGATGGTGTGCTTCTGGTTCTTGTCGAGTTTCGGGATGGCATCGATGTCCACGACCGCACCGTCAATGCGCAGGCGCACGAACCCCTGGGCGCGCAGCTCGTTGAACAGTTCCTGTTGCTGGCCCTTGCGCCCGACCACGAGCGGCGAGAGGATCATCAGGCGCGTGTCCTGGGGAAGCTCCAGCACATGGTCCACCATTTGCGACACGCTCTGGGCTTCCAGCAGGATCTGATGCTCGGGGCAATAGGGATCCCCCGCGCGGGCAAACAGCAGGCGCAGGTAATCGTGGATTTCGGTCACCGTCCCCACGGTGGAACGCGGATTGTGGCTGGTGGCCTTCTGCTCGATGGAAATGGCCGGAGAGAGCCCCTCGATCAGGTCTACGTCAGGCTTTTCCATCAGTTGCAGGAACTGGCGTGCGTACGCCGAGAGGGACTCCACGTAGCGCCGCTGGCCTTCGGCATAAAGCGTGTCAAAGGCCAGGGAAGACTTTCCGGAGCCGGACAGGCCGGTCACGACCACCAGCCGATGGCGCGGGATGTCCAGGTCGATGTTTTTAAGGTTGTGGGTGCGTGCCCCACGAATGCGCAGGATGTCTTGTGTCACGGCGTTGGATGATGAGGCTTCGTACTGGGATCAGGTTGAACCTGCTAATATACGCCAAGATTTTTACTTTTTCCCGTCCGGTCTTCATGAAAACTCCCGATAGAATGTCTCCCCTCGAATGGCGCGCCAGCATGGGTCTGGCCGGCATTTTCGGCCTGCGCATGCTGGGCATGTTCATCATCCTGCCGGTCTTTGCCCTGTATGCGGCGCAACTGCCCGGGGGCAGCGATAAAACACTGGTGGGCATCGCGCTCGGGGCCTATGGCCTGACCCAGGCTGCATTGCAGATTCCCCTGGGATGGTTATCCGATCGCATCGGCCGCAAGCCGGTCATCATGGGAGGGTTGGTGATTTTTGCACTGGGGAGTTTCGTTGCTGCAGCAGCCACCAGCATTGGCTGGGTCATCCTGGGACGCATCATCCAGGGCGCCGGCGCCATCTCGGCCGCCGTCATCGCCCTGACCGCCGACCTCACCCGCGAACAGCACCGCACCAAGGCCATGGCCCTGATCGGTATGACCATCGGGATCACTTTCAGCGCCTCCATGATCCTGGCCCCGGCCCTTTATCCCGTCATCGGCGTCCCCGGCATTTTTGCGATGACGGGCATTCTTGCCCTGCTTGCCATCACCATCGTGCAGTGGGTCATCCCCAATGCCACCACCCCCCCGCGTGCCGAGGCGCGCGCGCCGTTTTCCGCCGTTTTGCGTCACGTGGAACTGCTCCGCCTCAACTGGGGCATTTTCGTGCTGCATGCCATCCTGATGGCCATTTTCGTGGTTGTCCCGCCTGCCCTGGTGCAGGACGGCCTGCCCCAGGGCGCGCACTGGAAGCTTTATCTTCCGGTCATGCTGGGATCCTTCGTCCTCATGATTCCAGGCGTGGCGCTGTCCCATGGCAAATGGCGCAAATCCGTCTTTCTGGTTGCCGTGGCCGTCCTCCTGCTGGCCCAGTCGGCCCTGATGGTAGGGCTGGGGCTGGGCAGCGTCACCGGCATCGCCGTGGCGCTGACGATATTTTTCGTTGCCTTCAACGTGTTGGAGGCAAGCCTGCCTTCCCTCGTCACCGTCGTGGCGCCTCCAGGCACCAAAGGCACCGCCACGGGCGTTTACAGCAGCATTCAGTTTCTCGGCGCGTTCAGCGGGGCAACCCTGGCTGGCGCGCTGTCCAAGTATTGGGGGCCGGACGCCGTGCCGGTCTTTTGTGCAGGCCTCACCGCCATTTGGCTTATGGTGGCGTGGCCCATGCAGGTCAAAAAAGCCAGTTAAATCGAGGGAGAGTGCGCTATGGCTTCAGTCAACAAAGTGATTCTGGTGGGCAATCTGGGGCGCGACCCCGAAGTCCGGTATATGCCTGACGGCGGTGCCATCACCAACATCAGCGTGGCAACGACGGACACCTGGAAGGACAAGGCGGGTGAGAAACAGGAGAAGACTGAATGGCATCGTGTGGCCTTCTTCGGCAAGCTCGCGGAAATTGCCGGCGAGTATCTCAAGAAGGGCAGCCAGGTCTACCTGGAAGGCCGCCTGCAAACCCGGAAATGGCAGGATAAGGATGGCCAGGACAAGTACACGACGGAAATCGTGGCAGATCGCATGCAGATGCTGGGAAGCCGCTCGGGCGGCGGCGGTGGGAGCGACATGCCTTCGGGCAGCAACGGGGGTGGCTCGCCAAAATCCTCCGGCGCCGGCGGCAAGTTCGATGACTTCCCGGACGACATTCCGTTCTGAAGACGACCCTGGTCGCTGATCCCATCAGGCCCGGCTGTCCCTCGCGGACACCGGGCTTTTTTCTTGGAAACGGGGGCACCTAGGATGTTGCCGGCTTCGCCAGCTGGTGATGCACTTTCAGTGCGCGCGAAAAGGCGAGGCCGATCGCCGGCAGGGCCAGCGCTGCCACGGAAAACAGCACCTCCTCACCGGTATGTGCCAACAGCATGGAAGCCAGTACCACTCCCAGGGACTGTCCCAGGAAAAACGCCGAGGCAAACAGGGAAACAGCCGTGCCACGCACCATCGGCGCCATTTGCGTGGCATTGGTCTGCAACGTGTTGTGCAGCATGTAGTAGCCCAACCCCACCAACGTGCATGCAGGGATGGCCCAGCCCCAGGAATCGCCCAAGGCAAGAATCAGCCAGGCCCCCCCAATGAGCATGCCGCCCATTTTGGCCAGTCCCACCTCGCCGAAATTGCTGACAAACTGCCTTGCGAACAGGATGTACGAGAAACCGCCAACGCCGAAGGTGGCCATCAGGGCGCCGGCCATGGTCAATGAAAGACCGAACCGGTGATGCAGGTAGGAGGGGACGAAAGCCAGGGTGCCAAAAACCACCAGACCTTCCACGAATACGGTCAGCAGGATGACGCGTGCCCACGGAATGCTGACCACCGAAATTCCCTGGGCCAGCACCCCCGCTTTCCCCGCAGGCCCCGTGCGAACATGTCGGGTGGACTCGTTGGAGCGCGATTCCATCAACACCCAGAGTCCGACGACCAGGTAGGTCAACGCCATGAAACCGAAAGCCCAACGAAAACCGAGGGTATCGGTAAAGAGGCCGCCGATGAATTGTCCGCCGATCACCCCCACGATCTGCCCTGCAAGGAACCGTGCCAGGGTGGCCTGGCGATGCTCATAGGAAATGGTATCCCCGATCCATGCCATGGACAGGGGAATGATGCCTGCTGCTGAGGCCCCCGTCAGCAGGCGCGAGAGAATCAGCCAGTGCAACGAACTGGCCAGCACGGCGCCAAGGCTGCCCAGAGTGCAGGCCAGGGTGGTCCAGGCAATCAGCCGGTATTTTCCCAGCCGATCCCCCAGGGGGCCGAAGAATACCTGCAATACCCCGTAGGCCACCGAGAACGAGGAGATGACCTGGGCCGTTTCCCCCGGAGAAGCCAGGAATGTCCTGGCCAGATCGGGCAGCATGGGGTCGCACAGGCGTGCCGAGGCCGCGCTGGCAAACGCTGCGAAGGACAGCAGCGTCACTGCACGGCGATGTTGTAGGTCCGAGGGTTTCATCACATTGAACTATAGCAGGCGCGCTGTCCTTATCGGGCCTTCTCGGGGAAGGGCAACGGCTTGTCCGCAGGAGAAGACTCCTCGCCCAGGCTCAGCAGCATGGCCACGGTCACGTAGGTGCCGCTGACGGCGATCAGATCCACCAGCTGCTGTTCGCCCAGCACCGCCTTGGCCCGCTGGAATAATGCGTCGCTGATCTCGTGTTGCTGGCTCATCGTCATGCACACGTCATAGACCACTGCCTCATCAGGCTGCATGTTGCGTGGGCGGATGTTGGCCTTCAGATCGTCTGCCACAGAGGCAGGCAATCCCGCCTTCAGCGCCAGCGGATAGTGCGCGTACCATTCCACCTGCGAACTCCAGAGGCGGCCCTGGATCAGGATGGCGAATTCATTCAGCCGTTTTGGCAGGGAGGTTTCGAAACGCAGATAATCCAGAAGACGCTTCATGCGCTCTGCAAACACCGGACTGCGCAGCATCACGTTGTAGGGGCCGGCAAGACCGACACTGGAGATGGCCACGATCTCCTGGGCCAACGCACGGGATTGGGGCGGCACATTCTCCATGGTGATCTGTGGAAAACGCTTGGCATGAACCTCCGCCGCGTCCTGTGCGAAGACGCATGTGCTGGCGCAAATGACCAGCAAGCCCACAGCGCTTCGGTGCTTCATCAAGAAATTAAGGGCCGACCCTTTCAGCATGATCCCGCTCCTGACCGTTATTGATGGATGAGGTGGCATAATAGCCCGACACAAATAACAAAAATACAAAAAAACAACCATGGGCGGAGCCGGTTCGGGGCGGCATTGCGAGCGCCAGCGACGTGGCCCGCCGCTACGGGGAGGGGAAAATTGATTCGATGTGCCGATCGCGCGCCGTACCTGGCCATGGAGAGCGGATGCCACCGCGTTGCGCTGGGGGCTGCGCATTAAATGATTCCGTCTTCTCCCCAACGCACCCGGAAATTTCTGCTGCTGAGTTGCCTCGCCTTCTGGGGCCCCGATCTTCTGGTACCGGCCGCCTGGAGCAAAAGCGACACCTACGCATTGCTCTCCACCCTTTACCAGGAAGCCCTGGTCGTGGCGGGCTTCTGGTACGGCCCTGCAATCTGCCGGGCCCTGGTCGTCAGGGAAATCGTGGACGGTTCCGTGCGTCGGGCGGTGGACCAGACCCTGGCCGAGTTGGGCCGGCGCACGGGCCCCGCCCGACTTGCCGACATTCCGGTCACCCTCGTGGAATATCCACGCCCTTTCGTTGTCACGGCGGGACTGCTGCCGGGGCAAAGCCGGATATTTCTCTCTTCCGCGCTGGCAGAGCGTCTTGGAACACCGGGGCTTCGCTTTCTGATAGCGCGTGCCCTGGCGCACGGCAGCCTGTCCCAGCGCTTGGCCGCGCTCGTGCCATTATTGGTGCTGACGGTCGCGCTCTCCGATGCACCCGAAAACGCCAGGGCATGGCTGGGTTTGGCCGGCGCCCTCCTGGGTTGCCTCGCCCTGCATTGGCTCTTCGAGCTGCGCGCGGACCGTCAGGCCGCACGCGCGATGGGTCCTGATGCAGCTGCGGGACTGCGGGAAGTTCTCGCTGCCAGCGCCACACCCGGAGGCTGGCTTTCCCTGCGCCCACCGGTGCGCTGGCGGCAGCACATGGTGGAACCCGTCTCTTCTTCGAGTGAAGCCTGATATTCTCGCCGGTTGCCCGAGACCATCGTAACTGACCCGGCCCTAAAGGCCGGAAGGAAGCTTGGAGGCCATCATCTTCCTCCGATCGATCCTGCGACCGTCGACGATAAATGTGCCGTCGCCCACAGCGTGAATCGTCCGTTTTTCCTTTCGCGCAGGATTTGTATATGCAGCCACACCCTCCAGCACGAGGATGTTGTGCTTCCTGACAATGTCAATGACCTTGCACTCGATATTGGCCAGGCATTCCTTGATCAATGGCGCCTTAACGACCTTGCCATGCATCGGCGTCAGCTTGAATTTTGCAAATTTGTCCGTGTCGGCACCAGAGCACGTCCCGATCCCGACCACCCGATCCAGCATGTCGACTGTGGGAATGGCAATGACGCACTCCCTGTTCTTTCGCAACGCGGCGTAGGAATAATTCCATTCGCCCGTCGTGATGGCAAATAGCGGCGTGAAATCCAGTACCATCGTCCATGAGAGGGTCATGATGTTGTTCTTCATTCCGTCATGGGTTGTCACGAGGACCACGGGCCCGGATTCCATCAGGGTGAAAGCCTTGCCCAGTTTCATTTGATGCATGAGAGCACCTCCTGGCATTTACGTGGCAGATGGCCAGATACATGATATTCCAATTGGCCCGAACACCCGCAATCTCCGCCACGACGGAGCCATGACATTGCTCTTGCTCTCCCGCTCCGTTCACGGCACGATGTAGCGATGACACCTTCTTTTCGCGACATCCCCGGATTGCCTTTCATGCAACCCGCGCCCGCATGAAGGCCCCGCACAAACCACGCATCGGACTGGCGCTGGGCGGAGGCTCGGCACGCGGATGGGCGCATGTGGGCGTGATCCGGGCACTGGAAGAGGCCGGCATTCGCCCGGACCTGGTCTGCGGCACCTCGGTCGGCGCCATGGTCGGTGCTGCCTATGCGGCCGGCGAACTGGACCGTTTCGAACAGTGGCTGCTCGACATGAGCGTGTCGGACGTGGTGTCGTTCATGGACGTCAGTTTGAATGGCGGCGTCCTCAAGGGGGATCGCCTGATGGAGTTTTTCCGGCGAAATTTTGTGGATCGCCCCATCGAGGCCCTGTCCCTCCCGTTTGCCGCGGTCGCCACGTCACTGCGCACCGGCGCCGAGGTCTGGTTGCGCGAAGGCTCGACCGTCGAGGCCGTGCGCGCTTCCATCGCCCTGCCTGTCCTGTTCACGCCGGTGCAACGCGATGGCATGACGCTGGTGGACGGCGGACTCGTCAATCCCGTGCCGGTGTCGCTGGCCCGCGCAATGGGTGCCGAACTCGTCATTGCCGTGGACCTCAGTTCCGATATGTTGAGCCCCAGAACGCCTCCCGAACCGCCTCCCGAGGCCCCCGGCAGCCCGGTGGGGGAATGGATGCGAAAACTGCAGGAAAAGCTGGGGTTGCTCATGTCGGCAGCCCCCTCCGGCCAGCCCAAGCTTCCCTCCATGCTTGACGTGATGGGCACCAGCATCAACATCATGCAGGTACGCATTACGCGCAGCCGCATGGCAGGAGACCCCCCGGACGTGATCGTGGCGCCACGGCTGGCCCACTTCGGCCTGTTCGATTTTCACCGCGCCAAGGAAGCCATCGAAGCCGGCAAACGCAGCGTCAGGGCAAGCCTCCATCAACTGAGCCTGCTCGACGAGTAGCCACCTCCCTCCCGGGCAGGGCCTGCGCACGGAGGCCCGGCGACCATTGCCAAACCATTTGATTATCGTCACAATGATCAAATGAAAACCAAACCTTCCACGCGAGGCGGCCCACGGCCCGGCGCCGGACGCAAGCCGGGCACGGGCCGCTATGGAGAACCCACGCAGACCGTGCGCCTGCCCATCGGGGCCGTGGCAACGGTACAGGACTTCCTTGCCGCCTACGAGGCACGCCACCGTACCAGACGCCTGCTGGCCTCCCAGGAGGCCTTCATCCCCGACCCCGACCCTTCTCGCTTGATCCTCCCGCTCTACGCCCATCGCGTTCCGGCCGGCTTCCCCTCTCCTGCCGACGATTACGTCGCATCCCATCTCGACCTCAACGAATTTCTGGTGCCCCATCGGGAGGCCACTTTTTTTGTGAAGGTCAAGGGGCACTCCATGACGGGTGCCGGCATCCATGACGGAGACATGCTAGTGGTGGACCGCGCCATCGAACCCTCCCCGGGCAGGATCATCATCGCCGTGCTGGATGGCGAACTCACCGTCAAGCGCCTGGGGTTTCGTGACGGACGCCCTGTGCTGAAGGCAGAAAATCCACGATTCAAGGACATTGAACTCGAGGACGCCCAGGAACTGCAATGCTGGGGCGTCGTCACGTCCTGCATCCGCAAGCTCGTCTAGAAAGGGGCAGTACCCGCATGCAACCCTTTGCCCTGGTGGATTGCAATAACTTTTACGTCTCCTGCGAGCGGGTGTTCAACCCCAGGCTTGAAGGCAAACCTGTGGTCGTACTCAGCAACAACGATGGCTGCATCGTCGCCCGCAGCAATGAAGCAAAGGCCCTGGGTATCCGCATGGCCGCACCCTGGTACCAAGCCGAGAAAGAGGCCCGGCGCCAGGGCATCGCGTGTTTTTCCAGCAACTACGCCCTTTACGCGGACATGTCGGCACGCGTGATGACCGTATTGGGCCAGTTCTCCCCCCACCAGGAAATCTACTCCATTGATGAGTGCTACCTGGGGTTTGCGGGTTTTGAATCCCGCGATCTTGTGGCCTACGGACAGGAGATCCGGCATCGCGTCAAACAATGGACGGGCATCCCGGTTGGCATCGGGATTGCCTCCACCAAAACGCTCGCAAAACTTGCCAACCATACGGCCAAGAAGCAGGAAAGGTTTGCGGGGGTATGCGACTTCGGACGATTCTCCTCCCGCGATCTGGACGCGCTCCTCGAAGGGATCGCCGTCATCGAAGTCTGGGGGGTCGGCCGGAAGACCCATCTTCGGCTGCAGAAAATGGGGATCCACACGGCCCTGGATCTCAAGCGGTCCGACCGCAGGCAGATCCGCGCACAATTCTCCGTCATGCTGGAACGCACCGTTGCCGAACTCAATGGCCTTTCCTGCATTGACCTGGAAGAGGCCGACCCCGCCAAACAGCAGATCATCTCCAGCCGCTCCTTTGGAAGACCCGTCTGCTGCCTGCAGGACTTAAGCGAGGCGGTCAGCAGCTATACGCTACGCGCAGCGGAAAAGCTTCGTGCCCAGGGATCCGTCGCGTCAAGCATCGGGGTCTATATCCTCACCAATCCTTTCAAGCCGGAAACCCCCCAGTATCAAAAAACCTTCGTCGTCCCCCTGGCCAAACCCGGGGATGACGCACGGGTCCTGGTCCAGGCGGCCCTCAAGGGGCTGGGGCACGTCTATCGGGAGGGATTCCAGTACAAAAAAGCCGGCATCGTATTGATGGGATTGGAACGGAAGAGCACGCGCCCCAGAACGCTCTTCGACGACCCCGTCTCAGAAGCCCGTTCTACTCGGTTGATGCACTTGATGGACACCATCAACGCCCGGATGGGTCAGGGCACGCTGACCCTGGCCGCGTCCGGGACCCACAAGACATGGCGGATGCGGCGCGGCAGGAAGTCGCCTGACTACACGACGTGTTGGGAAGAGTTACCGCGGGTCCTCGCAGGAGGACCCAGGCATCCTTTGTTTGACACCCGCAAGGACTCTCCCTAGAATCAGGCAGCAAACGTTGATTTCCCAATCAACGCCTGCAAGGGCAAACCCGTCGAAAGGCGGGGACGCAAAGCTTCCGGGCTAATGGACCAAGTCCTAATCGACACATTGTCGAGTGCCAGCGGGGTCGCCAGGCGATCAAGATGTTTTCTCCATCTGCTCCGGAGTCTTTGCGCATACAACCTGAAGCGAGGGTGTCATGGCAGGACCGCGTTCGAGAGCCAGAAAGTCCGACAAAGCAAAGCGACCGGTTGTCGTCAAAAGGTTTGTCAAACAGCCGCGAGCCATTCGTTTTGGCGGGACGTGGAAAATCGCCTATGCCGATTTTGTCACCGCCATCATGGCCTTCTTCCTGCTGCTGTGGCTCGTCAATAGCAGCACGGCCAGCAGCCTGCGCGGCGTTTCAGATTACTTCAAAACTCCGTTGATGGTCGCGCTCGCAGGAGGCAAGGACGCCGCCGATGCCACCCATATCATTTCCAATGGCAGCAACGTACCATCAGAAGAGAATGCACAGGTCAGAATGGGGGAGGCCGAACCGGTCAACAAGACTTCCATGGAACGGGCCCGGGTCAACATGCGCCTCCAGGAAATCGATCGCCTGCGGCAACTGAAAAGCCACCTGGAAAACATCATCGAAACCCACCCTGCCTTGCAGAAATTCAAGGACCAACTGTTGCTCGACATCACCACAGACGGTTTGCGCATCCAGATCATCGACAAGCAGAACCGGCCCATGTTCAATCTGGGAAGCACCGCACTTCAGCCCTACGCGGAGGAGATCCTGCATGAAATCGGCAAGGCGCTGAACGAAGTTCCCAACAAGATCAGCATCTCCGGCCATACCGACGCCGCGCCCTATCAGGGGGTCGAAACGAATTACAGCAACTGGGAACTGTCCATAGACCGTGCCAATGCGTCACGGCGCGAGTTGATCCTTGGCGGCATGGACCCGGATAAAATCGTGCGAGTGACCGGACTCGCTTCATCGGCGCTGCTGGACAGCAATCACCCTCTCAACCCCAGCAACCGCCGCATCAGCATCATCGTCCTGAACACCCTGGCAGAAAAGTCCGCGCTGACAACGCAGTAGCTGCTGCGGGCCCCAGCCCGACATCGGGCTTTCCCTTCGTTGCGGCGTCAGTTATCCTCGACGGGATGAAAACAGTCGAGGATTGGAACGCCATCGTCATTGGTGCAGGAGCAGCCGGCATGATGTGCGCCGCCCAGGCTGGCCAGCGCGGCCGCAGAGTCCTGTTGATCGATCACAGCAGCAAACTGGCAGAAAAGATACGCATCTCCGGTGGTGGACGCTGCAACTTCACCAACCTGCATTGCCGCCCGGAAAACTTCATTTCGCAAAACCCGCACTTCTGCCGCTCGGCGCTGGCGCGCTTCACGCCACAGCATTTCATTGCCCTCGTTGAACGCTACGGCATCAAATATCACGAAAAGACACTGGGACAACTGTTCTGCGACGACAGCGCCCAACAGATCATCCATATGCTCAAAACCGAGTGCGATCTTGGCCATGTCGCCTGGCGCATGCCCTGCGACGTGCTTGCTGTCACCCGCGAAGATGACACGTTCCACGTGGCAACAAGTCAGGGAAGTTACCGATCGAAAGCGCTCGTCATCGCCACCGGCGGCCTGACCGTTCCAAAGATCGGTGCCACACCCTTTGCCTTTCGCATTGCAGAACAGTTCGGATTGAAAGTCATTCCGCCCCGACCAGCACTCGTGCCCCTCACCTTTGAACCCGAAGCGCTCGCGCGTTTCGGCGATCTGTCCGGAATTTCCCTCGACGTGGAAGTCTCCTGCAATGGCGGGCACTTTCGTGAGCGCCTTCTGTTCACCCATCGCGGGCTTTCAGGACCCGCCATTCTCCAAATTTCCTCCTACTGGCATCCCGGCGACTTCATCACGATCAATCTTCTGCCAGACCAGGACGTTTTTTCCTGGCTCAGCGCACACCATGCCAGTCGTATGCGCTTCGACAACCTCCTTGGGGAAGTGCTGCCCAAACGCTTTGCGCAACAATGGTGCACGGCATACGGGCTGGCAAAACCGATGCAGCAGTTCACGAGCAGGGAGTTGGGCGATGCCGCAGAAGCGCTATGTCATTGGCATGTCCGGCCTTCAGGTACCCTGGGCTACAACAAGGCTGAAGTCACCCTGGGTGGCGTCGCCACCGATGGATTGTCCTCAAAAACAATGGCGGCCAAGAGCGTCCCTGGACTTTATTTCATCGGTGAGGCTGTGGATGTCACCGGGCATCTTGGCGGATTCAATTTTCAATGGGCCTGGTCCAGCGGAAGTGCCGCAGGGCAGTCCGTGTAGCCCGCGCATCATGTGGGCTCGGGCGCGAGGCCAGACGTTGTCATCACCACCTGGTTGCGCCCCTGTCGCTTGGCCTGGTACATCGCTGCATCGGCTTCGGCCATCAATGCCTCCAACGTCTGTGCTGGCGCGGCCTGTGTTGCCACGCCGATGCTGCAAGTGACCGTCATCGCTGCAATTTCGTGAGTGCTTCGGTGGCATGCCACGATAAACCGGAGTCGCTCTGCAATTCCGTGCGCCTCCTGCGCACCGGTTTCTGGCAAAAGGACACAGAATTCCTCACCCCCCAGACGAGAGAAGATGTCCTGCTGCCTGAGCGCACCGCGAATGACGGCAGCCGTTTCCTTGAGCACGATATCTCCGGTGGGGTGCCCGTACCGGTCATTGATCAATTTGAAGTGATCTAGATCAATCAACAGTAACGATGCGTGGCGGCCTTCCTGACGCTGGCTTCGAGAAAACTCCCTGGCCACGAGCTGCTCGAAACTGCGCCGATTGTAGGCCCCCGTGAGCGGGTCGTAGGCGGCGAGCTTCCGCAATTCCTCGTTGAGCGTATCGCTGACAATCAGCATGAAATAGAGCATGCCCAGCGTGGTAGCGAAAAATGCACCCAGAAAAGTCACATCCTGGTAGATGCTGGGGCTGAACACCGTTTTCAGTGAGTCGCCGCCGCTCAGCAGCAGGACGAGCCGTGAGAGATGCGCGATCGCGCCGCACAGCATGATCCCGCCCGTCATCCAGTAAGGCAGCCGCTTGGAGCGCTCAATCCCGATGAAGAGGTTTTTGCACAGCACCAGCAGCATGAAAGCGATCACTGCGCTGCCGATGATAAATCTCATGTGGATATCGTTTTCGGCCCACAGGTAGTAACTGAAGCTTACCGCAAGCAGTACCGGCGCCATGATCATCCCGTCGATCCGATAGGCTTCCTGCTTGATCTCTTTAAGTCCGGCGTAGAGCAGAACCAGCGTTATGGCAAAAAGCGTATTGGCCACCACGATCGAGAAAAAATCCGGGATGTGCCCGCGCAACGCCAGCAGCGCAAAACCCAAGCTTTCAAGCATGCTGCCTCCCCCCCAGAAGGCCACACCTCGACGGAGATGCGCTGGGTAGCGATGCGCTACCGAAAGGAGCGCAAGGCCTGTAAACAAGGCGCTGGCGCCCAGGATGACAACGATCGTTTTGATATCGAGCATGGTCCGGATGCAGAGTGAGAAAACGGGTTAAACACTACAGCCTTGGCACCTGTGCCGCAACTTCGCCCGTTCGTACTATGATTGTGTTTCAACCAAGGGGGGCATCATGAGCAATATCAAGGCATTGCTGTTACTGGTAATGATGGTATCCGGCATGGTCAACGCTTTGGCGCAGCAGCCAGCCACCTTCAGGATCCGCGGCACGGTCACGGCATTCGACGGACAGGCGTTGCAGGTGAAATCACGGGAAGGCCATGACGTGATGATCCACGTCGCTGACAATACCAAGGTCAACGTGCTCTTACCCATCAAGCTCGGCGACATCAAACAGGGAAATTTCGTAGGCGTGACAGCACTTCAGAACGGGCCCGGAAATACCTTGCAGGCCCTCGAAGTCCATCTGTTTCCGGAGTCCCTGCGTGGCACGGGTGAAGGGCACTACGCCTGGGACCTCGAACCGGGTTCCAGCATGACCAACGCCAATGTGGATGCCGTCGTCGACGTCAATGACGGCAAGGCGCTGGTGCTCAGTTATAAAGGCGGCAATCAGAAAATCATCGTGCCGCTGGACGTGCCCATCGTCACCTTCATTCCTGCAGACAAGTCCTTGCTGACTGCCGGCGCCAAAATCCTGGTCATTGCCCAGAAATCTGACGATGGCAATCTGACGGCATTGCGTATCAGCGTGGGCAAGGACGGCATGAAGCCGCCAATGTAGTATCTGGCGTCCCTCTGAGCGCCGCTGTCGGGCTTATTTCCCGATCGGCAGCGCCGGAATCATCCCGGGAAAGACATAGGCCTGCAGGAGCGCGATCACCCCGATCACGGCGGCTCCGGCAATGGAATGCCAGAAGACGGTCCTGAAAATCGGTCCCAGCGCATGCGCTCGCTCGTGAGGATCGTCGTAGCAGGCCGCACAGGCCACCATGATGGATTGCGCATCAATCATCTTGCCCATGACCCCCCCCGTCGAATTGGTGGCCACGATCAGCACCTCGTTCAAGTGCAACTGCTGCGCCGTAATACGCTGGAGGCTGCCAAACAAGGCATTGGAGGCCGTATCGGACCCGGTAAGGAAAACACCCAGCCAGCCCAGATAGGCTGCGAAAAACGGGTACATGGGACCGGCTCCGGTAAACGCAAGCCCCAGCACCGCATCCGTTCCGGAGTAGCGCGTCAGGAAACCCAGCCCAAGCACCTGCCCAATGACCAGAACGGGCGTTTTCATGCGATGCGCCGTGCTGACCAGGGATTCCTTCCACTGTTTTGCGCTGAGCCCGAGCGCAAGACCAGACAGAAGTGCGGCGAAGAACACGCCGGTCCCTGCTGCAGAAAGCCAGTTCAACGTAAATCGCGCCGCCTCGGGCTTGGCGCCGACGGCTGCGATGGGTGGCACGCGCTGCACCATGTTATGCAACGACGGCATGTCCCAAACCGGCAGGGAAGCCGTGCCGCCGAAATGCGAACCAAAAAGCGTCGTATTGAATGTCACCCCGGAAAAGAGTCCGTTCAGGTATTTTTTCCATTCAGGCATGCCCCAGAGCGCGCAACAGGCAATGAGAATCATCCAGGGCAGCCAGGCGTACAGCGTTTCCCTGATGGTGTATGGGTACTTCCAGGCAGTGGCGTCTACGGTTGCAGTGGCCATGCTCTTGCCTTCCTTCGCCAGGGCTTCGCGCTCGGACTTCAAAAGAAAGCGCGTTTTTGGATGCCAGACGAAGCGCAGGAACAAGGCAGTGCAAATCACCGAAAAAACACCAGAGACCACATCGGTCATGAGGTGCAGTTCGCTGGTACCGGATGCGTAAAATTGCATGAGGGCGAACGTTCCACCGGCACAGAGGGCGGCAGGCCACACCTCGAAGGCTTCCTTCCAGGTGCCCCCTTCCATTTTCACGAAAGTGGCCACCAGCCAGAAGGGAACCAGCATGGACACCCAGGGCAGTTGATGCCCTGCCATGGCAGAAAGGGTGACCTCGTCCAGACCACTGACAGCGGCAAGCGTCACGATCGGCGTACCGATGGCCCCCCATGCCACGGGGGCCGTGTTGGCCAACAGATTCAGTACTGCGGACTGAAACGGCTTGAACCCCAAACCCACCATGACAGCCCCGGCAATGGCCACCGGCGTTCCAAAGCCCGACGTTCCTTCGATGATGGCGCCGAACGAAAAGGCGATGAGTACGCATTGCAGCCGCCGGTCGAACGAGATGTGGACGATCGACTCCTTCACGATCTCGAATTTCCCGGCGATGACTGTCATGGTATACAGAAACATTGCCGCCAGGACGATCCAGATGATGCCCAGGAATCCCGATAGCGTGCCAAGCACGAAGGCCGAAACCGCTGAAACCACGGGCATCTGGAACGCGAGACAGGATACGAGGAAGGCGGCGATGACGCCGAACAATGCCGCATAGGGCGCTGAAATGCCAAGGCGCATCACGCCCGACTTGTCCTTGTGAGGGTGAAGCGCTATGAAGTACAGCAGGGTAACGATGGGAATGGCTGCCACGAGTGTGGAAACGAAAGCGTTGCCCAGAGGATCGTAATTCTGGTAGTACATTATGGCTTCCTCCCTATGAATTTCATCGCCGTCCCCCCGTTGCGGGAAGGCGGCTGCCACGCAATCTGCTGCGTGCCTGATTCAAAAGTAAAGCGCGATACCAGTGTTACAGTCTGTTACATCCGGGACATTCTACGCCATGTTTTTACGGCTTTCGAGTCGTCTGGTCAAAATAAGCAAAATACAATGCACGCCAAACCTTTTGGGGATGCGGCCGTCATCGGCCACCCGAAACGTCAATAAAAGCACCGGTCGTGTACGACGCATCCTCAGAAAGCAGCCATAGCACTGCCTTGGCAACTTCCTCAGGGTAACCGCCACGCTGCATGGGAACATTACTCTTGACCCGGTCCACGCGTCGCGGCTCCCCGCCGCTGGCGTGAATGTCGGTGTATATGACGCCTGGGCAGACCGCGTTGACGCGAATATTTTCTGCAGCGACTTCCTTTGCCAGCCCCATGGTCAACGTATCCACCGCCGCCTTCGATGCCGCGTAATCCACATACTCACCTGGCGCGCCCAGGCGGGAAGCGATGGACGAAATATTGACGATTGCTCCCCCTCCCCCGCCGTGCTTCGTTGACATTCGTCGCACCGCTTCGCGCGAACACATGAAGCTTCCAGTCACATTGACGGAGAACACCCGATGGATTCTTTCGGCATCCATGTCCTCGATACGCGCCTGCTTCTCCAGGACTCCTGCGTTATTGACCAGGGCAGTGATGCGTCCCAGGGAAGCATCCACCCGTTCAAAAAGGTGGACGACATCGCTTTCAACAGCGACGTTGGCCTGGACCGCGATGGCCTCGCCCCCCCCTCCCTTGATGGCTGCCACGACCCCGGCAGCTTCATCCCGGTGATTCAGGTAGTTTACGCACACGGCATAGCCTTCCGCTGCGGCAGCCAGCGCGGTTGCCGCTCCGATACCTCTGGCACCGCCAGTGACGACCAGTACTTTCTTCATGATTTTTGGAATGGCTCCAGCGACTTTCTTCCGGGGCGCATGAGGGGTGGGGTTACCTGGCAATCAGGACTTCGTTGACTTGAATCACGGGGGCAATGTCCGTGTAGTTCGGCATGTCCCCCTGGAGTTCGGCGGCATGAGGAGAGAACGCAGCTCATTGTCAGTTGGGGGATGGCTCGGAAAGAGCCATCCCGCGGGGTTTACTTCTTTTTGGCTTTCTTTCCTGCTACGGCAGACTTGAAAGTCGCACCGGCAGTAAAGCGCGGCACGGTGGTCGCGGCGATCTTGATTTCCTTGCCCGTCTGGGGATTGCGTCCTGTACGCGCGGCACGTTTGGAAGACTTGAAAGTCCCGAACCCCACCAGGGTCACAGTGTCTCCTTTGGATACTGCCTTGACGACGGTGTCGATGGCGGCGGATAGGGCGCGCTCGGCTGCGGCCTTGGAGAGGTCTGCTTCCTTGGCGATGGCTTCGATGAGCTCGGATTTATTCATGCAATATCTCCTAGTGTTGATGTTGTCGTGGGTCGGCGCTGCCTTCCCAGGAAAATCCGGCGCCAGCAATGCCATGATCTTCTTTTCCTTGGGCAGACGTTTGATCGCCAGTTCGGCCCTGAGAGCCTCTGATTTGGAACCGAACAAACGTGATCCTACCAAGCGCAGAGGCGGATGGGAACGGGTATAGCGTGCTCCCTGCCCTCTGGAATGCGCTAAAAACCGCCGCGCCACGTCCGTGGTAACCCCCGCGTAGAGGGAACCATCAGTACATTCAATCAGATACAGAAACCAGGGCGGCGCGGGCATCGGCCAATGATGACACGATCCCCGTTGGGTGAGCACCCCCAGATACAGCCCGAAACCCGGGATTTTTGTTTCCTGATGCGCTGGGCGAGCCGATCCCGGGGTTGGGCTTGAACGACTTCACATCATCCACACTGACCACGCCATGGGTATCCAGAAGCGTGCCATAGACGTCGAATGCAAGCGTGGCTGTCATGCTCGACCTTACTGCTTGTTGTACTGCTCGATGGCGTCCATCATGGCCTTGACCTGGGGAGTTTGCTTCTTTGCAGCGGCTGGTGCGGTTGCAGCCCCGGGAACTGGCGCAGCAGCAGCCGAGGTTCCGGGTGCCGCCGGTTTGGCGACGGAAACGTTATCCGGCTGGCGCAATTGCTCCTCCAGGGTGGGTGAGATTTTTGCCTTCACCTGCAGTCGGGTAACCGCCTGAATGATCTTTACCTGACGCTCATCCAGCTTCTTTCGCTCTTCTTCCAGGGCGGCTTTTTCCTGGGCCAGACTTGCTTTGAGTTTCTCCAGGTCCGATTTTGCGGCTGCCTGGCCTGCGTTCATGCCATTCACTTTCGCTGCCTGATCCCGGAGTTGCACCTGGATGGATTGATTGGTGCTCGAGGAAGCGACCGCAGCTGCAAGCGCCACAACGGAGATTACCGGCGCAAAACCCCGCCGGACAAAGTGCCATGCGCACCCGGTCCAGGAGCGCAGGCGGGAGGTCTGGGGCTGCGTGGCACCTTCGTTCGCCTCGCTTTTGTCAGAAGGTTCTCTTTCCTGTTCGGGTTGCCTTGCCATGGTTACCTCTTCGATCATCAGGTTTTAAGGCCGACGCGCGCTTTGCCGGAACGGATCCAACCGCGGCCCCATTCTATCACCTTGAAAAATTGATGATCGCTGCCGGCTAAGCGGCGGTGCGCTCCTGCAGGAACCGAATCATTGCACTGGCAGACATAGGTTTGGAGATCAGGTAACCCTGGAATTCATCGCATCCGTGAAGACTGAGAAAGTCGAACTGCGCCTGATTTTCCACGCCTTCCGCAACCACCAGTTTGCCAAGGCTGTTGCCCAAGGAAATAACGGCGCGAGCAATCTTGGCCACTTCTCCCTCCTGCTCAATGCCCGTGACAAGGGAACGATCAATCTTGATGATGTCGAGCGGGAAGCGGCGCAGGTATCCCAGGGAGGAATAGCCTGTTCCAAAATCGTCCATTGCAAGCGCAACGCCCAGTTTTTTGAGTTCGTTCAGAATGCGCACAGCGCGCTCAGTGTTATCCAGGAACACTCCCTCTGTAATTTCCAGTTCAATGCACGAAGACGATAGGCCGGAATCACGCATCTGTGCGGCAATGTGCCACACGATCTCTTCATTGAGAAACAACTTTGGCGACAGGTTTACGGCAATTCGCAATGGATGGCCCAGCGCATTGTTCATGAAACTTGCCGCAGCGAATGCCTTGCAGAGAATTGCTTCTGTGAGCGGAAGGATCAGACCGGTTTCTTCAGCAATTGGTATGAATCTGTCCGGCGAAATGGTGCCCCATTCCTTGCTGTTCCAGCGTGCCAGGGCCTCCATTCCGACAACCCGTTTTGAGGCATCCGTTTTAGGTTGAAAGTACACCTCAAACTCATCCTGTTCGAGTGCAACGCGCATGGCATTTTCCAGATTCAATCGCTCGTCGGCGACCCGGTTGAGCTCACTGGTATAAAACTGAAAGTTGTTTCTCCCTTTGCTTTTTGCAGCGTACATGGCTGCGTCGGCGTGCTTGAGCAGCGTCATGGCATCCCTGCCGTCTTGCGGAAACACGGCGGTTCCCAGGCTTGCCCCCACTTGAAATTCCCGTCCAGAAAGCAGCACTGGCTTGCTCACCTCGATGAGAACACGCTCCAGTAGCGAAATGATGGAGCTGATGCGGTAGTGGTCGTTCAAAACCAGTACGAACTCATCTCCCCCCTGACGCACCACGGCATCGCTGGCACGAAGACAACCCCGCAGCCGCTCTGCGGTTTTCACAAGCAACGTATCGCCAGCAGCGTGTCCAAGACTGTCGTTGATGAATTTAAAATTGTCCAGGTCGATGAATACCACGGCGAGGAAATAACTCATACGCTCGGCGCGCGATATCCCCTGTTCCAGAAGTTCGTGCAGAAGATTGCGGTTGAGCAGTCCGGTAAGCTGGTCGTAATTGGCCTGCCGTTCAAGCAGGCTTTGATGCTGCTTGCGTTCGGTAATGTCGTGTACCGTCCCTTCATAGCAAACAAACGCACCATTCACATTGCGCACGATATGTGCGTTTTCCGATATCCATATCCGGCGGCCGTCACGGCAAAACACCTCGGACTCAAAGTTAACCACCTCTCCGTAGGCCCACATCAGATGTCGGAACTCGTTGCGCCGCCCAGCCTCAACATAGAGCTGCCGGCCAATGTCACCCAGCGCATGGATCAGCGCATCCGGCGTGTCGTAGCCGTACATCCTCGCCAGGGTGGGATTGGCAGAAAGGTAACGGCCGTCCATGGTGGTCTGGAAGATGCCTACAGCGGCGTTTTCCACCAAATTGCGATAGTAATGCTCGGCATTCTGCAGTGCCTCGAGCATTTTTTTGTTCGCAGTATCATCTTCGATAAACCCCTCGATCACCGGCTCTCCCGTTTCATCCGACAAACCGATGCCGCGTTCATTCACCCACTTGATCTGACCCTGCCGGGTGACGATGCGGTAATGGATGGAAAAGCGCTGATTCGACGCAAGCGCACGTTCGATCTCCTGGCGTACCCGTGCCCGGTCCTCGGCGTGCGTGATTTCCTCGTAAGAAACATGCGTGTTCCATACCAGCTCTTCCTGCAGGTAGCCGGTCAGGTCTAAACACCCCTGGCTCACGAACAACATGGTCCAGTTGTCGTCATGCCTGCACCGGTAAACCATGCCCTCCAGGTTGTTCACAAGGGTGTCCAGGACACGCAGGGGGTCATCCAGCATTCTGGAATCCGGGTTGAGACGTGAACTCAAAGACATGGCAGTCTGGCGGCGAATGGCGGTACCATAGAGGACAGCAATTATCGTGCCTGCGCCGCACTGCAGTCGGCGATGAAACACGACGCCCAAACCCGGGCTTGATGCCTTAAAATGAGGCGCATGTTGCACAATCAAAGTGCTGTCACCCACCTCGAACGCTGTCCTTGGTGCGGCAACGACCCCCTCTATGTGGCTTACCACGATTTCGAGTGGGGGGTGCCGCAACACGACGACCGCGTGCTGTTCGAATTTCTTTTGCTGGAGGGTGCGCAGGCAGGGCTTTCCTGGATCACCATACTGCGCAAGCGTGAAAACTACAGGCAATCCTTTGCCGGTTTCAATCCTGTGCGCGTGGCAGCCTTCGACGAGACGGATGCGACCCGCTTGCTGGCAAATCCCGGCATCGTGCGCAATCGCGCCAAGATTGCCGCCGCCATCGGCAATGCCCGGGCCTACCTGGACATCCAGGGTCAGTTTGGCAGTTTCGACCACTATCTGTGGCAATTCGTGGAGGGGGTCCCCATCCAGAACGCGTGGCGGCACCCAGGGGAAGTTCCGGCGCAGACTCCGGTGGCCGAACGACTTTCAAAGGATCTGCGTCAGCGCGGATTCAAATTCGTGGGACCCACGATTTGCTATGCCTTCATGCAGGCGGTTGGCCTCGTCAATGACCACCTTCTGACCTGCTCCAGACGCGCTGAATTGGCCCGGAATTGAACTTCGCCGTCATCTGGCCAGCAGAAGATATCCTAGCAACCCATTGACGACCAGCGATAGTGCAAGCAGCAGCTTCAACCACATTGCCGGATCCCGCTTCAGCAACGGCATTTTGCGCGGCACCCGAAGCCGGCCGTGGGCTCCTTTTTCCAGCGCCAGCAAAAATTCCTCAACGGTTTCAAATCTTCCCCCAGGATCGCGGGCCACGGCCTTCAGTAAAACGGCTTCCAGCCATACCGGGATGTCCGGACGGTAACGCGTGGGACTGACGGGATCGCCGAATCTGGGGTGCTGGAAGGGTTCGATTTCCCCATAGGGAAATTTTCGCGTCAGCAGTTCGTACAGGGTCACCCCGCAGGCATACACATCCGAAGATTCCGAAGCCGGGTGCCCTGCATGCACTTCGGGTGCCATATAACTTGGCGTGCCGGGATTATTGATCTCGCCGAAGTCCTGCCCGTCGGAGGCGGCCACGCCCAGGTCGAGAATCCGCAAATGAGCGTCCGTCCCCAGATGGACATTGTCCGGTTTGATATCCCGGTGCACGATGGACAGGCGATGCAATGCACCCAGCCCCTTGAGCAGGCGCATGCCGACATCCACGGCTTCCGCCGGAGAAAAATGTCGCCCCTGACGCAGCCATTGGCCGAGCGTTGCCCCCTCGTGCCACGTCATCAGGTAGTACAGATAACTCCGGCCTGGCGACGGAATGACCTGGGGGAAAGCGGCATCCACGACGCGACGGGCCAGCCACTCCTCGTGCGCCAGTGCCGCCGCATCTGCGCCATCGCAACCCTGCCGCAATGTCTTCAGTACGCAGGGCTGCCCAGTGGCCCGGACTCGCGCTTCATACAGCACGGTCACGCGCGAATCGTGGAGCACCTTGACGATCATGATGCCATCCAGTTCGTCGCCCGCCTTCAGCCGGTCAGGAACCGGCAGTCGGCTGGTATGGGCCAGCGCGTCCCGCAGGCGCGCTGCCGGGAGGGTGTCAATGCGCACCACCAGGGCGGTGCAGTTATCCCCACTGCCCGCCGCGACTGCCAACATTGTCAGGTGGGATGCCGCGTCCTGCGGATCGGCGTGAAGCGCCAGGGAATCGCGCATGCGGCGTTCCCCCAACCGGTTCCAGACGCCATCCGAACAAACCAGGAAGCGGTCACCCGCTGACAGTTCGCCATCGCCGTAGTCCACCACCAACTGGGCATCGAGTCCGACGGCCCGCGACAGCACGGTATTCAGTTCGGGATGGTCCCAGACATGATCGTGCGTCAGCCGCTGAAAAGCCCCTTCGTGGAACCGATAGATGCGCGAGTCGCCCACATGCGCGAAGTAATAGCGCCCCCCGCGCAGCAGCAGTGCCGACAGGGTCGTGGCCATTCCCGCGTTCTGGCGCTGTGACTGGTTTTGGGCAAACAGCCAGCGGTTGAGCGACTGGATGACCGTATCCAGCGCATGAAAGACTCCCCAGGTATCGGGCGTTGCATAGTAATCCGCCAGCAAGCCGCGCACCACGTATTCCGATGCCTCGTGGGCATTGCTGTGACCGCCCACGCCATCAGCTACGGCAGCAAGCAGCCCCTTGTTCTCGAGCTCGTGGCCATCCGGGGTCACGGCCCCGCAAAAATCCTCATTGCGCGGTCGCGGCCCGGTGAGCGAGCTAAACCCCAGAACAAAAGCAGATGACATCCCTCGCGTCGCCCCATTCCCTCAGATCCTGGCACTCGTCAAATGCGACGCGCCCCAGGTAGTACGCCAACGCGTCTTGACAGCCGTCAGGCCCAGCAGGGCAACGATGGCCAATGCGGCAAAGACATAGAACCCGGTCATGTAGCTGCCCGTCATCTGCTTAGAGTACCCCAGGCTGGAAGCCAGATAAAACCCTCCCACGCCACCTGCCATGCCCACCAGCCCGGTCATGACTCCGATTTCCTTGCGGAAGCGCTGTGGCACCAGTTGAAACACCGCACCGTTTCCCATCCCCAGGGAAAGCATCGCCACCACAAAACACATCAGTGCCATCCAGGCTTCCCCCAACCCGACCCCGGCAACGGTCAGTGCAAATGCGGCGACAAGGTAGACCCCACTCAGCAGACGGATACCCCCAAAGCGGTCCGCCAGCGCCCCGCCCATGGGGCGTACCAGCGATCCCGCGAAGACGCAGGCTGCAGTGAAGAATCCGGCGGTCTTGGGATCCAGGCCGTACTGTGTGTTGAAGTAGATGGTGAGCGATGAGGCCAGCCCCACAAAACCGCCAAAAGTGACCGAATAGAAGAACATGAACCACCACGCATCCTTGTCCTTCAGCACCAGCAGGTATTCTGCAAAACGTTTGGGTGCGGGTGCGTTGGGGGCGTCCCTGGCCATGATCACGTAAGCCAGCAACACCACACCCAACGGGATCAGGGCCAGCCCGAACACGTTGCTCCAGCCGTACGCCACCGCCAGGGATGGCGCAAACAGCGCTGCAAAGACGGTACCCGAATTCCCCGCCCCGGCAATCCCCAACGCCTTGCCCTGGTGTTCCGGCGGGTACCAACGCGACGCCAGAGGCAATGCCACGGCAAAGGAGGCGCCGGCAACCCCCAGAAACAGTCCCAGGATCAGCACCTGCTCATAACTGTGAATGCCCCACCACCAGGCAACAAACAGCGCTTCGATCACGACAATCTGACCGATGATGCCGGTGATTCGCGCATTGAGGTGATCCACCATGATCCCCAGCACCAACCGTAGCGCTGCGCCTGACAATACCGGTGTGGCCACCATCAACCCCTTCTGCACGTGATCAAGATGAAGGTCTCTGGCAATTTGAACGCCCAACGGTCCCAGAATGACCCAGACCATGAATGCCAGATCGAAATAGAGGAACGCCGCGATGAGCGTGGGGGTGTGGCCAACTTGCAAGAATGATTTTCGATCCATGATCTGCTCCTGAAATGATCCGTGCGTTCTATGAGATTCCCGTTTCCTGCCGATGTTGACGTGACACGAGGCGCCTGAGTTCAGGCAGGCATGAGCCGCAATTCGTGCCGCACTGCAGCGTTTTCTGCAGGGCGATCAGCCTCTGTTCAGGCGTCGTACCAGTCGGGCATGCCTGCAATGCCGTTGCGATGGCCTGTTCAGAGACGTCAAAGCAGTTGCAGACCGACTTCCCCCGGACAATCGGTTTTCCCGGCGGAAGCTTTCCGGGAGTCAGCAGGGCACGCCCCAGACCCTCCACGGAAGCGCCACTCTCGAGATAATCCTGCAGCCAGGAGGCTGCAATCACCTGAGCGGGTTCGCCTGAAACGAGCACGGCCACCAGCTTTCCACGTTGTTCCCCCGTGGCGCCGACACGGATCAGTCGGCGTATCCCCCGGCGCTTGTCCTGGTAGCGGAGCACGCCCGTTTCTCCGGCATGCAATCCGAGAGCTGACTCGATGGCTGCCAGCGTGGGTTCCTGCGCAGCGTCGTAGTCCGCCACTCGCAACAGCACCCCGACGGGCCTCGCGTCATCCTGTTTTTCGTGTCCAAACAACACGCAGCTGCCAAAGGCAAATTCGTGCAAACAGGTGCGCAAGGCCATCTGGACCGTCAGCGCCTGTTGCTGGGGCAGCCAGGCAAACGCCGTGAGGCGCCAGGGCAGCTCGGCCTTCAGAAGTTTGATGGCCGCGTGTTTGAGTTCGGGCTGGCCAGACACGGGATCAATGGTAGGCAACGTCAGGGTGTTGACCCCGTAACCCGGAGCGCCGCCCGCTTTCCCGGCAACGGATTCCTCACCCCAATGCATGGCGATGAAGGCCTGCATCGGTGCAATCTCTTCCGAAGGCTGGACCGGCAACACCTGGCTGCCGCGACGGCTCGTGAGATGGACCAGGTCCCCGTTCTGCAAACCCAGACGCACACAATCCACCGTGGAAATCTGGACAACGGGTTCAGGAGCATGTGCATAAAGTCGGGCCAGGGTGCCTGTCCGGCTCATACCATGCCACTGGTCGCGCAGGCGCCCGGTGGTGAGTGCGAAGGGGTAGCGCGCATCCACCGGCTCTGCAACGGCGCGATAGGGTGCAGCCACGAATCGCGCACGTCCGTTCCCGGTGGCAAAGAGACCATCTTCGTAGAGCCTCGTTTTCCCGGCCACAGCACCCTTCGGCATGGGCCATTGTTGCGGCCCTCGAATCTCGAGGATGTCGTAGGACAGCCCGGTGATGTCGAGATCGCGCCCTGCCGTGCTGGCCCGGTGCTCCATCCATATGGACTCGGGATTGTCATAGGGAAAGAGGGTCCGTCCCGTGCGCGTCGAACGGCCCAGCAGTCTTTCCATGCGACGCCCGACTGCCACGGCAATCTCCCAGTCGTGGCGCGCCTGCCCGAAAGGTTCAACCGCCGGAAGCACACGGCTGATGCGACGTTCCGAATTGGTGACAGTGCCCTCCTTTTCGGCCCAGGTCGTTGCCGGAAGCAGGACGTCGGCAAACGGCACCGTGGCGGTATTGCGATAGGCTTCCTGCACCACGACAAATTCCGCCTGGCCGAGGGCTTCGCGCACGGCACCTTGGTCCGGAAGTGATTGAGCAGGGTTGGTACAGATAATCCAGATCGCTTTGAGTGCACCGGAGCGCATGGCGTCGAACATGGGAATTGCCGTCAGGCCGGCTTGTTCTGGTACGGAGGCTACATCCCACAGTGCTGCCACTTCGGCCCGGTGTCCTGGATCGGCCAGATTGCGGTGTGCAGACAACAGATTGGCCATGCCACCCACTTCGCGGCCACCCATGGCATTGGGTTGGCCGGTCAATGAAAACGGTCCGGCGCCAGGCTTTCCGATTTGCCCGGTCGCGAGATGCAGGTTGATGAGCGTTGTATTGTTGGCCGTCCCCGCTGCAGATTGGTTGAGCCCCTGGCAATACAGCGACAGGGTGGCCTTGGATTGCGAAAACAGCCGTGCCGCCTCCCGCAGCGCCGCTTCTTCGATGCCGCAGCACTGCGCTACGGCGCGCGGCGTAAACTCCGCCACCAGGGTCTTGAGCGCCCCAAAACCTTCCGTATGCGCTTCGATATACGGCCGGTCGACCCATCCTTCCCACAACATGATGTGCAACATGCCGTGGTGCAGGGCGATATCCGTACCTGGCGCAATCCGCAAAAACAGGTCTGCGCTTTGGGCCGTATCCGTCTTGCGCGGATCCACCACAATCAGCTTTAGTTCCGGATTTCTGGCGCGAACAGCCTCGATACGCCGAAACAAGACCGGGTGGGCAAAGGCGGTGTTCGATCCTGAAATAAAAATGACTTCTGCCTGCTCGATGTCCTCATAGCTGCAAGGCGGAGCATCGGCCCCCAGCGTCTGTTTGTATCCGGCCACGGCGCTGGACATGCACAGGCGCGAATTGGTGTCGATGTTGTTGGTGCCGATCAGTCCCTTGGCCAGCTTGTTGAACACATAGTAGTCTTCCGTCAGGAGCTGGCCTGACACATAGATCCCGACTGCGTCGGGGCCATCTCGGAGAATGATTTCAGAAAAGCGTTGGGCCACCATTTCCAGCGCCGCGTCCCACGCCACCGCCTCGCGCGCGTCTGTGCGCATGCGGCGCATCTCGGGTTGCGTTACACGAACTTGCCCATACACATGCGGTTGAGCAGTGAGGTGAAGCGTCGCCCCCTTGCTGCACAGCCGTCCGAAATTGGCCGGGTGCTCCGGGTCGCCCCGCACCCCAGTCACTCGCCGTACCCCTGCATCATCCAATGCCGTCTCGATCAGCATGCCGCACCCCACGCCGCAGTAGCAGCATGTGCTGCGCGTGACTAGCGATGCGGTCGTAGGCGTCGTGGCGACGTGCCCGCTCATGCCCCCCCCGCGAGTTCTGCCTTGCTGAGATAGACCCGGCCATCCTCCACCTTGACCGACAAGCGGCCGGCACAACCGACGTCAGGCGCAACCGCATCACCGCTCTCGAGTTCCACATTCCATCCGTGGAGCGGACAGGTCACGCGATGGCCATGGACGATGCCCTGAGACAGAGGGCCTCCTTTGTGCGGACATCGGTCGCGCAAGGCATAGACGCTCTGGTCTTCCGTCCTGAATACGGCAACAGGCCCGATGACCGCCCCTTCGAGTACGCGCGCGCCCAGTACGGGAATCTCGTCCAGCATAAGCACGGCAAGCCAGTCTTCCCGGTTGTCAATGGCGCTCATGGCAGAAACCCTTCCGAAACGGCAGCCAATTGCACGGGGCGGAACTGTCGCCAATCCACGCCTGCAGCTTCCGACGTTTTCCATGGATCTGGCGCGCCTTGCAGGGCAAATAACAGGCGCTCGTACAGGGCGCGCCTGCCTTCTGCATCGTTCACAATGCGCTGCCGGATGACATCCATACCCACTCGCGCCACATAATGCACCGTGCGCTCCAGGTACCATCCTTCTTCACGATACAGTTGCAGGAAGGCTGCGGAATATTCCCTGACTTCCTCGTCCGTCTTGACCTTGCATAGATACTGGGCCACTTCAGTCTTGATTCCGCCGTTGCCCGCCACATAGATTTCCCAACCCGAATCCACGCCGATGACGCCCACGTCCTTGATTCCTGCTTCGGCGCAGTTGCGGGGACATCCCGACACTGCCAGCTTGACCTTGTGCGGCGAATACATGCCGAACAACATTTTTTCCAGGTTGACCCCCATTTGCATGGAGGACTGTGTGCCGAATCGGCAATGTTCGTCGCCGACACAGGTTTTGACTGTGCGTATGGATTTTCCATATGCGTGACCGGACGGCATATCGAGGGCCTTCCACACAGCGGGAAGATCTTCCTTCCTGATCCCCAGCAGATCGATGCGCTGTCCTCCGGTCAGCTTGACGGTGGGCACCTTGAATTTCTCCGCCACGTCGGCGATCCGCCGCAGCTCATCGGGATTGGTCAACCCGCCCCACATGCGCGGCACCACGGAATAAGTCCCGTCCCTCTGGATATTGGCGTGGGCGCGTTCATTGATGAAACGCGATTGTGGATCGTCTTCCGCCTCATGTGGCCACGTGGAAAGCAGGTAGTAGTTGAGGGCCGGGCGACAAGTGGCGCACCCGTTGGGCGTGCGCCACTCCATGAATTGCCGCACTTCCTGTTGGGACAGCAGATGATGCTCGCGGATGGATTTACGGACCTCGTCATGTGAGTGATCCGTGCAGCCGCATACGGCTTTCTTCGTCGGTGCATCCGAATAATCGGTGCCCAGCACATTCATCAGGATCTGCTCCACTAATCCGGTGCAGGAGCCGCACGATCCGCTGGCCTTGGTGCACTTGCGCACATCCTCCAGGGTGAACAGCCCTTGCTCCTGAATGGCCTTGACGATTGCGCCCTTGCTGATGCCGTTGCACCCGCACACCTCGTCGGACTCTGTCATGGCCATGGCTTTGTTGTGCCCCTCATGGCCGACATCGCCGATGTTGTTTTCGCCGAACATCAGGCTGTCTCGCAGCTCCGCGATTTTTCTGCCTTCGCGCAACAGCTTGAAGTACCAGGTACCGTCCGCCGTATCACCGTATAAACAGGCCCCGACCAGCTGGTCGTCCTTGAGTACCAGCTTTTTGTAGACTCCGCCCACGGGGTCGGACAACGTGATCTCCTCCATGCCCTCGCCGCCCATGAACTCGCCGGCTGAAAAAAGATCTATCCCGGTCACTTTCAGCTTGGTGGAGGTGACCGATCCGGTATAACGCCCGATCCCCATGAACGCCAGATGGTTGGCGCACACCCTGGCCTGCTCGAAGAGCGGCGCCACAAGCCCGTAAGCCGTACCGCGATGGCTGACACATTCCCCCACGGCATAGATGCGCGGATCGAAGGTCTGCAACGTGTCGTTGACGAGGATGCCGCGCTGACAGGCCAGACCCGCAGCCTCGGCCAATGCCGTATTGGGGCGAATCCCGGCAGCCATGACGACGAGATCGGCAGGGACCTCGCTGCCATCCTTGCATCGCACTGCACCTACACGCGTGCCATCCCCGTTGGCCCGCAGCTCGGTCGTCTGCGTGGCCAGCCTGAAGCGCAATCCCTTGGCTTCCAGGGATTGCTGCAGCAAACGGGCTGCAACAGGGTCCAGTTGCCGCTCCAGCAGCCAGTCTGCAAGATGGATTACCGTCACTTCCATGCCGCGCAATTTCAGGCCGTTGGCGGCTTCCAGGCCCAACAGCCCGCCACCGATGACGACGGCATGGCGGTAATTGCGGGCTGCCTCGATCATGTGTTGGGTGTCCTGGATGTCTCGATAAGTGATGACACCTGTCAGATCCTTGCCTGGAATCGGCAGGATAAACGGAGAAGAGCCTGTCGCGACCAGCAGGCGATCATAACCCTCTGTCGTACCGTCTTCAGCGATGACCTGCCGCCTGGTTCGATCGATGCGCGTGACCGTCTTGCCCAAATGCAGGCGAATGCCATTTTCGGCATACCAGTCGATACTGTTGAGGATGATTTCATCCACCGTCTGCTCGCCGGCCAATACCGGGGAGAGCAGGATGCGGTTGTAGTTGGGATACGGCTCTGCTCCGAAAACCGTGATCTCGTACAGCTCGGGTGCGAGCTTCAGCAGTTCTTCCAGGGTTCTGATCCCTGCCATGCCATTGCCGATCACCACCAATTTCATTTTTTTCATCTGTGTCCCCCATCAGGCTGTTCGGCAGACGGAATCGCTGTTCCATTTCCGTGCTGAGTTACCCCCTTACGAGCAAGATTTGAGCCACTTTTAGAATGATTCAAAAATACATGCGACATCAAGCGGTTACCCGCCCTCTCCAATCAGAATTGAACGACCCATGTGACAAATCGGTGCTGAACGCACTGTTAGCGTGCGCCCACTGGGCAAAAAAAAACCGCCGGAAAATCCGGCGGTTTGATTGTTGCGCTCCAGGGCGGGAAACTCAGGCCTCCGGTGCGCTCTCTGCCTCCGCAGTACCCGCGGGACGATCCAGCAGCTCCACCAGCGCCATGGGCGCATTGTCTCCCTGGCGGAAGCCAAACTTGAGGATGCGCAGATATCCCCCATTGCGGGTCTGGTAGCGCGGGCCCAGCTCGTTGAACAGCTTGGTCACCATGTCGCGGTCACGCAACCGGCTGAAAGCCAGGCGACGATTGGCCAGGGAAGGCGCCTTACCCAGGGTGATCAGGGGCTCGGCAACACGACGCAGCTCCTTTGCCTTGGGAAGCGTGGTGCGGATCACTTCGTGCCGCAGGAGTGAATTGGTCATGTTGCGCAGCATGGCCAGCCGGTGGCTGGTGGTGCGGTTCAACTTGCGATTGCTAAGACGGTGACGCATGATGAATTATCCTTAAGGTTCGATGCGATCGCGTTTAACGGCGATCGGTCAGGCCGACAGGGGGCCAGTTTTCCAGCTTCATCCCGAGCGTCAAGCTCTTGGAAGCCAGCACTTCCTTGATTTCATTAAGAGACTTGCGGCCCAGATTCGGGGTCTTCAGCAACTCTGTTTCAGTCCGCTGGATGAGGTCGCCGATGTAGTAGATGTTTTCGGCCTTGAGACAGTTGGCAGAACGCACCGTCAGCTCCAGGTCATCCACAGGCTGCAGCAGAATGGGATCCACTTGCGGTGCCTTGGCGGCTTCCATGGCCATGGGCGTTCCCTGAAGGTCCGCGAATACATTGAGCTGATCCATCAACACGCGGGCAGCAAAACGTACCGCCTCTTCGGGTTCGACGGCTCCATTGGTCTCGATATCCATGACGAGCTTGTCGAGGTCGGTGCGCTGTTCCACACGGGCGCTTTCCACGGCGTAGCTGACACGGCGCACGGGGCTGAAAGAGGCATCCAGCTGAATGCCGCCCACTGCGCGGGATTCCTGGTCAATGGCACGCGCGGTCGCTGGCTGATAGCCACGTCCTTGCTCCACCTTGATTTGCATGTCCAGCTTTCCGCCGGCGGTAAGATGCGCAATCACATGGTCGGGATTGATGATTTCCACGTCATGCTGCGCTTCGATGTCGCCTGCGGTCACGACGCCCGGGCCCACCTTGATGAGCTTCAGGACGGCCTCATTGTGATTGTGCAGTTTGAGCACGATCCCTTTGAGATTGAGCAGCAGGTCCACAACATCTTCCTGGACGCCTTCAACGGTCGAGTACTCATGCAGCACGCCGGAAATCTTGACCTCGGTGGGGGCAAATCCAGGCATGGATGACAGCAGAATCCGGCGCAGGGCATTTCCCAGCGTATGGCCATAACCCCGCTCGAACGGCTCCATCACCACCTTGGCATAGGTCGGCGAGATATTCTGTACTTCGATACTGCGCGGTTTCAAAAACGCATTGGTTTGGCTTTGCATCGTCTGTCCTTGTAACTAACTGGAAGGAGGCCCTGTTACTTCGAATACAGTTCCACCACCAGTGATTCGTTGATGGTCGTGGGCAGTTCGCTGCGTTGCGGGCGAGCCTTGAAAATACCCTTCATGGCCTTGACGTCCACTTCCAGCCACTCGGGGAATCCACGTCCCTCTGCGGCTTCCGTCGCCCCTTTGATCCGCAACTGGGCCTTGGATTTCTCTGCCACCTCGACCGCATCGCCGGGACGCAGCTGGTAAGACGGAATGTTGACCCGCCGACCGTTGACCAGGATGCCGTTGTGACGCACGACCTGGCGCGCTTCAGCGCGCGAGGCGCCGAATCCCATGCGGTAAGCCACATTGTCCAGACGGCTCTCCAGCGCCTGCAGCAGGTTGTCCCCGGTAATCCCGCGTGCCTGATCGGCCGCGTGATAAGTCCTGCGGAACTGGCGCTCCAGAATGCCGTAAATCCGGCGGACTTTCTGCTTGGCGCGCAACTGGCCGCCATACACCGACTGACGGGCCTGCTTCTGACCGTGCTGGCCAGGCGCATAGGCGCGGCGCTCTACGGCGCACTTGTCGGTAAAGCACTTCTCTCCCTTGAGGAAGAGTTTTTCGCCTTCACGGCGACACTGGCGACACTTTGCATCCAGGTTTCTTGCCACGATAATTTCTCCCGATCCCTGGTTAAATACGACGCTTCTTGGGCGGACGGCAGCCGTTGTGCGGCACAGGCGTCACATCCGAGATGCTGGTGATCTTGAAACCCACTGCGTTCAGGGCGCGCACAGCAGATTCACGTCCAGGGCCGGGGCCCTTGATGCGGACTTCCAGATTCTTGACTCCGCACTCCTGTGCTGCCTTGCCTGCATTTTCTGCGGCAATCTGTGCAGCGAAAGGCGTGCTCTTGCGCGAACCCTTGAAACCATTGCTGCCCGAAGTGGCCCAGGACAACGCATTGCCCTGACGATCGGTGATGGTCACGATGGTGTTGTTGAAAGACGCGTGGATGTGCGCAATGCCTTCGGCCACATTTTTCTTGACCTTCTTGCGCGCACGAGTTGCTGTATTAGCCTTAACCATTCAGGATTCTTCCTTCAATTACTTCGTTGTGCGAACGGCCTTGCGCGGTCCCTTGCGGGTGCGCGCGTTGGTACGAGTGCGCTGACCCCGACAGGGCAAGCCGCGGCGATGTCGCGAGCCTCGATAGCTGCCCAGATCCATCAGACGCTTGATGTTGAGGGACACTTCGCGGCGCAGATCCCCTTCCACTGCGAACTTGGTCACCTCAATACGGAGCTTCTCCATGTCGGCGTCCGTAAGATCCTTGATCTTGGCGCTGGGCGTGACTCCGGATGCGGCGCAGATATCGCGAGCGCGGGAGCGACCAATTCCATAGATCGCAGTCAGTGCGATCTCAGCATGTTGATGATTCGGGATGTTGACCCCAGCAATACGAGCCATAAACGACCTCGGTTTCTGTTGCGTTTAACGATTGAGCGAAAACCCAGGCTTAGCCCTGGCGTTGCTTGTGGCGCGGATCTTCACAAATCACGCGCAGCACACCCTTGCGCCGCACCAACTTGCACTTGCGGCAGACTTTTTTAACAGATGCCTGTACTTTCATTTTCAGTTCTCCAGCAATCCGCGTTATTTGGCGCGGAAGGTAATTCGGCACCGGGTCAGATCGTAGGGCGTGAGCTCCACGGTGACCTTATCGCCCGGCAAAATCCGGATATAGTGCATGCGCATCTTTCCGGAAATATGTCCCAGCACCACATGATCGTTTTCGAGCTTGACGCGAAAAGTTGCGTTGGGCAGGGTTTCAAGAATTTCACCCTGCATCTCGATCGTATCTTCCTTGGCCATTTATCTAGTCAGTTGCCCTTTAAAGTTGGCCTTCTTTAAAAGGCTTTCATACTGTTGCGACATGGCATAGGACTGCACCTGGGCCATGAAGTCCATGGTCACGACAACGATGATCAGGAGCGACGTGCCGCCGAAATAAAATGGCACATTGAATCGCACGATCAAAAACTCGGGCAGCAAGCACACCAACGTAATGTAGATGGCTCCCGTGAGGGTCAGGCGCGTCATGATCTTGTCGATGTAACGCGCCGTTTGCTCACCTGGCCGGATTCCCGGCACAAATGCGCCGCTCTTCTTCAGGTTGTCCGCCGTATCCTTGCTGTTGAACACGAGTGCCGTGTAAAAAAAGCAGAAAAACAGGATGGCACTTGCGTACAACAGCACATATACCGGCTGTCCAGGGCTCAGCAGCGAGCTGACGTCCTTCAACCAGCCAAAATTCTCATGGCTTCCAAACCACCCGGCCAAAGTCGCCGGGAACAAAATGATGCTGCTGGCGAAAATGGGGGGGATCACGCCTGCCATGTTCAACTTCAGGGGCAGATGGGAGCTTTGCCCGCCATAAATCCGGTTTCCGACCTGACGCTTGGCGTAATTCACGGTGATCTTGCGCTGCCCACGTTCCACAAAAACCACCAGCGCCGTCACCAGGACCACTGCCGCAAAAAGCGCCAGCGCCATGAACCACGAGAAGGCCCCGGTTCGAACCAGTTCGAGCGTGCTGCCGACGGCCCTGGGCAATCCCGCCACGATACCGGCGAAAATGATCAGTGAAATGCCGTTGCCGATACCGCGCTCGGTAATCTGCTCGCCCAGCCACATCAAAAACATCGTGCCCGTCACCAGCGTGATCGCCGTGGTCACCCGGAACGACAGGCCCGGATCAAGCACCAGCCCGGGTTGCGCTTCCAGCGCTACAGCAATCCCGATGGCCTGGAAAAACGCCAACACCACCGTACCGTAACGGGTGTATTGCGTAATCTTGCGTCGTCCGGCTTCGCCTTCCTTCTTCAGCGCCTCAAGGGACGGCACGACCGAACCCAGAAGCTGCATGATGATCGATGCCGAAATGTACGGCATGATTCCCAGGGCAAACACCGTGAAGCGCGACAATGCCCCACCGGAGAACATGTTGAACATGCCCAAAATACCGCCCTGCTGGCTGTTGAACAATTTCGCCAGCTCGTCCGGGTTGATGCCCGGGACCGGGATATGCGCACCCAGCCTGTAGACCACCAGGGCACCCACGACAAACCACAGACGCCGTTTGAGGTCGTCCATTTTATTGCCCGTCAGGGCATTGCCGACGTTGGCCAATGGATCAAGCGCCCTGTTGTTCTTCGATCGAACCGCCGGCTGCTTCGATGGCAGCGCGCGCGCCCTTGGTGACACCGACGCCGCGCAACTTGACCGCACGGGACAGCTCACCCTTCAAAAACACCTTGGCGCCACCGGCACTGCCAGGAATCAACCCGGCCTGCTTGAGCGTCAGCAAATCAATGACATCGCCTTCCACGCGAACCAGGTCTTCAAGCCGAACCTGTGCGGTTTCATGCCGGTTGACCGGCAAAAATCCGCGCTTGGGCAGACGGCGTTGCAGCGGCATTTGACCGCCTTCAAAGCCGACCTTGTGAAAGCCGCCAGAGCGGGACTTCTGACCCTTGTGGCCACGGCCGGCCGTCTTGCCCAGGCCGCTGCCGATCCCGCGACCCACGCGACGCCGTGCACGCTTGGCGCCTGAGGCCGGTTTCAGTGTATTCAGTTCCATGACGACAATCCTTTATTCGCAACGAACCAGATGGCTGACCTTGCTGATCATGCCACGGTTCTCTGGGGTGTCCTTGACTTCCACCGTGTGATTCATGCGGCGCAATCCCAAACCGCGAACACATCCCTTATGTGCCTTCAGTGCACCGATCGGGCTTTTGGTGAGCGTCACCTTGATCGTTTTTTGAGTGGCGGCGTTCATGCGTTACTCCGTGATCTCTTCAATGGTCTTGCCGCGCTTGGCAGCAATTTCCGAGGGGCGACGGGTCGCTTCCAGGCCATTCAGGGTGGCCCGAATGACATTATAGGGATTGGAAGAGCCGATGCACTTGGCCAGCACGTTGGTTACGCCCATCACCTCAAAGACGGCACGCATCGGTCCGCCAGCGATGATTCCGGTACCTTCGGAAGCCGGCTGCATGAAAACCTTGGCCGCGCCATGTTCCCCAATCACGGAATGATACAAGGTGCCGTTTTTGAGGTTGATCTTGACCATCTTGCGTCGCGCCTGTTCCATGGCCTTCTGTACGGCCACCGGGACTTCGCGGGACTTGCCCTTGCCCATGCCAATGCCACCGTCGCCATCGCCGACCACAGTCAATGCGGCAAAGCCAAGAATCCGGCCGCCTTTGACCACTTTGGTCACACGATTTACTGCGACCATCTTTTCGCGCAGGCCGTCGCCGCGCTCTTCGTTATCGTTCTTTGCCATGTGCTATCCCAGTGGGTTCGCTAAATCCGATTAAAACTTGAGGCCGCCTTCGCGGGCTGCGTCGGCCAGTGCCTTGACGCGTCCGTGATAGCGAAAACCGGAACGGTCGAAGGCAACGCTTTCGATTCCGGCTTGCTTGGCCTTTTCCGCAATGCGACGGCCCACCAGGGTTGCCGCATTGATGTTGCCGCCGTTGGCGACTTCCTTGCGCACTTCAGGTTCCAGCGTCGAAGCACTGGCCAATACCTTGGCACCCGAAGCGTCAATGATCTGTGCGTACACGTGCAGGTTGGTGCGATGCACGGTCAGGCGCACGGCACACAGCTCTGCAATTTTGGCACGAGTCCGGCGGGCTCGGCGCAGTCTTCCATTCGCATGCATCATGATCTGTCCGCCTTATTTCTTCTTGGTTTCTTTGAGCACGATCACTTCGTCGGCATAACGCACGCCCTTGCCCTTGTAAGGCTCTGGCTTGCGATATGCGCGAACCTCGGCGGCCACTTGGCCCACCGCCTGGCGATCGATGCCCTTGATGATGATTTCCGTCTGGCTGGGCGTCTCCACCTTGATCCCGGCCGGCATTTGATGCACCACGGGGTGCGAAAAGCCGAGGGTCAGATTGAGCTTGTCGCCGGCAGCCTGGGCACGATAGCCCACACCCACCAGGGTGAGCTTCTTTTCCCAGCCCTTGGTGACGCCATTGACCATGTTGAACACCAGCGCACGCGCGGTTCCGGACATGGCGTTGGCCTGTTGGCTATCGTTGGCCGGCTTGAACTGAAGCCGGTTTTCAACCCGTTCCACCTGAACCAGATCGCCCACGCGCTGGCTCAACGCGCCCAGAGGGCCCTTGACGGAAACGGCGCCGTTGGCGATGGTCACTTCGACCTTTTCTGGGATATCAACGGGGTAATTAGCAATACGTGACATGGTTAAGCGCTCCTTATGCCACGATACACAGGACTTCACCGCCCATGTTGCGGCTGCGCGCCGCACGGTCGGTGATGACACCCGCCGGGGTGGACAGGATGGCCACGCCGAGGCCATTCATCACCTTGGGAATATCCTGGCAGCTCTTGTAAATTCGAAGTCCGGGGCGGCTAACCCGCTCGATCAGCTCGATAACGGGACGGCCCGCATAATACTTGAGAGACATCTCAAGGCTGGGCTTGTTATCGTTTTGATGGACTTGGAAACCGTCAATATAACCCTCATCCTTGAGGACCTGGGCAATCGCTACTTTCAGTTTTGACGACGGCATCGAGACACTGCTTTTCTCCGCACGCTGTGCGTTGCGGATTCGGGTCAGCATATCGGCTATCGGATCTGTCATGCTCATCGGGTGTCGCTCCTGCTACTACCAGCTGGCCTTGGTGATGCCCGGAATTTCTCCGCGCATCGCGATTTCGCGGAGCTTGTTACGCCCCAGACCGAATTTGCTGTAAACGCCGCGCGGCCGGCCGGTCAAGGCACAGCGGTTGCGCAGCCGGGAAGGGCTCGCGTTGCGGGGCAACTGCTGCAGCGCCTCACGAGCTTCAAAGCGGGCCTCATCGGTCGCCTTGCTGTCATTAATGACACTCAACAGTTGGGCGCGCTTGGCGGCAAATTTCTTTACCACTTCGCGGCGCTTCTGCTCACGGTTGATCAGTGCAAGTTTCGCCACAGGGAACCTCAGACTTTCAAGGGGAATTTGAACGCCAGCAGCAAGGCTTTTGCTTCGGCATCCGTCTTTGCGGTGGTGGTGATGGTGATATTCATCCCACGCACTGCGTCAATCTTGTCGTACTCGATTTCCGGGAAAATGGTCTGTTCCTTGACGCCCATGCTGTAGTTGCCACGGCCGTCGAAGGATCGCCCGGAAATTCCGCGAAAGTCGCGAATTCTGGGAATCGCCACGGAAATGAGGCGATCAAGAAACTCATACATGCGGTCGCGCCGCAGCGTGACCATGCAACCAATCGGGTAACCCTGCCGGATCTTGAATCCCGCAATGGATTTGCGCGACTTGGTCACCACCGGCTTCTGGCCAGCGATTTTTTGCATGTCGCCCACGGCGTGCTCGATGACCTTCTTGTCGGCCACCGCCTCACCCACACCCATGTTGAGTGTGATCTTGGTGATACGGGGGACTTCCATCACCGATTTGTAACCGAACTCCTTGACCAGGCCCGGTACCACAGTGTCTTTGTAAAAGCTGTTCAGACGGCTCATGCTTGTTCCTTACGCGTCAACGACTTCGCCATTGGATTTGAAAAAGCGTACCCGACGGCCATCTTCAAGCACTCGAATACCCACCCGGCTGGCCTTTTGCGTTGCCGGGTTGTAGAGCGCGACATTGGAGATATGGATCGGCATTTCTTTTTCGACGATTCCGCCCTGATCCCCTTTCACGGGGTTGGGTTTTTGGTGCTTCTTGACGCGGTTGATGCCTTCCACCACGACCGAAAACTCCCCGGCCATGCGCAGCACGGCTCCGCGCTTGCCCTTGTCCTTGCCGGCGATGGCGATGACTTCATCGCCTTTGCGAATTTTGCGCATGCTTGACTCCTATAACACTTCAGGTGCGAGCGACACGATCTTCATGAAACGCTCGGTCCGCAGTTCGCGGGTCACCGGCCCAAAAATACGCGTACCGATGGGCTCCAGCTTGGCATTGAGCAGGACGGCAGCATTGCCGTCAAACTTGACCAACGAACCGTCGGGACGACGCACGCCCTTGGCGGTACGCACCACCACGGCATTGTAGACTTCGCCTTTCTTGACCCGACCACGAGGCGCAGCAGTCTTGATGCTGACCTTGATGACGTCGCCAATATTGGCATAACGGCGTTTTGAACCGCCCAGTACCTTGATGCACATTACCGATTTGGCGCCGGTGTTATCGGCGACATCGAGCATCGATTGCATTTGAATCATGGCTAAAGCCTCTCCAACTTTATCCGCCGGGCCTTTCGGCTGTACCGGGGATGCATTTGACCCCACGGCTGCGACGGCTAGTTTTGGACCCCGTCAGGGGATAGAAAACAGTGCTTCCGAAGAATCTGCGATTTTAGCGTAGATGCCTGCCAATGGCAAGCCCCCGCACGAACTCAGACCGTTACAGCCTTGGTGACCAAACGGGACACCTTCCAGGTCTTGGTCTTGGAGATCGGGCGGCATTCCTCGATCATCACGACATCCCCGGTGTGGTACTCGTTGGTCTCGGTGTGCGCATGGTACTTCTTGGAGCGGCGGATCACCTTCCCGATCGTGGGATGGGTCACCGTGCGTTCCACCAGCACCGTCACCGTCTTGTCCATCTTGTCGCTCACCACCGTCCCCGTCAGGGTACGCTTGACCTGGGTTGTTGCATTCTGGGTTGCTTCAGTCATCATTGCCCCGCCTTTTCTCGAATCAGCGTTTTGACCCGGGCGATGTCGCGCCGGAGTTTGCCCAACTCGCTGGTCTTGTTGCTTTGCTGGGTGGACAACTGCATCTTCAGGCCAAACCTGGCTTTGAGCAGGGACACCAGCTCCTGATTCAGTTCTTCCACATTCTTGGTACGCATTTCGCTAGCATTCATGGCATCACCCCAACTGACGGGTCACAAAAGTGGTTGCGATGGGCAGCTTGGCGGCGGCCAGCGTAAATGCCTCCCGTGCCAGCTTTTCATCGACACCGTCCATCTCATACAGCACCTTGCCTGGAACGATTTCGGCCACGAAATATTCCGGGTTGCCTTTACCGTTACCCATCCGGACTTCGGCGGGTTTACGCGAAATGGGCTTGTCCGGGAAAATCCGGATCCAGATGCGTCCGCCACGTTTGATATGGCGCGTCATGGCACGACGAGCGGCCTCGATCTGGCGTGCCGTGAGGCGACCACGTTCGGTAGCCTTCAAGCCGAAGTCGCCAAAGGAAACCTTGGCGCCGCGGGTCGCAACACCGGTATTGCGCCCCTTTTGTTGTTTCCGGTATTTAGTTCTAGCTGGCTGCAGCATTTCGGACTCCTGACTTGCGTGGTTTTTTCTCGGGCTCAACTGCGGCCACAACCGGCTGCTCGCCCCGACCCACGATTTCACCCTTGAACACCAGCACTTGCACGCCGATCACCCCATAGGTGGTCTTGGCTTCGGAGAAACCGAAATCAATATCGGCACGCAGGGTATGCAACGGTACACGGCCCTCGCGGTACCATTCCGTACGCGCGATTTCCGCCCCGTTGAGTCGTCCGCTGCTGGTGATCTTGATGCCCTGTGCACCGAGGCGCATGGCGTTTTGCATCGCGCGCTTCATGGCACGACGGAACATGACCCGCTTTTCGAGCTGGCTGGTAATGCCGTCAGCAATGATCTGCGCATCCAGTTCCGGCTTGCGAATCTCCTCGATATTGACCGCGACCGGCACGCCCATCAGACGTTGCAGGCTGGTCCGCAGGCTTTCGATATCCTCTCCCTTCTTGCCGATCACCACGCCAGGACGAGCGCTGTAAATGGTGATTTTGGCGTTCTTTGCCGGACGCTCGATGATCACGCGACCCACGGAGGCATGAGCGAGCTTCTTCTTCAGGAACGCGCGGACCTTGATATCGTCCTGGAGCATCCCCGGGAAGTTTTTGGAGTTGGCAAACCACTTGGAGCTCCAATTTTTAAGAACGCTCAGGCGGAAGCCTGTTGGATGAATTTTCTGACCCATGGTTATTCCTTGTCCGCGACGGTGACATAGATGTGGCAGGTGGGCTTGACGATTCGATTGCCACGCCCCTTGGCCCGCGCCGTAAAGCGCTTCAAGACAGGCCCCTTTTCCACATAAATGGTGGAGACCTTGAGCTCGTCCACATCCAGGCCGAGATTATGTTCGGCGTTGGCGATGGCGGACTCCAGTACCTTCTTGATGATCTTTGCGCCCTTCTTGGGGCTGAACGTCAAGAGGTTGAGCGCCTGATCCACCTTGAGGCCACGAACCTGGTCAGCGACCAGCCGACCTTTCTGGGCCGACAGGCGTACGCCGCGCAGTGTTGCTTGTGCATTCATGGTTCAGGCTCCTTATTTCTTGGCCGGAGCGGCTTTCTTGTCCGCTGCGTGGCCCTTGAAAGTACGAGTCAGCGAAAACTCACCCAGCTTGTGCCCAACCATGTTTTCCGTGATGTACACCGGGATATGCTGCTTGCCGTTGTGCACGGCAATGGTCAGGCCGACAAAATCTGGCAGCACCGTGGAACGACGCGACCAGGTCTTGATGGGCCGCTTGTCCTTGGAGGACACGGCGGTTTCCACTTTCTTCATGAGATGACCGTCAACGAACGGTCCTTTTTTAATCGAACGAGCCATAGTCGTTACCCTTAAGCGGAATGACGGCGACGAACGATCATGTTGTTCGTGCGCTTGTTCTTGCGAGTACGATAGCCCTTGGTCTGAATACCCCATGGGCTAACCGGATGGCGGCCAGCAGCCGTCTTGCCTTCACCCCCACCGTGCGGGTGGTCTACCGGGTTCATGGCCACGCCGCGAACCGTCGGACGAATACCGCGCCAACGTTGCGCGCCGGCCTTGCCGATGGAACGCAGGTTGTGCTCTTCATTCCCCACTTCGCCGATGGTGGCCCGGCAGTCCACGTGGACCCGGCGAATTTCGCCGGAACGCAGACGCAACTGGGCGTAAGCCCCTTCGCGGGCCAGAAGCTGAACCGAGGTGCCGGCCGAACGGGCCAATTGCGCGCCCTTGCCAGGCTGCATCTCGATGCAGTGAACGGTGCTACCCACCGGAATGTTGCGCAACGGCAAGCAGTTGCCCGGTTTGATCGGCGCATCAATGCCGCTCATCAGCTGGGCGCCCTTGGCAACCCCTTTGGGAGCAATGATGTACCGGCGCTCCCCGTCGGTGTAGCAAAGCAGGGCAAGGTTGGCGGTCCGGTTAGGATCGTATTCCAGACGCTCAACCACCGCTGCGATACCGTCCTTGTTGCGACGGAAATCCACCAGACGATAGTGCTGACGATGACCACCGCCCTGATGGCGCGTGGTGATGTGTCCATTGTTGTTGCGGCCCGCCTTCTTGGATTGCTTTTCCAGCAGCCCCTGTACCGGAGCACCCTTGTGCAGATCCGGACTAACGACCCGAATCACTCCACGCCGGCCGGGGGAGGTGGGTTTCATCTTGATGATTGCCATGCCTTATTCCCCCGCGACGAGATTGATTTCCTGACCTGGTTTCAGGCAGACATATGCCTTCTTCCAGTCCTTGCGCTTCCCGGCAAAACGTCCGGAGCGCTTGTGCTTGCCCTTGACGTTGACGACCTGGACGCTTTCGACCTGCACCTTGAACAGGTGTTCGACCGCAGCCTTGATTTCAGGCTTGGTGGCATCTGGCACCACGCGGAAGATGACCTGCTCGAACTTGTCGGCGACGAAGGTACCCTTCTCCGACACGACCGGCGCCTCGATGATTTGCAGCAGGCGTGCTTCGTTGGTTAGAGCGCTCATGCCAGCACCTCCTCGAATTTCTTGACTGCACCCAGGGTCAGCACCACTTTCGGAAAGCGAATCAGGCTGACCGGATCGGTTTCGTTCACTTCCAGCACCAGTGCGTTGGGCAGGTTTCTGGAAGACAGATACAGGTTGTCGTCCAGGTTGTCGGTAATGATCAGCACGCGGTCATAGCCCATGCCCTTGATCTTTCCGGCCAGGACTTTGGTTTTGGGGGAATCCAGCTCGAGCTGTTCCACCACGGCAAGGCGATCTTCGCGTACCAGCTGGGACAGGATCGAGCACAGGCCAGCGCGATACATCTTGCGATTGATCTTGTGCGAGAAATTCTCGTCCGGGCTGGACGGGAAAATCTTGCCGCCGCCGCGCCACAGCGGGCTGGAGGCCATCCCGGCACGGGCACGACCCGTACCCTTCTGGCGCCAGGGTTTGCGCGTGGATTTGGCTACTTCGCTGCGACCCTTCTGGGCGCGCGTGCCTTGCCTTGCGTTGGCCTGGAATGCCACGACGAGCTGGTGCACCAGCGGTTCGTTGTACTCGCGACCGAACAAATCGTCGGATGCCGCGACGGTCGACTTGGTCTGACCGTTGTCATCAATGAGTTTCAGTTCCATTTATGCCGCTCCTTTGGCTGCGGGCCGCACGATCACGTGGCCGCCTTTGGAACCTGGGACCGCCCCTTTGATCAGGAGCAGCTTGCGTTCACTGTCAATCCGGACGATCTCGAGGCTCTGCGCCGTGCGTCGGACGTTACCCAAATGACCCGCCATGCGCTTCCCGGGGAATACGCGGCCGGGATCCTGCGCCATACCGATGGAGCCTGGGCTGTTGTGCGAAATCGAGTTACCGTGGCTGGCGCGGTTCGAGCTGAAATGGTGACGTTTGATGGCTCCGGAAAAACCCTTACCTTGCGTGGTTCCGGTTACATCCACTTTTTGCCCGACCTGAAACACGTCGAGGGCAATCGTGCTGCCGGGAGCCATGTTGGCCACCTGTTCCGGGGTAACGCGAAACTCGCGCGTCAGCGTGCCGGCGGTGACGCCCGCCTTGGCCAGGTGGCCTGCCTGCGCCTTGGTCACACGGCTTGCGCGACGCTCGCCGTAGGTGACCTGAACGGCGGTATAACCATCCGTGGCAGGATTCTTGATCTGGGTGACGCGATTGTCGCCCACGTCGACGACGGTGACCGGAATGGCTTCCCCGTCTTCGGTGAACACTCGCGTCATGCCGACTTTGCGGCCGACGAGTCCTAGAGTCATTGCCTTTTTCCTTATGTTTGTTGGCCCGCCATCGCCATTATTGGCTTGGGTCGGGTGCCGATTCCAATTGATCGGCTTACATTACCTGTGACGTCCTCGAGGGACGTCCTTACACCTGGATTACAACTTGATTTCCACGTCCACGCCTGCTGGCAGATCCAGCTTCATCAGCGCATCAACGGTCTTGTCGGTTGGATCGACGATGTCCATCAGACGCAGATGCGTGCGAATTTCAAACTGATCCCGCGATGTCTTGTTGACGTGCGGAGAACGCAACACATCAAAGCGTTCGATGCGGGTGGGCAAGGGCACGGGGCCCTTGACCACGGCACCCGTACGCTTGGCGGTTTCGACGATCTCGAGTGCTGACTGATCGATGAGGCGATAGTCGAACGCCTTGAGGCGAATACGGATTTTCTGATGCGTGATCGCTGTAGCCATGATGCTCCTTACTTACTCGATAAAGATCGGA
>JAJZRV010000046.1 GCA_021850135.1 Pseudomonadota bacterium
GCGGAGGGTGTGACCACTGGTATTTCGGCGGCCGACCGTGCGCGCACGATCCAGGTGGCCGCGGCCAAGAACGCGAAACCGTCTGATCTGGTGCAGCCGGGCCACATTTTTCCACTGATGGCGCGCCGCGGCGGCGTGTTGATCCGCGCGGGACACACCGAAGCCGGCTGTGACCTCGCGCACCTTGCGGGGCTCGAGCCCGCAGCGGTCATTTGCGAAATCCTCAAGGACAACGGCGAGATGGCGCGCCTGCCGGACCTCAAGGTGTTTGCCCGCGAGCACGGCCTGAAGCTGGGCACCATTGCCGACCTCATCCACTATCGCAGCCAGAACGAAAAACTCATCGAGCGCGCTGCCACGCGCCAGCTCACTACCCCGTACGGCGAATTCCAGGTGGTGGCGTATTTCGACGCGGTGGCCAACCGCACCCATCTTGCCCTGGTGTACGGCAAGATCGAGGCCGGTCGGGAAACCCTGGTGCGGGTTCACGAGCCGTTTTCCGTGGTGGATATTTTCGACGATGGCGCCGGCCGGCACTCCTTCCGCATCCAGACGGCGCTGGAAAAAATCGCCGCCGCCGGCTCCGGTGTCCTGGTGCTGCTGCATGGCGCCGAGACGGCGCAGGATCTCATCGCCTGGGCTGACGCCTCGATTGACGAACATCCCCCCGAACGCAAATGGGATCCGCGCCTGTACGGCGTGGGCGCCCAGATCCTGCACGACGTCGGGGTGGGGAAAATGAAAATTTTATCGCGCCTGCGCAAGATGCCCAGCATGGCAGGCTTTGGATTGGAGGTTACCGGTTATGTCACACCCGACGAATAGGCACTGGGATACCGGCATGGCCGATATTTCCTGTGATGGCAAGGGGCTCAAGATCGCCATTGCGCTGGCGCGTTTCAACGAGGCCATCGGCGAGCAGCTGCTCGCCGCCACCGGCAAGATGCTGATGGCGCGCGGCGTGCTGGAAGCCGACATGCCCGTGGTGCGGGTGCCCGGAGCGCTGGAGTTGCCCCTGGCGCTGCAGGCGCTGGCCCAGACCGGGCGCTTTGATGCGCTCATCGCCCTGGGCTGCGTGGTGCGCGGCGACACCTATCACTTCGAGGTGGTGTCCAACCAGTCCGCAGCGGGCATTGCTGCTGTTCAACTGGCCACCGGCGTGCCCGTCGCCAATGGCGTCCTGACCACGGAAAACGATGCGCAGGCTTTTGCGCGTGCCGAAAGCAAGGGGCAGGACTGCGCCCTGGCCGCCATCGAAATGGCCCGCCTGTTGCGCGAAATCAAGAGCGGGGTACTGTGAAGTCCGCGCGTCGCCGCGCCCGCGAAGGGCTGGTACAGGGGCTCTACCAATGGCAACTGACGGGTCATGAAGCCGCGGCCATCCAGGGGCACATCGTGGCCCAGGAACATTTTGCGCGTGCCGACCAGGCCTACTTTGCCAAGCTGCTGCCCGCAGTGATCGCCGAATCGGCCGCCCTGGACGAGAGCCTGCGTCCCTTCCTGGACCGCGAGCCCGCGGCTGTCAGTCCCATCGAGCGCGCCATTCTCTGGGTGGCCGCCTTCGAACTTCGCCACCATCCCGAAACGCCCTTCCGCGTCATCATCAACGAGGCGGTGGAGCTGGCAAAGATGTTCGGCGGCACCGACGGCCACAAATACGTCAACGGGGTGCTCGACCATCTCGCAGCCCGGGAGCGCCCCGAGGAGATCGCCGCGCGCGCACGCGGCAGGGGCTGACATGCCCGGCGAATTCGACCTCATCCGCCGTTATTTCTCGACGCCCACGCCGCACGCGATTCTCGGCGTGGGCGACGACTGTGCGCTGATGGCGTTGACGCCGGGGCAGGAACTCGCGGTATCCACCGACATGCTGGTGGCGGGACGCCATTTCATGAATGACGCCGACCCGCGCCGCCTGGGGCACAAGTCGGCGGCCGTCAACCTGTCCGACATCGCCGCCATGGGCGCCACACCCCGCTGGGTGACGCTGGGACTCGCCCTGCCGACGCCTGACGAGCGCTGGGTGGCCGGTTTTTCCGCCGGGTTCCATGGCCTGCTCGCGCAGCACGGCGTGGACTGGGTGGGCGGCGACACCACGGCCGGGCCCCTGACCATCTCCGTGACCATCCTGGGCGAAGTCCCGCCGCTGCAGGCCCTGCGCCGCTCAGGCGCGCAGGCAGGCGACGACGTCTGGGTTTCGGGCACGCTGGGCGATGCGGCACTGGGACTGCAATGCCTGCAGGAAGAGATGCCGCTGCCCCCCGATGAGCGGCAGTTCTGCCTGGATCGTCTCGAGATTCCCGTGCCCCGGATCGCGCTGGGGCAGGCGCTGCGCGGACTCGCACACGCCGCGATCGACGTCTCGGACGGGTTGCTGGCCGATCTGGGGCACATCCTCGAGGCTTCCGGGGTGGGGGCCGTCCTCGACCTCGAGACCCTGCCCCGCTCGGCGGCGATGCGCCGACGGCGCGCGCTGCCTGGGGCCGATGCCCTGCTGCTTTCCGGCGGCGACGATTACGAGCTGTGCTTTACCGCAGCGCCGGAACGCGCCGCGCAGGTTCAGCAGGCCGCAGCCCGGGCGGGCGTTGCGGTTACCCGCATCGGCGCCATCACGGCTGCGCGCGAGCGCGTGCTGCGCGACGCCCACGGGCGACCCCTGCCGCTGGCCTGGCAGGGCTTTGATCATTTCAGGTCGCCATGAGTCCGATGCCCACTTCCGCTTTCATGCGGGGCCACTGGACGCGCTGGATCGCGATGGGTTTCGGAACCGGGCTCTCGCCCGTCGCCCCGGGCACGGTGGGCACCCTGCTGGGGTTTCCCCTGTTCTGGCTGATCTCCCTCGGGCCCCTGTGGGTCCAGCTGGCATCGCTGCTGGCACTGTTTGCGCTGGGCGTGTGGGTGTGCGAATGCACGGCGCCTGCATTGGGTGGCGGCGACCCGGGGTCCATCGTGTGGGACGAAGTGGTGGCCTTTGCCCTGGTGCTGTTGGTGGCGCCGCGTTCGCTGACGGGTTTTGCGGGCGCCTTCGTGGTGTTCCGCCTGTTCGACATCTGGAAACCCTTTCCCATCGGCTGGGTGGACCGGCACGTGAAAGGCGGCTTTGGCATCATGCTGGATGACCTCCTGGCTGCAGGCTATGCCATGCTGGCGGTGTGGCACCTGCGCGGCGTGTTCCATGTCTGAGACGACGCGCGCCCTCGCGCAGCGCACGGGAGAGGCCCTGGAACGGCTGGGGCTGCGCCTCGTCACCGCCGAGTCCTGCACCGGCGGCGGCATTGCCGCGGCCGTGACGGACATTCCCGGCAGCTCGGCCTGGTTTGACCGGGGTTTCGTGGTGTACAGCAACGACAGCAAGGTGGAACTGCTGGGGGTGAATCCCGCGGTGCTGCGCAGCGCGGGGGCCGTCAGCGAAGCGGTGGTGTGCGCCATGACCGGGGGCGCGCTGGCGCGCAGCCCTGCGGACCTTGCAGTGGCGGTCAGCGGCATCGCCGGCCCTGGGGGCGGTTCGGCAGGGAAACCCGTGGGCACGGTGTGTCTGGCCTGGCAGCGGCGCGGCGCGGCCCCCGTTGCGCAGACCATGTTGTTTCATGGCGACCGTGATGAAGTGCGGGCCCGCACGGTACGTCGGGCCCTGGAGGGCGTGCTGCACCTGTTATCTGACTAACCTTGTAAATTCCCGGATACTGTATATAATTACAGTACACGGTTCAAACAGGCCGGGTCCGTCACTGTTCTCGAAACGGCAGTATTCCGGTGGCGCTATCATAATCCCGAATCGAATTTTGAAGGACGCAACGTCATGGATGACCATAAAAGCAAGGCACTGGCTGCGGCGCTGTCGCAGATCGAAAAGCAGTTCGGCAAGGGGGCCGTCATGCGGTTGGGCGAAACCGAGGTCGTGCGCGACTTCGACGTCGTCTCCACCGGGTCCCTGGGGCTCGATCTGGCGCTGGGTGTGGGCGGCCTGCCGCGCGGGCGCATCGTCGAAATCTATGGCCCGGAATCTTCGGGTAAAACCACGCTCACCCTGCAGGTCATTGCCGAAATGCAGAAGAAGGGCGGGGTGGCGGCCTTCATCGATGCCGAGCACGCGCTCGACCCGGCCTATGCCCAGAAGCTTGGGGTCAACGTGGCCGACCTGCTCATCTCCCAGCCCGACACGGGCGAGCAGGCGCTTGAAATCGCCGACATGCTGGTGCGTTCGGGGTCGGTGGACATCGTGGTGGTGGACTCGGTAGCCGCCCTCACGCCGCGCGCCGAAATCGAAGGCGAGATGGGCGACTCCCACGTGGGCCTGCATGCGCGCCTCATGTCGCAGGCCCTGCGCAAGCTCACCGGCAACATCAAGCGCTCCAATGCCCTGGTGGTCTTCATCAACCAGATCCGCCTCAAGATCGGCGTCATGTTCGGCAACCCCGAAACCACCACCGGCGGCAACGCGCTCAAGTTCTACGCCTCGGTGCGCCTCGACATCCGGCGGGTGGGCGCCATCAAGCGCGGCGACGAAGTCATCGGCAGCGAAACCCGGGTCAAGGTGGTCAAGAACAAGGTAGCGCCCCCGTTCCGGGTGGCCGATTTCGACATCCTGTACGGCGAGGGCATTTCCCGCCAGGGCGAAATCATCGAGCTGGGCGTGCTGGCCAAGCTGATCGACAAGTCGGGCGCCTGGTACGCGTACAAGGGCGAAAAGATCGGGCAGGGCAAGGACAATGCGCGCGAGTACCTCAAGGAACATCCCGAGGTGGCGCAGGAAATCGAAGCCAAGATCCGTGCCGTGAGCGGCCTCAAGGTGGCCGAGCCTGAACTCGCCGCCGCGCACGAAGACTGACCCCGTCATGGCCGGCCTCGACCTGCGGTCGCGTGCGCTGGCCCTGTTGGCCCGCCGGGAGCACACCCGGCGGGAACTCTCCAGAAAACTGGCAGTGCATTGCGACGACGAGGCGGCGCTCGAGGTGTTGCTCGACGCCCTGACCACAGAGGGCCTGCTGTCGGATGCGCGTGCAGCCGAGGCCATCCTGCGCTCGCGTACCGGGCGCCACGGCCTGCTCAAGATCCGCCAGGAGCTGCAGCAGCGCGGCGTACCGGCCGAACTGGCCAGTACCACGCTGGAGACGGCACGTGAGGCCGAACTGGAATCGGCGCGCAGCGTGTGGCGCAAAAAATTTCCCCACCCCCCCACCAATGCCGAGGAGCGTGCCCGCCAGGGACGCTTTTTGCAAAACCGCGGCTTCTCCCTCGCCATCATCCAGAAGATCCTGCGCGACGACGATTGATGGAGCCTTTGGCGCTGCTTTTGGTAGAATTCACGGTTATTTCACACTAATGCAGCCCAGGCCCCGGCCGGGGTTTGAGGGCGTCCCATGAAATCTGCCGAAATTCGCGACAAGTTCCTGCAATACTTTGCCCGCCACGGCCACACCATCGTGCCGTCCAGCCCGCTGGTGCCGGCCAACGACCCCACCCTGTTGTTCACCAATTCCGGCATGGTGCAGTTCAAGGACGTGTTTCTGGGCCAGGACAAGCGCCCCTACACCCGCGCCACCAGCAGCCAGCGCAGCGTGCGCGCCGGGGGCAAACACAACGACCTTGAAAACGTGGGGTACACCGCGCGCCACCACACCTTTTTCGAGATGCTGGGCAACTTCAGCTTTGGCGACTACTTCAAGCGCGATGCCATCCGCTTTGCCTGGCAGTTCCTGACCGAGGAACTGGGCCTGCCGCCCGAAAAGCTGTGGATCACGGTGTATCACGACGATCAGGAAGCTGCCGACATCTGGCTGAAGGAAATCGGCGTGGCGCCCGAGCGCTTTACCCGCATCAGCACCGCGGACAATTTCTGGCAGATGGGCGATACTGGCCCCTGCGGTCCCTGCAGCGAAATTTTTTACGACCATGGCCCCGAAGTGGCTGGCGGCCCGCCCGGCACGCCCGAAGCGGACGGCGATCGTTACATCGAGATATGGAATCTCGTGTTCATGCAGTTCAACCGCGACGAGACGGGCAAACTGCACCCCCTGCCCAAGCCCTCGGTGGACACCGGCATGGGGCTGGAGCGCATCTCGGCCATCATGCAGCACGTGCACAGCAACTACGAGATCGACCTGTTCCAGGCGCTCATCGCCGCCGCGGCGCGCCATACCGGCGTGCAGGACCTGTCCAGCAATTCCCTCAAGGTCATCGCCGACCACATCCGGGCCTGCGCCTTCCTCATCGTGGATGGCGTCATTCCCAGCAACGAGGGGCGCGGCTATGTGCTGCGCCGGATCATTCGGCGCGCCATCCGGCACGGCTACAAGCTGGGCCAGAACCAGCCCTTCTTCCACAAGCTGGTGGCCGACCTGGCCGCGGTGATGGGAGAGGCCTATCCCGAACTCGTGGCGGCCCAGGAAAGCGTGACCGGCGTGTTGCGCCAGGAAGAGGAGCGCTTTGCCGAAACCCTGGAAAACGGCATGGTGGTGCTGGAAGCGGCGCTCCACCAGGAAGATCGCATGCTGGATGGCGAGACCGTGTTTCGCCTGTACGACACCTACGGCTTTCCCGTGGACCTGACCGCCGACATCGCGCGCGAGCGCGGTGTGGCCGTGGACCTGGCGGGCTTTGAGCGCGCCATGGAGCAGCAGCGCGAGCGGGCGCGGGCCGCCTCCAAATTCACGGCGCAAGGTGCCGTGGAATACCGCGGGGAGGCCACCGAGTTTCTGGGATACGACACCCTCCATCTGGAAGGCCGCATCGTGGCGCTCTATCACGACGGCGTGGCCGTGCCTTCCCTCGATGCCGGCCAGTCCGGCGTGGTGGTGCTGGACCGCACCCCGTTCTACGCCGAGTCGGGCGGACAGGTGGGCGACCGCGGCGAACTCGCCACCTCGCACGGCACCTTTGCGGTGGCCGATACGCAAAAAATCCAGGCTGGCGTGTTCGGCCACCACGGGCGGGTGCAGACCGGCCGCATCAACGTGGGTGACACGGCGGATGCCCACGTGGACACCGGCGCGCGCCAGCGCGCTGCCTGGAACCACTCGGCCACCCATCTCCTGCACGCGGCGCTGCGCACCGTGCTGGGCCACCACGTAGCCCAGAAGGGGTCGCTGGTGGATCCCTTCAAGACCCGTTTCGATTTTTCGCACGACAAGCCCGTGACGGAAGCGGAGCTGCGCGCCATCGAGGATCTCGTCAATCAGGAAATCCGCCGCAACCATCCGGTGGAAGTGCGCATCATGAAATACGACGATGCCGTCAAGAAAGGCGCCATGGCGCTGTTTGGAGAAAAGTACGGGGACGAGGTTCGGGTGGTGGGCATGGGCGATTTCTCCACCGAACTGTGCGGCGGCACGCATGTCCATCGCTCGGGCGACATCGGCTTGTTCCGCATCGTGGGCGAATCCGGGGTGGCCTCCGGCGTGCGCCGCATCGAGGCGGTGACGGGCGCGGGCGCCCTGGAGTGGACCCATCGCGAACAGGACCAGCTGGCCGAGGTGGCGCAGCGCCTCAAGGCCCAGCCGCAGGAAGTCGTGGCCAAGCTCTCGCACGTGCTGGAAAACGTGCGCGCCCTGGAGCGCGAGCTCGACCGCCTCAAATCCAAAATGGCGGTGAGCGAAAGCGCCGACCTCATCCATCAGGCCGTGGCCCTGCGCGACGGCGTCCAGCTGCTCTCCGTGCGCCTGCCCGGGGCCGATGCCAAGACCCTGCGCGAGACCCTGGATGCCCTCAAGGGGCGTCTGCCTTCGGCGGTGATCGTGCTGGGCTCGGACAGCGAGGGCAAGGTCAGCCTGATCGCAGGCGTCACCCCCGACCTCACGGCGCGCGTCAAAGCGGGCGAACTCGTCAACTTCGTGGCGCAGCAGGTGGGCGGCAAAGGCGGCGGACGCCCGGACATGGCCCAGGCGGGCGGCACCGACCCGGCCGGGCTGCCGCAGGCGCTGGCGTCGGTGGCGGCCTGGGTGACGGAGCGGCTGTAGAACTCAGGCGGAGATGTCGGGGACGAGACTGGCCTGCAGTGCGGCGATCTGGTCCTTCAACTGAAGTTTGCGCTTCTTGAGGCGTTGCAGTTCGATCTGGTCGGGTTGGGCATTCCGGATTTTTTTGAGGATAGTTTCATCCAGGGTACGGTGTTCGGTTTGCAGACAGGCGATGCGGTCTCGAACGGATGCAGCTTCCATGGCTTTCCTCCCCGCGGTTGAGCTTCAGGACAGATCCACTTCCAGGTTGTCGATCAATCGGGTTTTTCCCAGGCGCGCCGCGGCCAGCACCACCAGGGCGCGCGCGTGCGCATCCGGTTCCAGCAGATCGGACTGGCGCCGGATGGCGATGTAATCGGTTTGCCAGCCGCGCGCATCGAGTGCGGCCATGGCCTCGGTTTCCAGTGCCGCAAAATCGCGACGCCCCGCCTGCAGCGCCTGACGAATGGTGTTGATGCGATGGTACAGGGCAATGGCCTCGACGCGTTCCAGCGGGCTCAAGTACATGTTGCGCGAACTCAGGGCCAGGCCGTCGGGTGCGCGCACCGTTTCCGCCGGGATGATTTCGATGGGCAAGGCCAGTTGTTTCACCATTTCGCGCAACACCAGGTATTGCTGGTAGTCCTTTTTGCCGAAGATGGCGATCTGGGGTTGCACCATGTTGAACAGCTTGAGGACCACAGTGGCCACACCCCGAAAATGCCCCGGCCGGAAGGCGCCTTCCAGGATGTTCTGGATGCCGGAAGGGTCTACCGTATATTCCTGGGGTTCAGGATAGACCTCCTGTTCGTCGGGCGCAAATACCACGTTGCAACCCGCCTGGGCCAGGCGTTCGCAGTCGGCGGCCAGCGTGCGGGGATAGCGCTCGAAGTCTTCGTTGGGGCCAAATTGCAGGCGGTTGACGAAGATGCTGGCCACGAGACAGGCCGCATGGGGTTTGGCCAGCTGGATCAGGTCAATGTGCCCGTCGTGCAGGTTTCCCATGGTGGGCACGAGGGCCACCTGCCGCTCGTTATACAACCGTGCGCGCAACTCGGCCACGGAGTGAATAACATCCATGAATGCTCCCAAAACTCAAAGTCGGTAACAGGCGAATTGTCTCATGCCTAACCGCGATTGAAGAACTCCCGGCGGCTGCGCAAATTTCCGATGCGCTCCAGCAGCAAGTCGAAGTCCTTCGGTTGGTCCACAAAATTCAGGTTTTCGCTGTTGACGATGAGCAGCGGCGAGGCGTCGTAATTGTGGAAATATTCCGCGTACATGTCGGCCACCTCCCGCAGGTAGCGCTCCGAGATGGGACGTTCCACGTTCCAGCCGCGTCGCCTCACCCGCTCGATCAGCACCTCGGCTGGCGCCTGCAGATAGATGACGAGGTCGGGCATCGCCGTGCGCGGTTGCAGGAAATGGTACATGCGCTGGTACAGGTCGAATTCGTCATCGGCAAGATTCATGCGCGCAAAGAGCACGTCCTTGTCCAGCAGAAAGTCTGCCACCGTGGGGCTGTCGAAGAGGTCACGCTGCTTGAGCTCACCCGCCTGCAGGGCGCGCTGGAACAGGAAGAACATCTGGGTGGCGAAGGCAAAGCGTTCCGGGCTGCGGTAAAAGCGTTCCAGAAAGGGGTTGGACTGGGCGTCCTCCAGCATCAGCTGCGCCGACAGACGGCTGGCCAGGAGCCGCGCGAGGCTCGTCTTGCCCACGGCGATGGGGCCTTCCACCACGATGTATCGATATTTTTCGGCAAGGGTCATGAGGGCGGATCCTCTTCCAGCGGGGTGACGCGCTGGTCGGCGCATTGCGCGAGCAGCGTCGTGAGCGTGCCCTGACCGGGAATCTCGAGGTCGGGGGCGAGCTCCTGGAGCGGGCGCAGGACAAAGGCGCGGCTGCCCATGCGCGGATGGGGCAGGGTCAGGCGCGGCGTGGCAATCTGCTGCGCGTCATACATCAGGATGTCGAGGTCGAGCGTGCGCGGCGCATTGGGAAACTCGCGCCGCCGCCCGTGGCGTGCCTCGATGGCGAGCAGGGCATCGAGCAGGGCCTCGGGGGGGAGGTCGGTGCTGATGCGGGCCACGGCGTTGACGAAGTCGGGCTGGTCGAGATAACCCATGGGCGCGCTGCGGTACAGGCGCGAACGCCCGGTCAGGCGGCTGTGCGGCAGGGCCGCAAGCTCGGCAAAGCCCTGCGCGAGGTGCCCTTCGGGATCCTGCAGGTTGCCGCCCAGCCCGATGTAGGCCGTGCTGCTCATCGACGCCCCCGGCGGCGGCTGCGTTTGGGTTTTTCTTCGGCGATCAACATGGCTTCGCGCTCTTCCAGGCCCACCTGCTGAAAATCGGTCCACCAGTCGGCAATGGACTCGTCGATCTCGCCGCTGTCGGCGCGCAGCAGCATGAAATCGTAGGCGGCGCGAAAGCGCGGATGTTCCAGCAGGCGGAAGGGGCGCTGTCCCGAACGCTGTTCAAAGCGCGGCTGCAGGCTCCAGATCTCCTTCATGACCGCATCGTAACGGCGCGGGATGGCCAGCTTCCTGCGCTGGGTTTCGAGGATGTCGGACATGGCCTCGAAGAGCGCCGGCATGGGGCGCTCGCCGGCGGCCTGGCGTTTTTTCCAGGCGTCCAGCACCGGGTGCCACAGCAGGGTGGCAAACAGGAAGCCGGGCGAGACGGGTTTGTCTTCGCTGACCCGGCGGTCGGTGTTTTCCAGGGACTGGCGGATGAATTTTTCGCCCTGCGGCTGGTCGAGGATGAGGTCGAGCAGCGGCAGCAGGTCATGGTGCAGGCCCTCGGCGCGCAGGCGCGCCACGCAGGCGTGGGCATGCCCTGAGAGCAGCAGCTTGAGGATTTCGTCGAACAGGCGCGATTCGGGCACGTTGAGCAGCAAATCCGCCAGCTCCCGGATCGGTGCCTGGGTGGCCGGGTCGAGCTTCAGGCCGAGCTTTGCCGAAAAGCGCACGGCGCGCAGCATGCGCACCGGATCCTCGCGATAGCGCGTGGCCGGATCGCCAATCATGGTCAGGCGCTTGGCGTGGACGTCGGCCACGCCGTGGAAATAATCCAGGACTTCGTTCCGGATGGGGTCGTAGTACAGGGCATTGACCGTGAAGTCGCGCCGCGCGGCATCCTCCTCGATGCTGCCAAAGACGTTGTCGCGCGTGAGGCGGCCGTGTTCATCGGTTTGCTGACGGTCGTCCTCGCGCGCGGAACCGCGAAAGGTGGTGACCTCCACCACCTCGTCATGGCACATGGCATGCACGATCTGGAAGCGGCGGCCGATGACGCGCGAGCGCCGGATGAGGCGACGCACCTGATCCGGCGTGGCGTCGGTGGCCACGTCGAAATCCTTGGGCTCGTTGCCCACCAGGAGGTCGCGCACTGCGCCGCCCACGATGTAGGCCTTGAAGCCCGCTTCCTGCAGGGTCTTGGTGACGCGCAACGCGCACGGGCTGATGGCGTCAGGATGGATGCCGTGCTGGCTGGCGGGCACGACGCGCAATTTTCCAACCGGCACATCGGGGCTGCGCCGCAATACTTTTTTGATGAAGTTTCGAATCATGTCAGGAGTGCAGTTCGAGGATGGGCCAGTCTGCCGCGCGGGCGTGGGCGCGCAGGGTGTCGTCGGGGTTGACGGCAACCGGGTGGGACACGCGCCCCAGCAGGGGCAGGTCGTTGAGGGAATCGCTGTAGAACACCGTCGTGTCGAAATCGGACCAGCGCTGTCCCAGGCGGTGCAGCCAGGCGTCCACGCAGGCGATCTTGCCTTCGCGAAAACAGGGCAGACCGCATGCCTTGCCGGTGAACTGGCCGTCGGGGCCGGTTTCGGGCTCGGTGGCCACCAGATGTTCGATGCCGAAGGCGGCGGCGATGGGCCCGGTCACAAAGCGATTGGTGGCCGTGACGATGGCCACGAGATCGGCGCGGGCCTGTTCTTCGCGCACCAGCTGGCGGGCCTTTTCGGTGATCAGCGGCAGGATGCGCTCCTGCATGAACTGGGCATGCCAGCGGTCCAGCTCGGCACGGCTGTGGCGGCCCAGCGGCCCCAGCTGAAATTGCAGGAAACGATGAATGTCCAGGGTGCCGGCCTTGTATTCTTCGTAGAAGGCCAGGTTCTGTGCTTCATAGGCTTCACGATCGTGCACGCCTTGGGCCGCCAGAAAAAGCCCCCATTCAAAATCGCTGTCGCCGGACAGCAGGGTATTGTCGAGATCAAAAAGAGCCAGTCGCATCACATTCCGGAAGAACGAGGTTGAAGGGAGGCCAGCGCATCCCGGATCAGCGGGATGGTAATGATGGCCCGGTGGGCTGAGAGGGACCAACGGTTGAGTTCCTGCATCAGGGCAAACAGGGAGGCAGTGTCGCGCGTCCAGTGGGTCAGGATGTAGCGGGCCGCCTCCTGAGGCAGGCTCACCCCCATGTGCGCAGCGCGCGTTTGCAGCGCAGCCATTTTTTCAGGGTCGTCGAGGGCGTGCACGCGCAACACGAGGCCCCAGCCCAGCCGGGTGGCAAGGTCGGGCAGCAGGGCCAGCTGGGCGGGCGGGCAGGGGCCGCTGACCAGCAGCCGGCCGCCTTCGTCGCGCCGCTCGTTGTAGCGGTGAAACAGCGAAACGGCACCCTCCGGCGACAGGCGATCCACATCGTCCACCAGCAGCAGCGGGTCGGGGTCGGGCAGAAAGCGGGTGTCCGGCGCACAGGCCACGTAACGGGTGGGGCAGAGCGCTTGCAGCAGATGGGATTTGCCGGCACCGGGCTCGCCCCACAAATACACGAAGCGCTCCGTGCCTTCGCCGCGGACCCATTGCTGCAGGGTCTGGACTACTTCGGCGTTGCGGCCGGTCACGAAGTCTTCCAGGCGCGGCGGCCCCCCCGGCGTGATGTCGAGAATCAGCTGACGCATCAGGTGGGCTCGTCGTCCTGCAGGAAGGCGTGGTCGAGGCGGCTTAGCGCCACGCGCAGCACTGCCGAGGCAGGCAGGGCGATGACGACGCCGAAAAATCCCAGGAGCTTGCCAAAGGCCAGCAGGGCGAAAATCACCATCACCGGATGCAGGCCGATGCGCTCGCCCACGAGGCGCGGCGTGATGAGTGTGCCTTCCAGCACATGCCCCAGGGCGAACACGCCCAGCACCGGCATCAGGAGGTCGTAGCCCGGTCCCTGGATGATGGCAGCCAGCAGCGCCAGGACGAGGCCGGTAAACACGCCCACGTAGGGAATGAACACCAGAAGTCCGGTGGTGATGCCGATGGCGACGCCCGAGTCCAGCCCCACGAGGTGCAGGCCGGTGGCGTAGAGGGCGGCCATGACGGCCATGACCACCAGTTGCCCGCGCAGAAACTGGCCCAGCACTGCGTCGATTTCCTGCGCGAGGCTGGCCACCAGGGCGCGATGGCGGAGCGGCACCGCGGCGAAGGCGAGGGCGACGAGACGGCTCCAGTCCTTGAGCAGATAGAACAGCACCACGGGGACCAGGAGCAGAGATCGGAA